>NZ_JBEXMD010000025.1:0-147697 GCF_040610315.1 Amycolatopsis sp. NPDC004169
GGCTACCTGCGCGTCGAGCTGCTCCGGGAAGCCGACGACGGCCTGGACGGGCGCGAGCCCCGCGGCGCCGGGACCCACACCGGGTGCGCTCCGGGAGCCCTTGCTCACCGCGCCGAGCGAGGACTCGCAGTACCGCGAGCGCACCTGAGCCGCCGGCTTCCCGGCACGTCGAGGGGCTGTGCCGGGAAGCCGCGGCACCCGCGAACGGGGTCACGTCCGTGAGCGGGAGTGTGGAACGACGAACCGGTGCGCTGGATGCACATGAACGCCGCCCATCCCTGGGAGCAGGCTCGCATCCAGCGCACCGGTTCGTTCATGCGATGGGCGCGTCGAGCGAAGCCGGCGTGCCGCGCACCGAGGCTTCGGCCGCGCTCAGCCGCCGAACGGCCTCGTCGATCCGGTCCGGCGGCAACGAAAACGGCAGCCGGATCCAGCGCTCCAGCCCGCCGTGGACGCCGAAGCGCGAGCCCGGCGCCACCTGAACGCCGTGGCTGGCCGCCGCCACCGCGAGGCGCGAGCTCACCGGCTCCGGCATCCGGCACCACAGCGACAGGCCGCCGTCCGGCAGCGTGAACATCCAGTCCGGCAGGTACCGGTGCACCGCGCCGGCCAGCGCGTCGCGGTAGCCGTGCAGCTCCTCGCGGCGGCGGTCCAGCAGGCTCTCGTCGGCCATCAGCTCGGTGAGCACGAGCTGCTCGAACACCGGTGACCCGAGGTCGACCGCGTAGCGCGCGGAAACCAGGCGGCCGAGCAGGTCCTCCGACGCGCGGATCCAGCCGAGCCGCAGCCCGCCCCAGTGTGTCTTCGACGCCGAGCCGACGCAGATGGCCAGGTCGCCGGCGAACGCGGCCAGCGGCGGCGGCCCGTGCCGGGGGTCGCCGGTCAGGTCCAGCTCGACGAGCGTCTCGTCCACCACGACCGGCGTCCGGGCACGGGCCAGCACGGTCCCGAGCCGGACGCGGCCGTCGGTGTCCAGGCGCAGGCCGGTCGGGTTCTGGAAGTCGACGACCAGGTAGGCGAACCGCGGCGACGCCTGGCGCAGGGCCGCGTCGACCCCGGCGATGTCCCAGCCGCGATCGCCACTCGGGTCCAGTGCCACCGGCACCGGGATCGCGTGCGCAGCCCGGATCGCCTCCAGGGCATTCGGGTACGTCGGCTGCTCGACCAGCACGCGGTCGCCCGGCCCGGCGAGCATCCGCAGGACCAGCACGAACGCGTGGTGCGCGCCGTTGGTGACCATGACCTGCGCCGGCGTCGTCGGCAGCCCGCGTTCGGTGTAGCGGGCCGCGATCCGCTCGCGCAGGGCGAGCAGGCCGCGCTCCTGGTAGCCGTGGTCGCCCAGGTGGCCGGCGAGCCGGAGGCGGGCGGCGTCGACCGCCGCGGCCGTGCCCGGGATCGCGGGCGAGGACGCGTGGGTGAGGTCGATCGAGCCGTCGTGCACCGGCGCGAGCGGGCCGCGGCGGCGCCGCCCGGGCGCGGCGATCCACGAACCCGCACCGCGGCGGCTGGCGACGAACCCGTTCTCCCGCAGCCGGTCCAGTGCCGCGCCGATCAGCGTCCGGCTGGCGCCGAGGGCGTCGGCCAGCTCGCGCTCGGCGGGCAGCCGGGTGCCGAGCGGCAGCTGGCCGTCCAGCACCTGCAGCTCGATCGCCGCGGCCAGGTCAGCGGCTCCCTGCCGGGAGCCACCTTGCCGCCACGAGCCCAGCATGACGGCCAATCGCGGCCCTGATATCCGTCCACCGATCGGGAGCCCGGGTTCCATAAGACCAATATCCCGGAATTGGCTATGGTTTACCAGACCACTTCCCGGCGATAGTGGAGACGTGGCTCAAACCGACCTCCGGCCCGTCCGGATCACCCGCGACCCCGTCCGCCGCAGCACCCAGCTCCTGGCCGGGCTGACGCTCTACGGCGCCAGCGTCGCCCTCGTCACCCGCGCCGGCCTCGGCCTCGAGCCGTGGAGCGTGCTGGCCGAGGGCGTCATGAAGCGCACCGGCCTGACGTTCGGCACGGTCACCGGCCTGATCTCGGTGGCCGTGCTCCTGCTGTGGATCCCGCTGCGCCAGCGGCCCGGGATCGGCACCATCGCGAACGTCGTGGTCATCTCGGTCGTGGTCGACGTCGTCCGCGCGTTCCTCCCCGACCAGCACGACCTCGCGTGGCAGATCGCGCTGCTGGTCGGCGGGGTCGCGCTGAACGGCGTGGCGACCGCCACCTACGTCGGCGCCCGCCTCGGCCCCGGCCCGCGCGACGGCCTGATGACCGGGCTGGCCGGGCGCACCGGCTGGTCGGTCCGGCTGGTGCGCACCGGCATCGAGATCACCGTGGTGGCGGCCGGCTTCCTGCTCGGCGGGACCGTCGGCGTCGGCACCGTGCTCTACGCCCTCGCCATCGGCCCGCTCACCCAGGCACTGCTGCCGCTGACCACCTGGCGCGATCGCTAACCGGCCTTGCGCTGTTGGACGGCCCGGCGCAGCGTGAGGTAGTCGGCCCCGCGCCGGGCGAGCACGTCGTCGGTGCCGCGCTGCTGCGCCAGGGCCAGCAGGATGTGTTCCTGGCCGAGGTGCTTGTCACCCAGCCGGACGGCTTCCTTGAGGCTCAGTTCCAAGGTCTTCTTCGACTGCGCAGTGAAGGGGATGTGCCCGCGCTTGGCCGGGCCGAGCCGTCCGGCGAGCGCGCCCTCGCCGTGTGCCTGCTCGATGCGTTCGACGATCTGCTCGACATCGATGCCGAACTCGGTGAGCGCCTCGGCATCGGCATCGCTCACCCCGCCGCGACGCCGGGTGCGGGCCAGCTCGGCCGCGATATCATCGGTGGCGACGCCCAGTTCGGTGAGCACCGCGACATCGCTCTTCACCAGCCCGGCGAGCAGGTGAGCGGGCCCGATCTCGGGCGACCCGGATTCCCGCGCCACGATCTGCGCCTCGACGACCGCCATCCGCGCCTCGGCGGTGAACCGTTCGAACATCAGTGCCTCCCGTACTTCTTGTGCACGGCCTGCCGGCTGACCCCCAGCTCGGCGGCGATCTCCTGCCACGACCAGCCGTGCACCCGCGCACTGCGGACCTGCACGGCCTCCAGTTGTTCAAGCAGCCGCCTGAGCGCGGCGACCGCGCGCAGCCCCACGCGGGGGTCGCGGTCACCTGCCCGGGCGGCCAGATCCGTCGCTTCCGTCATGGTTGTCAACCTACGTTGACATTCGGTCGGTGTCAACTCGGGTTGACATGTCGTGGCCGGCGCCGGCTTCTGGGGCTGGCTTCCGGGGCCGATTTCCGGCTGGGCCGAGACTGCCGGGACCAGCTGTCCACATCTCGGCCAGGCTGTGGACAAACGGCGCTGAGCTGCGGTTTTCGCGCCATTTCGTCGGAGGCGCTGGATAGACTGGACCCGGGGATGGCCCCCTTAGGGAGGGCGGGCGCGCGAGGGAGGGAGGGCGCGCGAGGGAGGGAGGGCGCGCGAGGGTGGGCGGGGCGGGTTCCGGCGAAGGTGTCCACGCGGGCTCGGCGGCCGCACGGCGCCTCGCGCGGCGACAGCCGCGATGCCATCAACGCCCCGTCAGGGGCATCCAGCAACCGCCGGACCAATGCGACCGCAAGGCCGAAGCAGAACCGGCACTCCACCCACACCCCCCGCAACCCCGATCCGAAGCCAGAACACGGACGGCAGTACCGGGTCAAGGCATCTTTCCCGCCTTGACGCGGTACTGCCGTCCGTAGTCACAATCGGGCTTCGGGGTGGCGGGCCCCGAGCAAAGCCCGGACCACGACCTCGCCCAGCGAACGCCACCTCCGACCCGATCGCCCCGGTTCAGCGCGAAGCCGCCGAACGGTCGACGTACAGTCGGGTGATGCCCGAGATCGCGATCGCCGAACGGGCCGGGGTGGGCGCCGACGGCCACCCACGCCCCACCGAAGACCACGTCGTCGTGCTGCCCAACGCCGTGCTCGTCCTGGACGGCGCCACCTCGTCGGACCCAGACCAGCCCCCAGGCGGCTGGTACGCCGAACGGCTCGCCCGGCGCCTGGCCGAAGACCTCCGAGCGGCACCGGAAGCCGACCTGACCGAGGTCCTGACCAGCGCGATCGCCGCCCTCACCGCCGAGCACGACCTGCGGCCGCAGTGCTCGCCGTCGAGCACCGTCGCCGCCGTGCGCTGGCTCGATGACCGCGTCGACGCGCTCGTGCTGGCGGACAGCCCGGTCGTCGGGTTCGGCGGCTTCGGCGTCGACGTCGTCTCCGACGACCGGCTGGCCCGGCTGCGGCGGCGCGGGATGCTCCAGACCGGCGCCGACGTCCGGCGCCGGCGCAACGCCCACGACGGCTTCTGGGTCGCCGAAGCCGACCCGGGTGCCGCCGCGCACGCGGTCCGGCGCAGCTGGCACCGCGCCGACGTCGACGCGGTGCTGCTCGCCAGCGACGGCGTGTCCATCGGCGTCGACCAGTACGAGCTCTTCGACTGGCGCGAGCTGCTCGCGGTGACCCGCGCCGACGGGCCCGACGCCGTGCTGGACGCCGTCCGCACCGCCGAGAAGCAGGATCCGGACGGCGAACGCTGGCCACGGCCCAAGCGGCACGACGACCAGGCGCTCGTCCTCGTGGACTTCAATCCCGGGGGTTAATCAGGGTCTTCCCTGATCACGGGCGGTCACGTTTCCCGAGACCCTGGAGCGCATGGGGACGGAAGCGGGGAAGCGGACGAGACCGTGGCGGCTCGTCGCGCTGGGTGCGATCGGGTGGGGCCTGTTCACCGCTGTGGTGCTGCACGTCGTGAGCTCACGCAATCCGGTGTACGACACGCTGTCGAGCTACACGGTGACCGATCGCGGTGAGGGGATGCTCGCGGCGAGCGTGCTCTCGCTGGCCATCGGCTCGCTCGCGGTGCTCGGCGCGCTGCAGGTCGCCGGTGTGCCGTTGTCGCGGACCACCCGGCTGCTGCTCGCCTTGTGGGCGCTCGGGCTGGCCGCGGCCGCGGTCTTCCCGGCCAGCTACCCCGAGGCGCCGGACCCGGTGAGCGGCGAGATCCACCTCTACGCGTGCCTGGTCGCCTTCTGCAGCCTGCCCGGCGCGGCGATCTCGCTGCTGGAACCGCTGCGGGGCCGTCCGGAACGCGCGGCGCTGGTCCACGCGATCCGGCTGACCGCGGGTGCGTTCGCGCTCTTCGCGCTGAGCTTCCTGTTCGTGCGGCTCGCCGAAGCCGGCGTGGGGCCGTTCCGCGAGATCTCGGACGCCTTCCCGATCGGCGTCATGCAACGGCTGCTGCTGCTCGCCGACGTCGCTCTGCTGGGCACGCTGCTGTGGCTGGCGTCCCGGCTCGAATCAGCCTTCGACGGCCGCCGCGAATTCGGGCGCGTAGCCGTACAGGCCGGGCATGCCGCCGGTGTGCAGGAACACCACGTGGTCGTCCGAGGCGAAGTGGCCGGCCCATTCGACCAGCGCGGCGGCCACTTTGCCGGTGTAGACCGGGTCGAGCACCACGCCCTCGGTGCGCCCGAAGAGCCGTAGGGCGTCCCAGACGGCGTCGGTCGGGATGCCGTAGCCGGGGCCAAGCGTGGAATCGCCGAGCCTCGCGTGCGTGAAGGGCGGCGGTTCGACGCCGAGGAGCTTGGCCGCGCCGTCGACGAGGTCGTGGAGGTTCTCCGTGGCCTCGTCGAGCGGGTGGCTGACGCAGGCGATGCCGACACCGAGGTTCCCGAGGAGCCCGGCGGCGAGCGTCACCCCGGCCGCGGTGCCGCCGCTGGCGTGCGGGACGACGAGGTGGGCGCGCTCGATGCCGCGTGCTTCCAGCTGCTTCGCGAGTTCGAGCGTCGCTCGGACGTACCCGAGCGCGCCGAGGTCGTTGGAGCCGCCGACCGGCACGGTGAAGACCTTCCGCCCCTCGGTGGCGGCTTCGGCGACGAGACGGTCGTACGTGCGGCCGGTCTCTTCGCCGTCCGCGCAGACGTGGACGGTCGCGCCGAAGAGCCTGTCCAGCGGGAGGTTTCCGCTGCGTTCGTACGCCTCGCCGTCGCGTGGCACCTTCGCGGTGAGCACGAGTTCGCAGCGCAGGCCGAGCTTCGCGCACGCGGCGGCGGTCTGGCGGCCGTGGTTGGTCTGGAGCGCGCCGAAGGTGATCACGGTGTCCGCGCCGGCTTCCCGGGCCGCGCCCAGGTGGTATTCGAGCTTGCGGAGCTTGTTGCCGCCGGCGCCGAGCGGGTGGACGTCGTCGCGCTTCAGCCAGAGGTTCCGCAGGCCGAGCGCTTCCCCGAGGCGCGGCGCGGCCTGCAGCGGGGTCGGCCAGCCGCCCAGGTCGACCCGGGGGATCGCGGCCAGTGCGGCGTCGGGGAATCCGGCGAAGTCGAACGTCATCGGCCCTCCAGGCTCGGCTTTCTAACCACTATATGGGGTTAAAGCACCTCGAAGCGAAGCTCGGTGACCGGCCCGACCTCGCGGACGCCGATCCGCCGGAGCGTGACGCCGTCGAGCTCGGGGTCACCGAACAGCGGTAGCCCGGCGCCGAGCAGCACCGGAGCGATCAGGACGTGCACCTCGTCGGCCAGCCGGGCCCGCACGGCCTGCCGGACCACGCTCGCGCCGATCACCTTCACCGCCCGCTCCCCCGCGGCCGCCCGCGCCTGGGTGATCGCCGAAGCGATTCCGTCGGTGACGAAGGTGAAGCTGAGGTTCTCGTTCCGGGCGGGCAGCACGGCCGGCGGCCTGTGGGTGACGACGAAGATCGGGACCTGGAACTCGTAGTGGTCGGCGTACCAGTCCGGGTCCTCGGCCATCGCGAACGAGCGGCGGCCGAGGACGACCGCGCCGGTCTCGCGGATCAGGTCGGTCATCCACGCGCTGCCGGTCGACGCGGTGGGGTCGGACAGCCGGGCCGTGCCGCCGTGGCGATCGGCGACGAAGCCGTCCAGCGACATGCTCATCCCCGCGTGCACCGTGGCCATGGTTTCTCCTCACGTAGTCGTCGGTGGGGTAGACGGCCGCGGTCGCGGAAACTCATCGGGGACTAGCCGGAAACCGTCGGTATCCGGTAGCGTTCGTTCGAACGAACGAGAACCTTCGGGGGCCACCATGACCGCTACGAGCCTCGACTTCACGGGCCTCACCGCCCAGGCCGCGCAGCTCGCCGCGGGCGAGGTCACCTCCGCCGAGCTCACCGCGGCCGCGCTCGGGCGCGCGCACGCGAGCCAGGCCACGCTCAACGCGTTCAAACACCTCCGCGACGACGACGCCCTCGCCGAAGCCGTGGCCGCGGACCGGCGCCTGGCCGACGGCGAGCGCGCTCCCCTGCTCGGCGTGCCGGTCGCGATCAAGGACGACGTCGACCTCACCGGCCTGCCCACGTCCTTCGGCTGCCCCGGCGAATTCCCGTGCGCGACGGCCGACGCGCCCGCGGTCGCGCTGCTGCGCGAGGCCGGAGCGGTGATCATCGGCAAGACGAACACCCCCGAGCTGGGTCAGTGGCCGTTCACCGAAGGCCCGGCCTTCGGCGTGACGCGCAACCCGTGGCACACCGGCCACACCCCAGGGGGTTCTTCGGGCGGGAGCGCGGCCGCGGTGGCGTCGGGGGTCATCGCGGCCGCGCTCGGGTCCGACGGCGCCGGTTCGGTGCGCATCCCGGCCGCGTGGACCGGGCTGGTCGGGATCAAGACCCAGCGCGGCCGGATCCCGACCGGGGACGAGCTGTTCCACGGCCTCACCGTCCTCGGCCCGCTGGCCCGCACGGTCGAAGACGCCGCCCTGCTGCTCGACGCGGCCGCCGGGACGTCCGGCGTGTTCCGCGCGGCGGCCGGGCGCGAGCCAGGGAAGCTGCGGATCGGGCTGTCCACGCGGATCCCGTTCACCGCGACGAAGACCCGGCTCGACCCGGTCGTCGAGGCGAACGTGCGACGGCTGGCCGAATCGCTGGCCGGGCTGGGGCACGAGATCGTCGAGGTCGAGCCGGACTACGGGCTGATCGGGCTGACGTTCCTGCCGCGGTCGCTCACCGGCGTCCGCGACTGGACGCTGCGGGTGCCCGACCGGGCCGGGCTCGACCCGCGCACGCGCAGCAACGCCGGCCACGGCCGCCTGCTGGCCGGCCCGGCGCTGCGGCTGGCCCGCGCGCTCGAGCCGGGCCTGCACCGCCGGATCGGTTCGGTGTTCGGCCGCGTCGACGTGCTGCTCACCCCGACCACCGCGACCCCGCCGCCGCCGATCGGCACGTTCGACGGGCTGTCCGGCTGGGAGACCGACCAGGCCATGATCGCCGCCTGCCCGTACGCTTGGCCGTGGAACGTGCTGGGCTGGCCGGGGGTCAACGTCCCGGCCGGGCAGACGGCGGACGGGCTGCCGCTCGGCGCGCAGCTGCTCGGCCCGTCGCACGCCGAGGAGCGGCTGATTTCGCTTGCCGCGCAACTGGAAGAGGTCGAACGGTGGCCGGAGCGGCATCCCGCGACAAGCTGGTGAGCACGCGGGAGGCCATCCTGCGCGGCGCGCTGACCGTAGTCGGCGAACACGGGGTCGGCGGGCTGACGAACCGCCGGATCGTCGCCGCCGCGGGTGTCTCCCTCGGTACCTTGACCTACCACTTCCCCAGCCAGACGGCGCTGCTGCGCGAAGCGATGCTGCTGTTCGTCGAAGAGGAGACGGCGAAGCTCGGCGCGATCGTCGACGGCTACCGCTCGGCGGGTCTGTCGGTCGAACAAGCGGCTTCGGTGGTGGAGCACGTGATCGCACAGCTGCCGTTCGGCGCGGACGAGCTCGGCGCCCACGAGTTGTACCTCCAGTCCGCGCGCGACCCCGAGCTGCAGGAAGCGTCTTCGCGGTGCTTCGCGGCGTACGACGAGCTGGCGGTGACGATCCTCAGCGCGCTGGGCGTCCCCGACCCGGCCCGGCTGGCCGGGCCGGTGGTGGCGCTGATCGCGGGACTGCAGCTGCGCCGGTTGGCGACGGGCGAGACGGACACGCCGGTGGCCGAGCCGCTGATGATGCTGCTCCGCGGAGCTTGATGGCCCGCCCGGTAGTCCGCGGCACGGCGGCGTGGAAGTACTTCGGCGACTTCCGCGACGGTCTGCTGGCCGGCCAGGTCCTGGTGCTGCAGGTGGCGCACCCGGTGGTCGCGGCGGGGGTGCGCGATCATTCGGACTACCGGTCGGACCCGTGGACGCGGTTGATGCGGACGGGCGCGTCGCTGTCGATCTACGTCTACGGCGGCGAGGCGGGGGCGCGGGTGGAAGCGGCGCGGTTGCGGGCGTTGCACCGGACGTTCACGGGCGTGGCGGACGGGCGGCGGTACAGCGCGTTGGACCCGGCCGCGTATGCGTGGGTGCATGCGACGTTGGTGAAGGTTCCGGTTGACGCGCAACGGTTTTTCGGGCGTGGTCTGTCCACATCGGAGCTTGAGGAGTATTACGCGCAGATGTGCGACATCGGGCGGATGCTGGGTGTGCGCGAGCGTGATCTGCCGCCGGACTGGGCGGCCTTCGAGCGGTACTACGACTCGATGGTGGCAGGGTTTTCGGTGAATCCGACGATCGAGCAGCTCTTCGAGACGATCCGGACGGTTCCGAAGCCGGTTTCTTGGTTGCCGGACTCGTGGTGGCGGTGGCATGCGCGGATCCAGATGTTCCTGATCCGGGCCACGCTGCCGCCGGAATTCCGGGAGCATCTCGGTCTACAGTGGACACCGCGGGACGAGCGGCGGTTCGCGCGGTTCGCTTCTGCGGTGCGGGTGTCGGCGACGCCGATGCCGGCTGGGCTGCGGACGGTGCACATGCGGTGGATCGGGAAGCTCAACGTGTGGCTTCGGGCGCATCCGCGGGTGTATCGGGCGTTGGTCCGCGGCGAAGGGCCGGGCGTGAGGCCTCGCCTCTGACCATGCCCGGGGCGGCGGGATGCGAGGGCCGAACTCGCGTGAGCGCAACCTCGACCCGCGTGCTCGAAAGCCGAACTCGCGTGATTGGAGGCCGAACTCGCGTGATTGGCGAGGCATCTCGCGTGATCGGCGAGGCATCTCACGTGATTGGGCGGGCATCTCGCGTGATTGGCGGGGCAACACAGAGCGGGTGGGGAGTCAGAAGCGGGTGGGGGCCGCGGGGGCGCCCCCCGTCTCCAGCGTATCGGCCGAACACGACGGAAACCGGCAGGGAAGGCGCCGGCTAGCTTGGGTTGTGCACATCTCGCCTTGCCTGTGGACCGGTGCGCGCGTAATGAGCCCGGGCCTTCGCGCGGTTTCCGCACCGGGACATCGAGCACCACTGGCGGTTGCGGCGGGGTGATGCGTCGCTGAACCGCAAGCCGCAGTCGTCGGCCGCGCACACTCGGACCTCTGCGTCGCTCGTGGCCAGGTCGATTGCGTCCGCCGCCAGGGTTGCGAACGCCGCCGCCACCGGGTCCTTCGGGGCCGGGACCTCTCGGCGGAGCCCGTCGGCCGTCAGTGCCAGGCGGGGTGGGGGTGCCGGTGCCGCCGCTGCGGCGTTGTTGACCAGCTCGATGTCCATCTTCGACAACTCCTCCGGCGGCAGCAGCACCCGGTCGATCGCCTCCCGCAGCGCCTTCGCCGCCAGCACGTTGCCCGCCGTCACCGGGACCGGGCCCGTTGTCAGCCCCGCCAGTGCCAGCCACTCCGCCAGCGCCTCCGGCCCGGTCAGCAGCTCCACACCGGACTCGTGCCGGCTGCGCATCGTGTTGACCAGATCGAGGCACGGCCGTCCGCCGTCGAAGACCCACTCCATGCCGGTCATTCTAACCCTTGCCTTCGGTTAGAAGCAGTGCTACCGTCTAACCTCATGCACCGGTTAGAAAATATGGCCACCGTGAACGGCATCCGCATGCACTACCTCCGTGCCGGCGACGGCCCGCCGCTGTTCCTGCTGCACGGCTGGCCGCAGACGTCGCACTGCTGGCGGCGGGTACTGGCGCCGCTCGCCGAGACGCACACCGTGATCGCCCCCGACCTGCGCGGCTACGGCCGCACCGACAAACCGGCGACCGGCTACGACAAGCGCACGATGGCCGCCGACGTGGCGGCGCTCGCCGAGCACCTCGGGTTCACCAAGACCGCCGTCGCCGGGCACGACCGCGGTGGCCGCGTCGCCCACCGCTGGGCCCTCGACCGCCCGGACCAGGTCGAACGCCTCGCCGTGCTCGACATCGCCCCGACCCGCGCGATGTGGCAGCGCCTCGACGCCGGCATCGCCAAGGGGTACTGGCACTGGCTCTTCCACCTCCAGCCCGACCTGCCGGAACTCCTCGCGGGCCAGAACATCGCCGCCTACCTCGGCTACTTCTTCGAGCGCTGGACCTACCAGCGCCACGCTCTCGACGCCGAGGCGCAGGCCGAGTACGTCCGCGCCTTCTCCCAGCCCGGCGCCCTCCGGGCCGGCTTCGACGACTACCGCGCCTCCTTCCCCGACGACGCCGAGCTCGACCACGCCGACTTCGCCGCCGGGAAGCGCCTCACCCAGCCACTGCTCGCCCTCTGGGGCGCGAACGGCCTGCTCGGCTCGCTCCCGACGCTCGGCATCTGGCGCGAGTACGCCGACGACGTCACCGGTGAAGCCCTCGCCGAGTGCGGCCACTTCCTCCCCGAGGAACAACCCGCCGAAGTGGTCGACCACCTGCGGAAGTTCCTCGACCCCTGAGATGCCAGGGGCCTCCGGTCCCCCGAACTGGGGACCGGAGTTCCCTCGCCGCCGTGACGCGCCCCACCGGTTTCGCCGGTTAGGTTCACGTCACAATGGGGAGCAAATCGAAAGCGGCGCTGCTGATGCTGCTGGCCACCTTGGGGATCCTGGCCGGCAGCGGGATCGCGTACGCCGACGGCGCACCGACCGGCACCGACATCCAGGTCGCCCAGACACTCGGCGCCCGCGAACTGACCGTGATCATCCGCCGCGTCGACACGACGCCGTCGCCGCTGCGGGTCGACGTGGTGACGCACCAGGGCACCGCGCCCGGCACGCTGCACCTGGCCGTCGCGGCCGACGGTGTCCCGAGTTCGCGCGCGGACGTCGTCCTCGGCGCGACACCCGGTGTCCACCCGGGGAATCTCCAAGTCGACAAACCGGGACCGTGGGAACTCTCGCTGAGCGACGACACCGGGCAGCGGGCCACGATCCCGTTCATCGGGCCCGCGCGGGTGGTGCCGCCGTGGGAGAAGGCGGCCTACGGCGGGTTCGTCGCGGCGGGCGCGTTCCTGCTCATCGCCCTGGTCGTCGGCGTGCGGGCCCGGCGGACCGCGTTCGCACTCATCCCGGGCGCCGGCGTGGTCGCCGCGATCGCCGTCGCCGTCACCGGTGCGCTGCTGTCGGCGAGCACGCCCCCGCCGCCCGCGCCCGGCAGCCAGCTGGACCCGACCTTCGACAACGTCACCGACCCGTACGCCGCCGCCCGATTGTCCACAGTGGATTACTCACGGCCGCCGGTGAACCTCGCCGTCGAGCCGGAGCGGGACGGCCTGCGGCTGCGGCTCACCGACGGCGCCACCGGCCGCCCGGCCGACGACCTGCTGGTGCGCGACAACGCCCTCGTCCACCTGGTGCTCGTTTCGCCGTCCGGGCGGCTGAGCCACCTGCACCCGGTGCGCGTCGGCCCCGGCGACTACCGCGTCCACGTGAGCGATCCGGAGCCGGGCACCTACGCCGTCGCCGCGGAACTGGCCCGGCGCGGCGGCGGCGTGCAGCTGGTCCGGTCCACTGTGGACCTCCACGGCACCGCCGCACCCGCGCCCGAACCGCCCGGCGCCGGCCCGCGGACGGTCGACGGCACCCCGGTCGAACTCACCGTCAGCGCCGGCACGCCGACGACCATTACCGCCCGCTTCCCGGCCCAGGACCTCCAGCCGTGGCTGGGCATGCTCGGCCACCTGATCATCACCGGCCCGATCGACGGGCCGGTCGGGGAAAGCGCCGCGAAGGCACCCAACTGGGCCCACGTCCACGCGATGCTCCCGCCGGTCGCCGGCCAGCTCGACCGTCCTGATGAGACAGTCGCCGCGTACGGGCCGGACGTCGGCTTCACCTACACCTTCGCCCAGCCCGGCCGGTACCGGATCTGGCTGCAGGCCGAACGCGGCTACCGGGTGCTCACCGTGCCCGCCGTGGTCGACGTCCCGGCGACGGGGGCGGGCCGATGAGGCGCCCGACGTTGCTGATCGCCGTCGTCGTCCTGGTCGTCGCGGCCGGGGCCGCGTGGCTGCTGTGGGGCGGCGGTGCCGCGAAACCCACCACCCAGCAAGCGGTTTCCGGCCCGTACACCGTCGAGTTCTCGGCGGAGCAGCCCCGAATCGGCGGCAACACGTTCGCGGTGGCGGTGACCGGACCCGCGCCCGACACCGTCACGGTCGCGCCGGTCATGGCGCAGATGGGACACGCGTTCCCCCCGGTGCCCGCCGGGCCGGACGGGCCCGGCCGCTTCCGCGCCACCGGCGTCGGGCTGCCGATGGCCGGGCAGTGGGAGATCACCGTTTCGCTGCGCGGCCCCGGCGGGCCCGCGCAGGTCGTCTTTCCCGTGTTGGTCAAGTAAAGGAGGGGGCATGGATCTCACCGCATCCGGCGTGCGCGCCACGTCGGTGCCGAAACAGGCGCGAACGGGGTTGCTGCCGGCGAACGTCGTGCTCGGCGGCTCGCTGCTGTCACTGGTCGGTCTCACCTGGGACATCCAGTGGCACGACGACGTCGGGCCGGACACGTTCTTCACGCTGCCGCACCTGTTCCTGTACGCGGGCAGCGCGGTCGTCGGCCTGGCGAGCCTCGCCGTCGTGCTGCTGACGACGGCGGCGCGGCGCGCGGGACGGCCGGTCGACCCGCGGATCGGCGGGCGCGTGGTCAACGTGTTCGGCCGGACTTTCGCGGCACCGCTGGGCTACCTGGTATCGGGCGTGGGCGCGGCGACGTTCCTGCTGTACGGGCTGTGGGACCAGTGGTGGCACGGGCTCTACGGCTTCGACGCGGTCATCGACTCGCCGCCGCACATCGGGCTGCTGCTGGCGATCACGGTGTCGCTCATCGGCACGACCGCGGTGTTCGCCGCGGCGCGCGAACACCGCTGGGGGCGGCTCGGCACGCTGGCGTCGCTGACCGTGCTGCTCACCTTCGGGCCGGTGCTGGCCCTCGGGTTGCAGCAGGTGCCGAACGACTACGCCGACCCCGTGGCGATCGGGACGTCGATGATGGCGGTGCTGCTGGTCTCCGTCGGCGCCGGGTTCACCCGCCGCCCGGGCGGGGCGGTCGGCACCGCGGCGATGGTCGCGGCCGTGCAGGCGGTCTTCTGGTGGTTCTCGCCGTGGGCGGCGCAGGCGTACGCCGACCTGGTCGGCCTGCCGATGCGGGACGCGGTTTCCGGCGTGCCGGCGATGCCGTCGCTGGCGCCGATGGCCCTGCTGCCGGTGGCCGCGCTGATGGAGCTCGGCTACCTCGCCGGACGACGGCGAGAGTGGCGCGCAGGCCGGGTGTCCGTGGTCGCCGGCGGGCTCGCCGGGTTGCTGATCGGGCTGAGCCTGCCACTGCAGCGGGCCCTGCTCTACACCGGCGCGCACGTGCCGCCGGCCGGGTACCTGACGACGACCGCCGTGCTCAGCGCGGCACTGGGGCTGCTCGGCGGGTTCGCCGGGTGGCGGTTCGGCGGGATGCTCTGCCTGCTGGCGCCCGCGAAGAAGGGGGAAACCGCTGATGCGTAAGAGTTTGTTCGCCTTGGCCGCCGTCGCCGGGCTCCTGTTCGCCACGGCCGCGCCGGCGAACGCCTACGAGCCGGTCAACATCGTGCACACCGAGCGGGTGCAGGCCGGGCCGTACGGGCTGACCGTCGGGTTCAGCACCTGGCCGCTGAAAGCCATGCAGTCACTGGACTTCACCTTCATCCCCGACGGCGGGATCGAGGGCAAGTCCGGCACGCTCGCCATGTCCGGCCCCGACGGCGCCCAGCGCCGGGCCCAGCCGCTGGTCCGGCACCCGCGCAAGCGCGAGGTGTGGGGGCTCGACGTCCGGTCGATGCCGCAGCCGGGTGACTGGACGTTCCGCTTCACGGTCAACGGCCCCGCCGGCTCCGGCACCGGCGAGCTGCGTGCGCTGCCGGTGCTGGAACAGCCGGGGCCGCCGATGGGCTTGAGCTGGGCGATCAGCACGCTCCCGCTGATCGGGCTGGTCGCGCTCGTCGTGGTGGCCTGGCGCCGGACCCGCAGCCGCTTGCGCGGGGGCGAGCTTCCGGCAATCGGGTGAGATTCCCCTCACATCGGGTGCCCGGACGTATTCCGGCGGTCGCGAAGGCCTCCTTCACCGTGGAGAGCGGGGAAGGGGGCCTTCGGCATTGTTCTTCCGCAGCACGGTCCGGACGCCGGTGATCGCCGGTTCAGGCGGGCAGGTCGAACTGCCCGGCCTTGACGGCGATCAGGAACGCTTCCCACTCGGCGGTGTCGAACACGAAGACCGGGCTGGTCGCGAGCTTGGTGTCCCGGACGCCGATCACGCCGTCCCGGCCCAGGTTGACCTCGACACAGCTGCCGCCGTTGGGCTCGCTGGCGAACGACTTCTCCCAGGCGGCCTCTTCGAACATAGACACGGCCGTGTTCGGATCGTAATCCGCGAACGACGGATAATCCGCCATGGGTCGTACCTCCGAGGATCGATGGGGGGCGCGGTCGTGACCTGGTCGAAGGCACCCGCTCCCGGCTACTCAGTGTCTCAATGGAGCAAGCCACAGGGCCAAGCGGGTGATCAACTGGGTCCGGCCTCGACATGAAGATTATTCCAGGAGTAGGATTAATCGCATCGGCCGGGGCGCTCGTGTCGGTGAATGACTGCCTGCTCGCGGCGGGCGGTCGTCGGGGCGGGCCGAAGCGTTGAAGGACCTCTTGCCGTAACCAAGCCAACCACCGCAGGACCTCATGGGGGAGGAACAGCGTGATCGTCGAGGAAGGTGCGCCGCCCGGCGCGCTCACCGTGACCGAGCTGGTCCGAACTCCGGATGCGGAAGCGTTTTCCCTGCGAGACGCCGAAGCAGCGCGACCAGAGCTGGGGGTGTAGACGAATGGCAGTCCGGGTGAACTCGCTCTTCCGCCGCGAGGACGAAGAACACCGTGGCCGCCGGGGCATCGGGAACGAGCTGCGGAACCGCTTCGGCTTCAGCCTGATCCAGGCCCCGCTGCGCAAGACCACGACCTGGGCCACGGACCAGGACCTCCCGCTGCGGCGCCACGCCGACGGGGTCCGGACCACCCGCCCGCTGGAAGCTTCGATCGACCTGGCACCGTTGCTGCGCGGCCGCATCGGTTCCCGAGCCTGAACTGCCGCACCACCACCGAAGAGCCCCGGTTTCCTGCGGAACCGGGGCTCTTGCCGTCTGCGGCTACGGTTTCCGGAGCAGCAGGCTGCCGTGCCGCAGCGGCCGCTCGTCCGGGCCCGGTTCCCGCAGCACCCGTCCCACCTCGGTGAAGCCCGCCGCGGCCGCGATGCCCGCCAGTTCGTCCAGCGGCCAGCAGTAGGCCGTCGTCACCTTGTGGTCGAACGTCGTCCGCGGACCACCGCGGGATTCGAAGCACCCCAACAGAACGTGACCACCCGGCACCAACGTTCGGGCGAATTCGGCGAAGTACCCCGGCAGCTCCGCCGGCGTGGTGTGGATCACCGAGTACCACGACAGGATCCCGCCGAGCGAAGCGTCCGGCAGGTCCAGCGCCGCCATCGAACCCACTTCGAACCGCAGGTCCGGGTGGGCGGCCCCGGCGAGCGCGACCATCGCCGGGGACAGGTCGACGCCGAACGCGTCGAGCCCCAGCGAACGCAGGTGCGCGGTGAGGTGGCCGGGCCCGCAGCCGAGGTCGGCGACCGGGCCGCGGCCGCGCACGGAATCCGCGAACGCGGTCCAGACCGCCCGCTCCAGCGGGTGCCTGTCCCAGACCTCGGCGGCGAATTCCGCGTACTGGACGGCGACCGCGTCGTAGGCGGCCGCCGTCACGGCTTGCGGCCGAGGCCGCAGAGGTGGCCGACGAACGCCGGGTCGTTCGCGAGCTTCTTGGTGGCCCGCGACTCGATTTCCTCCGGGTGCCACTCCGGCAGGTAGACGATGCCCGGCTCGACCAGCTCCAGCCCCTCGAAGAAGGACGTGAACTCCGCCCGGGTGCGCAGGTGCAGCGGGGTGCTGGACTGGTTGTACTGCTTCATGATCGACTCGCGGCTCTCCGCGTCGGCCATCTCCTCCAGTCCGTCGCTCGTCAGGTGCGAGGACAGGAAGTACGAGCCGGAGGGCAGCAGCGACAGGTACTTCTGGATGGTCTGGGCCACCGGCTCGTCGGCGCCGAGGAAGTACAGGACGCCGACCATGATCAGGCCGATCGGGCGGTTCGGGTCGAGGACACCGGTGTCGAGCGCGCGCTTCCAGATGTCGGCCGGGTCGCGCAGGTCGCCCTGCAGCACCGCGTGCCGCCCGGCGACGCCCTCCTTCTCCAGCAGGATCTGCGAGTGGGCCACGGCGACCGGCTCGTTGTCGACGTACACGCACCGGGCGTCCGGGTTCACCGCGGTCGCGACCTCGTGGACGTTGCCGACCGTGGGGACGCCGGAGCCGAGGTCGAGGAACTGGTCGATCCCGTTGCGCGCCAGGTACCGCACGCCGCGGCCGAGGAAGTCGCGGCCGACGCGGGCGACGGTCTTGATCATCGGGAAGGTCTTGACCGCCTGCTCCCCGAACTGCCGGTCGATGGCCCAGTTGGCGTCGCCGCCGAGGAACCAGTCGTAGATGCGGGCGGCGTTCGGCCGGTCCAGGTCCACGCCTTCAGGGGCTTCGGGGTCCTGCGTCGTCATTGCGTCCTCCAGGCTTGCGGCCGACACCGCCGACCACGCTCGCGAGGGGGACCGTGGCGGCGCCGGGCTCGGGACGCCACTCTCCCACAGGCACGATCCCGGGCTCGATGACGTCGAAGGTACCGAAGAAGGCGGCAATCTCGTCGAGGGACCGGGAAACCGCGGGCGAGCTCGACCGCTCCGACAGCTTCACGAGCTTCCGGATCTGCTCCAGCTCTTCGCCGTCGACGCCGGACTCGGTCGCGTGCGAAAGCACGTACGCCGACCCGGGCGCCAGCAGCGTCCGGTAGGCGCCGATGGCTTCGCGGACACCGGTCACGTCCGGCAGGAAGTGCAGCACTGCCACGGTGAGCAGGCAGATCGGCCGGTCCGGGTCGAGCACGCCGGTGTCGAGCGCGGCGTCCCAGACGTCGCCGGCGTCCCGCAGGTCGGCGTGCAGCACGGCGTGCCGCTCGGGGTCGCCTGCCTCCTCGAGCAGCATCCGGGCGTGCGCGACGGCCACCGGCTCGTTGTCGACGTAGACGCACCGGCTGTCGTCGCTGTGGTCGTCGGCCACCTCGTGCACGTTGCCGGACGTCGGGATGCCGGAGCCGAGGTCGAGGAACTGGGTGATGCCCTGCCCGACGCAGTAGCGCACCGCCCGGCCCAGGAAGTCGCGGTTCGCGCGGGCCAGGGTCTTCGCCAGCGGGAAGACCTTCAGCGCCTGCTCGCCGTACTGGCGGTCGATGGCCCAGTTCGCGGTGCCGCCGAGCGCCCAGTCGTAGATCCTCGCCACGTTCGGCCGGTCCAGGTCGACGGCGTCGGGCAGGAAGTCGGGGTCCACGGTGTCCACTTCCGGTGGATTCAAGCGCAACAGAGTGACTCTACCGAAAGTTGTTCACCGGTCGGGACAGCTGCCGCCGCCATTCGCCCTATTGGAGCTGCTGCATCTGCGCGCGGTAACCCTCTGCAAGCTCCTTGAGGAACTGCCGGGTCTCCTGCCGCTCCAGGGCGGCACCGCGCAGCCTGTCCCACGAGTCGACGAAGATGTTGAAGTCCTTGACGTCGTCCAGGTACAGCCCGCCCGCGGAGTGCTCGATGTAGACGAAGTCGCGGGTGCGGTCCGGGAAGCGCATGATCGTGAAGTCGTTGGGCACCGCGGCCAGCCGCGCGCCGAACGGCAGCACGTGCACGTAGACGCGCGGGTGCTTCTCCAGCGAGAGCAGGTGCTCGACCTGGTCGAGCATCACCGCCGGCGCGTACCCGCCGGGGGCCCGGCGCAGCGCGCCTTCGCTGATGATGAACCGGTAGTAGGGCGGCTGCTGCTGTTCGAACACCGCCTTGCGGTCGAGGCGGTTGCGGACCAGCGACGTCACGTCCGTCGCACCGGCCTCGGTGAACTGCTTGAGCATGTAGTGCTCGGACTGCAGCGGGCCCGGGATGCGCTCACCGTGCCAGGTGAGGATCTCCGCGGCCGCGGGCTCCAGGTCGGTGAAGGTGCGGAACCAGTGCGGCACCACCGAGCGGTAGCCGGACCAGTGGCCGCGCTGCCCGGCGGCGGCCCGCGCCAGGTTCATCAGCGTGTCGGCCTCTTCGCCGTTGATCCCGAACGCGTTCAGCATCGATCGCACATCCCCGAGTTTCACCCCGACGGCACCGGACTCGATCTTGTTGACCTTGCCCTGGGTGCAGCCGAGGACCTCGGCGACCTGCTGCTGTGTCATCCGCGCCGCGGTGCGGGCATGCCGGAGCTCGTTCCCGAGCTGCTTCCGGCGCGAGGTGACGGTGCTGGCCATCGCCCTGCTCTCCCGGACCACTACCAAGCAACGGCGGCCACCGGCCGCCGTCGCACGCGAACTATCGAACCCACCCAGGTTAGTGCTTAACCTTGCGGATCTCGATGATGACATCGCGCAGCGTTCCAGGAAACGCCGCAGATTGCCAGTCACCTGCGCTATCACTCGCCTGGACCAGCGAAATTCCGAATTATTCGGCCAACCGGCGGAGCCTGCTCTCGGGCATAGTGACCCCGTGACCGATCGTTCGCCCTCCGCCGCCGCCGTCACCCGGCTGGCCGACCAGGTCCACGGCTACGTCCAGCCGGACGGCTCCTGGTACATCAACAACTGCGGGTTCGTCGACGCCGGCGACCACACCGTGCTGATCGACACCTGCTCGACCGAGCGGCGCACGCGCGCGCTGCTCGCCGCGGTCGAAGCGACCACCGGCAGCCCGGTGACGACGCTGGTGAACACCCACCACCACGGTGACCACACCAACGGCAACTACCTGGTCGAGGGCGCCGCGGTGGTCGGCCACCGCAAGACGCGTGAGCTGCTGGTCGCCGAAGGCATCCAGACGTTCGAGGGCGTCTTCGTCGGCAGCGACTGGGGCGAACTGCGGTCCCGGCCGCCCGAGATCGTCTTCGACGACCGGCTCACGCTGTACGCCGGCGACGTCGAGATCCAGCTGATCCACCCCGGCCACGCGGCCCACACGACCAACGACGTCCTGGTCTGGCTGCCCGCCCAGCGGGTCCTCTACGCCGGTGACCTGGTGTTCCACGGCGGCAGCCCGTTCGCGCTGATGGGCTCGGTGGCCGGGTGGCGCCAGGGTCTCGACATCATCCGGGAGCTGGATCCGGTGGTGATCCTGCCCGGGCACGGTGGGCCGTGCGGGCTCGACGTCGTCGACACCGTCGACCGGTACCTGGAGTTCGTCCAGCGGACGGCCGAGCGCGGGAAGGCCGCCGGGTTGTCGCCGCTGGAGCTGGCGAAGGAGACGGACCTCGGCGAGTTCGCGTCGCTCTCCGAGCAAGAGCGGCTACCCGGCAACCTGCACCGGGCGTACGCCGAGCTGGACGGCGCCGAGTGGGGTGCGGACATCGACCTGGTCGCCGCGATCACCGACATGCTCGCCTTCAACAAGGGACCCATCCGCTGCTTCTCCTGAACTAGGTGAGCTGCTCCTCCGTGGCCTCCCATGAGGCGTCGATCGGACTAGTGTCTGAATCGAGAGAGACTTCGGAAGGATTCGGATGAGCAAGAAGGCGAGCATCGGGGTCACCGGCCTGGCGGTCATGGGCCGCAACCTGGCCCGCAACCTGGCCCGGCACGGCCACACGGTGGCCCTGCACAACCGGTCCGAGGAGCGGACCCGCGCGCTGGTGGAGCAGTTCGGCGACGAGGGCGACTTCATCCCGGCGTACTCCGCGCAGGAGTTCGTCAACGCGCTGGAGCGGCCGCGGCAGGTCGTGATCATGGTCAAGGCGGGCGGCCCGACCGACGCCGTCATCGAGGAGTTCGCGCCGCTGCTCGAAGAGGGCGACGTGATCATCGACGCCGGCAACGCGCACTTCGCCGACACGCGCCGCCGCGAGAAGGCGCTGCGCGAGCGCGGCCTGCACTTCGTCGGCAGCGGCGTCTCCGGCGGCGAGGAAGGCGCGCTGCACGGGCCGAGCATCATGCCCGGCGGCTCGAAGGAGTCGTACGAGTCGCTCGGCCCGCTGTTCGAGGACATCTCGGCGAAGGTCGACGGCGAGCCGTGCTGCACGCACATCGGCGCGGACGGCGCCGGCCACTTCGTCAAGATGGTGCACAACGGCATCGAGTACGCCGACATGCAGCTGATCGCGGAGTCGTTCGACCTGCTGCGCCACGCCGGCGGCTACTCCCCCGCCGAGATCGCCGATGTGTTCCGCACCTGGAACACCGGGCGGCTCGACTCCTACCTGATCGAGATCACCGCCGAGGTGCTCGCGCACGTCGACCAGGCGACCGGCAAGCCGTTCGTCGACGTCGTCGAGGACGCCGCCGAGCAGAAGGGCACCGGACGCTGGACGGTGCAGATCGGCCTCGACCTCGGTGTCCCGATCTCGGGCATCGCCGAAGCCGTCTTCGCGCGTTCGCTGTCCGGGTCCAAGCCGCTGCGCGCGGCGGCCCGCGGGCTCGGCGGCCCTTCGGCGGCTCCGCTGTCCGGATCGGCGCTGGAGCGCTTCGCCGACGACGTCGAGCAGGCGCTGTACGCGTCGAAGGTCGTTGCGTACGCGCAGGGCTTCAACCAGATCCAGGCGGGCGCGACCGAGTACGGCTGGGACATCGACCTCGGCAAGGTCGCCTCGATCTGGCGCGGCGGCTGCATCATCCGCGCGAAGTTCCTCAACGACATCACCTCCGCCTACGCCGAGGAGCCGCAGCTGCCGACGCTGCTCACCTCGGGCGGCTTCCGCAAGGCGGTCGAGGATGCCCAGGACTCGTGGCGTTCGGTGATCTCGACGGCGGTCCAGCTCGGCATCCCGACGCCGGGCTTCTCGACGGCGCTGGCGTACTACGACGGCCTCCGCGCCGACCGCCTGCCGGCGGCGTTGGTCCAGGGCCAGCGCGACTTCTTCGGCGCCCACACCTACCGCCGGGTGGACCGCGAAGGCTCGTTCCACACGGCCTGGGCCGCCGACGGCCGCCCGGAGTCCGAAGCCTGACCGGCCGCTGCTCTGACCGGGAAGACCCCCTGGTCCCACCCGGTCAGAGCAGCGTCACCAGGACCACCGCGAGCAGCGCGGCGGCCAGCAGGAGCCTCACTGCCCCCGGGCGGCGAGGAGTTCCGCCAGCACCTCCACGATCTTCGCCTCGGCCTTGTCCTTCTTGACCCCCAGGCCGTCGAGCACCTCGAAGCCACTGCCTTCGCCCTGTTCCAGCAGGGCCAGCAGCATGTGCTCGGTGCCGATGTAGTTGTGCCCGAGCCGCAGGCCTTCGCGCATGGTCAGCTCGAGGGTCTTCTTGGCGGCGGCGGAGAACGGGACCACGTTCGGCACCGGGTCGACCGGCTCGGGCAGCCGCGCTTCGGCGGCTTCGCGGACGGCGTCCAGCTGCACGCCCTGGGCCAGGATCGCCCCGGCCGCCAGCGCGGCGGGCTCGGTCAGCAGGCCCAGCACGATGTGCACGGTGTCGATCTCCGGGCTGGCGTGCGTGACAGCCGCCTTCTGGGCTTCGACGACGACGTGCCGCGCGCGGTCGGTGTAGCGGCCGTAGACGCGCTCGATGTTCCCGCTCAGGTCGCCGCCGGGATCCACCTTCGGCACGAACCGCTTCTGGGCGGCCTGTTTCGTGACGCCCATGCTGGCGCCGATCTCGGTCCAGGACGCCCCGGACCGCCGGGCCTGATCGACGAAGTGGCCGATCAGGTGGTCAGCCACCTCGCCGAGGTGCTGGCCCAGGTAGACCGCGTCGGTCAGCTGGGCCAGGGCGTCGTGGTCGTGGTTGCTCTTGATGGCGTTGATGAGGTCGTCGAGCTTGACGTTGAAGGGCAGGGTCATACCGTCAACTGTAGGTTGACGATCTCTTTGCGTCAACCTACAGTTGACGATCTCAGGCGAGCGGCAGCCTGACGTAGTTCTCAGCCAGGCTCGTCGCGGCCGCGTGTGACGACGTCGCGAAGCGCAACTGCGACAGCTGCAACTGCCGCGTGAAGCCATCCGCGTGCGGGTCGGTGTGCAGCATCGTCGTGATGCCCTTATCGAGGTCGGGCCTTCGCACAAGGTGAACTCGCCCTCGAATTCGAGCCGCGCGGTCAGCCGTACTCGCGGTCGCGGGCTTTCAGGACCACGCAGTCGATCCCGGGCCGGTGCAGCAGGAACGACAGCAGCAACCCGGCTGGGCCGGAACCGATGACCGCGACCTGCGTGCGCGTCACGCCGCTCGTGACTTCAGGTGCGCCTTGAGGTCGAAATCGCTCGCTTCGAGGTCGGCGTACGCGGGTTTCGGCTCGGCCGTGAACAGGCGGCGCGCCGCGATGTGGTCGGCGGGCCGGTTCACCGACTCGACCGCGATGAGGACGTCGTCGCGGAAGGACAGCACCGAGAACTTGCCCGCGGCCGGGTCGCCCGCGACCACCGTGCGGTCGGCGCCCGAGAGGATGCCGGCGATCTGCAGCTTGGCGCCGGCCTGGTCGGTCCAGAACCAGGGCAGGCTGGCGTACGGTTCCGCGGTCCCGGTGATCGCCGCGGCCACGCACCGGGCCTGGTCGACGGCGTTCTGCACGGACTCCAGCCGGGTCTCGGCGCCCGCCTGCACGCACGGGAAGTTGGCGCAGTCGCCGATGGCGAAGATCTTCTCGTCCGCCGTCCGCAGGTGCGCGTCGACGACGACGCCGTTGCGCACCGGCAGGCCTGCCGCCTCGGCCAGCGACGTTTCGGGCACCACGCCGACGGCGACGACGACCAGGTCGGCGGGCAGCCGGGTGCCGTCGGACAGCTCGGCCTCCCGCACCCGCGAGTCGCCGTGGAGAGCCGCGACACCCTGGCCGAGCACCACCGTGTGCCCGGCGTTGCGGTGCAGGTCGGCGAAGTACGCGGAGATCTCCGGCGTCGCGACCCGGTTGAGCAGCCGATCCTGCATCTCGACGATCGTCACCGGGCGGCCGGCGTGCGAGGCGAACTCCAGCCCGATGAACCCGCCACCGGCCACGACGACGTGCTCGGCCCGTTCGAGCGACTCGCGGAGCCGGTCGGCGTCGTCGCGGGTGCGCAGGGTCAGCACGCCCGGGAGGTCCGCGCCGGGCACCGGCAGCGTCCGGTTGCGGGCGCCGGTGGCCAGGACGAGGAAGTCGTAGTCCAGTTCGCGGCCGTCTTCGAGCCGGACCTTCGCCGCCGCGCGGTCGATTTCCGCGACCCGGCCGGAGACCAGCTCGATGTCCTTCTCGGCGAAGAAGTCCTCACCGCGCAGGTGCAGCTGCTCGAGCCCGGCCGTCCCGGCCAGGTAGGCCTTCGACAGCGGCGGCCGCTGGTAGGGCACGCCGGGCTCGTCCCCGACCAGCACGACCCGGCCGGCGAAACCCCGGTCCCGCAGCGAAGCCACGGCCTGGAACCCGCTCTGACCGGCACCGACGACGAGCACGGTGGTCATTCCTTCTCCTCACCCCATCCGGTTGCCCTCGACCTCATCCGACCACAACGGGCGCGGTCAGTCGAGGCGCGGCCCACCGGACGGCCGCGGTGCGCCCAGCACCCGCGAGATCCCCCGCGCGGCCGCCCGCACCGCCGGGACCAGCGTCCGCGGGTCCGTCCCGGCCGCCGGGACGACCACCGAGATCGCGGCCACGACGTCGTCCGTCGCGTCCCGGACCGGGGCGGCCACGGACAGGGCGATCAGCTCGATCTGGCCGTCGCTGACGGCGTAGCCGTCCCGGCGGACGTCGGCCAGCACCCGCCGCAGCCGCGCGGGCGAGCCGATCGTCTTGGGGGTGAACGTCTTGAGCGGACCGGCCAGGACTTCCTCCTGGACCTCGGCGGGCGCGTGCGCGAGCAGCACCTGCCCGACTCCGGTGGCGTGCGCGGGCAGCCGTCCGCCGACGCGGGTCAGGACGTTGACCGCGCCCCGGCCGGAGATGCGCTCGACGTAGACGACCTCGGGCCCGTCGAGCACCGCGAGCTGCACGTTCTGGTGCGTGGCTTCGTAGAGGTCCTCCAGGAACGGCATCGCGCTCTCCCGCAGCTCGGCCCCGTGCGGCGCGAGGGAGGCGACTTCCCACAGCCACAGCCCGACGCGGAAGGCCCCGGTTTCGTCGCGGACCAGTGCCCCACGCCGGGTGAGCTCGCCGGCGAGCCGGTGCGTGGTCGACAGCGGCAGCCCGGCCCGGCGGCTCAGTTCGGACAGCGTCAGCCGCGGCCGATCGGCGGTGAAGGCGCCCAGCAGGTCGAGGACGCGATCCACCACCGACGGCGGCCGCTGCGCGCTGTGTCGCATGGGGTCAGTTTTCGCACCCGCGGGAAATGCCGCAAGCCGCGGCTAAACCCGCTGTGGCGCGGAGGCGTGAGGAGGGGTGCCGTCTCGCCGGAGACGGTGCAACGAGGGGAGAACACGTGAAACTCTGGGCGAAATTGAGCATCTCGGTGGCCGCCGCGCTCGGCGCGGCCGCACTCGCGGCGCCGTCGGCTTCGGCCGCGGCCAACCCGTACACCGCAGCGGAGGCGTGCGCCAACGACTTCGGCGGTTCGTGGTCGTACGCGTCCGACGGCCACCGCGAGGTGAAGTACGGTTCGGCCAAGTGGGGCGATGTCTACCTGATGTACAACTCGGCGCACGCCAACTGCGTCGCCACCATCAAATCGATCGACATCGGCACGCCGACGTACACCGAAGCCTGGCTGTGGATCCAGGGCACCCCGGACTGGATCGGAAACGTCGGCGCGTTCAAGTACTACGCGGCGGCCAAGGGCGCGGCGAACAACCGCTGCGTCCAGTACCAGAGCTACATCTCGCGCACCGCGACCGGTGCCGGGGCCTACGCCGCGGGCGGTCGCCTCACCTGGGGCAATTGCGGCTGATCCGGAGGCTGCCCCGGGCCACACCCGGGGCAGCCCGTGTCAGAGGTCGTCGTCCGGGAGCAGCGGGCGCATGAACGTGCGCCGGTACCGGACCACGCACCCGCTCTCGTCGCGGATCTTGTCCGCCTCGATGAAGTCCGGGTCGACGCCGAACAGCCCGCGGTACCGCTCGTACGCCGCCAGGCTCTCGAAGCTGAACAGCGCCCTGGCCTCGTCGCTCGCCCCTTCCGCCGGCAGGAAGTAGCCGTGGTGGATGCCGCCTTCCCGCTGCACCAGGCGCATCCACGCGGCGGCGAAGCGTTCGAAGTCGGGCAGCTTCGCCGGGTCGATGACGTAGTCGACAACGCAGGTGATCAATGGCCGCCCCAGACGCGGTCGGCGGTCGCCACGATCAGCTCGAGTTTGCGCATCTGGTCGTCCGCGGTCAGGTCGTTGCCCTCCTCGGTCGAGGAGAAGCCGCACTGCGGGGACAGGCAGAACCGGTCGATGTCGACGTACCGCGACGCCTCCTCGATCCGCCGCACCAGGACGTCCGGGTCCTCCAGCTCGGGCCGCTTGGTCGTGACCAGGCCGAGCACCACCTTCTTGTCCTTCGGCACGAACCGCAACGGCTCGAAGCCGCCGGAGCGTTCGTCGTCGTACTCCAGGAAGAACCCGTCGACGGCGAGCTCGCCGAACAACGCCTCCGCGACGAACTCGTAGCTCCCCTCGGCCGCCCAGGACGACCGGAAGTTGCCGCGGCACAGGTGCGTGGTCACCGTGAGGTCTTCGGGACGGCCGTCCAGCGCCGCGTTCATCGTCGCGATGTTGCGCAGGTGCTGGGTGTCCGGGTCGCCGCCCATCCGCGCGACCAGCTCGCGCTGCGCCGGGTCGTTCAGGTAGGCGAGGCTGGTGTCGTCGAGCTGCAGGTACCGGCAGCCGAGGCCGTGCACGGCGGAAACCTGCTGCCGGTAGGCCGCGCTGAGGTCGGCGAAGAACTCCTCGAGGTCCGGGTAAACGCTCTCACTGACCGCGGCCCGGCCGCCGCGGTAGTAGACCATGCTCGGCGACGGGATGGTCAGCTTCGGCGTCACGCCCGGGTCCACATGGGACTGCAGGAACCGGAAGTGGTCGGCGAAGATCGGCTCGTCGAGCCGCACCTTGCCGTCGACCTGCAGCCCCGGCGGGCTGAACTCGAGGTCACCGGCCAGGTTGTGGAACTTGACGTGCAGCCGCTGGTCGCTCTTCGAGACGCCGCCGAGGGAGTAGATGAAGTCCATGTGCCACGACGCGCGCCGGAATTCGCCGTCGGTCGCCGAGCTCAGCCCGGCCGCCTTCTGCATCTTGATCACGTCGCGGATCGCGTCGTCCTCGACCGCGCGCAGCTGCTCCGCGCCGATCTCACCGCTTTCGTGCCGCCTACGCGCGTCGCGCAGCACCGGGGGCCGCAGCAGGCTCCCCACGTGATCGGCGCGGAACGGCGGGCCTGCCTGGGAAACGCCACCCGAAGTCATGCACCGATGGTCACACATTCCCGGCCTTCGCGCCGCCCCCTGAACCATGATCGTCGCGCCCCGGACTTGCTACCGTCCGCTCATGACGGAATCCGCGGTCCACCCGGTCGACCGGGGTCTGCCCGCCGGGCGGCTGGCCCTGCTCGGCCTCCAGCACATGTCGATCATGTACGCCGGTTCGGTGGCCGTGCCGCTGATCGTCGGCAGCGCGCTCAAGCTCGACCCGGCGACGATCGGGCTGCTGGTCAACGCCGATCTGCTGGTCGCGGGCATCGCGACGCTGATACAGGCCGTCGGCATCGGGAAGCTGCTCGGCATCCGGCTGCCGGTGGTGGCGGGCGCGACGTTCAGCGTCGTCAACCCGATGATCCTGATCGCGTCGCAGTACGGCCTGCCCGCGGTCTACGGCGCGATGCTCGCCTCGGGTGTGTTCGGGCTGCTCATCGCGCGGCCGTTCGCGAAGCTGATCCGGTTCTTCCCGCCGCTGGTCACCGGGACGCTGCTGCTGGTCATCGGCGCCTCACTGCTCGGACCGGGCGCGGCGATGATCGCCGGCCACGACAGCACCGCACCGGACTACGCGGCGCCGTCGCACATCGGGCTGGCCTTCGGCGTGGTCGCGCTGCTGGTGCTGTTCACCCGCGTGCTGCGCGGGTTCGCCAACCAGATCGGGCCGTTGCTGGCGCTGGCGATCGGGCTGGTCGTGGCGATCCCGATGGGGCTGGTGCACTGGGACGGCCTCGGCGCGGCCGGGTGGTTCGGGCTCGCGGCGCCGTTCCACTTCGGCGCGCCGGCCTTCCCGGTCGCGGCGATCCTCTCGATGTGCGTGGTCATGCTGGTGACGTTCACCGAGTCGACGGCCGACATGATCGCGGTCGGCGAGCTCACCGGGCGCCCGCCGACCGACGCCGACCTTGCGCGCGGCCTGGCCACCGACGGCGTCTCGGCCGTGCTCGGCGGGGTGATGAACTCCTTCCCCGACACGGCGTTCGCGCAGAACGTCGGCCTGGTCCGGATGACCGGCGTGCGCAGCCGCTGGGTGGTCGCGGTGACCGGCGGGATCCTGGTGCTGATGGGCCTGGTGCCCAAGATCGGCGCGTTCATCGCGGCCATCCCGGAACCGGTGGTCGGCGGGGTCGCGGTGGTGATGTTCGCGATGGTCGCCGCGGTCGGCGCGCAGAACCTCCGGACGGTCGAGTTTTCCGGCAACCACAACACCTTCGTCGTCGCGGTGGCGCTCGGGGTCGGTCTGCTGCCGGCGTTCGTGCCGGACTTCTTCAAGCACTTCCCGCCGTGGCTGCAGACGATCTTCGGCAGCTCGATCACGGTGACGGCGATCCTGGCGTTCGCCCTGAACCTGCTGTTCAACCACCTCGGCCGGCGCGCGGAGCCGGACCTGCTCAACAGGTCCTGAGCAGCCGGCCGACGAGCTCGGCCGCGGTGCCCGGCTCGACTGGGCGCCGGAACAGCACGCGCAGGTAGAACGGGGCCAGTACGTAGTCGAGCACCTCGTCGACCGACGGCACCGGCTCGCCGCGGGCCGCGGCCTTGTCGAGGGCGGCCTGCAGGTCGTCGCCGCGGGCCCGCAGGTATTCGAGCGGTTTCTCGTCCGGGCGCAGGGTCGCGACGAGCGCGCGGAGCAGGATCTGGCCGCGCCGGTCGCGCATCGCGCGTTCGACGCCCTCGGCCCAGCCGAGCAGGTCTCCGCGCAGCGAACCGGTGTCCGGGATCGGCGACGTCGCCCGCAGGCGGGTCACCGCCGCGTCGAGCAGCAGTGCGTCCCGGCTGCCCCAGCGCCGGTAGATGCTGGTCGGGTTCACCCCCGCCCGCTCGGCGATCTTCGGGATGGCCGCGTCGATCTCGCCCGCGGCGAGCAGCTCGACGACGGCTTCGTGCACCGCGTCGCGGACGCGGGCGCTGCGGCCGCCGGGTCGGGTCATGAGCTCATCTTAAAGCAAAGTCACTTGCTTTTGCGGTCGACCCGTGGCTAGCCTTAAGTCAAATCAAATGGCTTTAAGGAGACCCAGATGGCCCGCAAGATGACCAAGGACGAGCGCGAAGCATTCCTCGCCGAGCCGCAGGTCGGCGTGCTCAGCGTCGCGGCCGAGGCCGGGCGGGCGCCGCTGACCACGCCGATCTGGTACCGCTACGAGCCGGGCGGCGACGTCGTCATCATGACCTCGCCCGGCCTGCGCAAGACCCGGTTGATCGAGGCGGCCGGCCGGTTCGCGCTGTGCGTGCAGCAGCAGGACGGCGTCTACAAGTACGTCTCGGTCGAGGGCCCGGTCGTCGAGTCGTGGCCGATGACGAAGGCGCAGCGGCACGAGATGGCGGCCCGCTACCTGCCGCCGGGCGTGAGCGAGGCCTACACCGACGCGACCGATGAGGCGCACGGGCAGAACATCGCGATCGTGATGCGCCCGGAGCGCTGGAACACCTCGGACTTCAGCGACATCGCCGAGCAGCTGGCCTGATCACCAGCAGATGATCCCCAGGATGCACGACGGCTCGGGCCGCGGCGTGGTGGTCGGCGTCGGCGGGCGGCTGCCGGAGGGCGGCGGCGGGTTGCCCGGCGGTGTCGTCGTCGCGGTGCCGGTGGCCGAGGGGTCGGAGCCGGATGGCGTGGCGGTCGGGCTCGCGGTTCCGGTGCCGCCGGTCGCGGTGGCCGGGTCGCGGCCCGGCACCTCGGTGACGGTGCCGCGGTGCTCGTTCGACGCGGTGACGACGTCGCCGCCGGTGCCGCCGCCGATCCCGCCGTCGGGCGGTGAGTCCGTGGCCTGGTCGGCACCACCCAGGCCGGTGGTGCGCTGGGGGAACGGGATGACCTGGATCTGGTCGACCGGGGAAGCGTCCTGGCGCTGGTTGCCGCCGAAGGCGACCAGGGCCGCGGCGGCGCCGCAGCCCACGATGACGGCGAGCATCACCGCGACCACCCGCCAGCGTGACTGGCCTGGTCCCGGACCATCGCCCCAGCCCTCGCGCACGAGCAGCTCGGCGACCGATACCTCGTCGTTCACCCCGGCAGACCTTCCCGAGAGGCCCATTCGGCCGTCATCGTGGCCGTATTCTTACCGTAAAAGCCCCCCGAACGGGTGAAGTAGCGGCAAAAATTCGTCACGTAACGCAAGATCTGACAGTGAGTGACATCCACAGCGTTTTCTAAGCTGACGCTCGTGATACTCCCAGCATGACCACCGAAGCTCGGTCCATGCTGCTGAAAGCCGACCGGCCGATCCCCTCGATCGCCGTCGCGCGCCGCCGCAGCCCGTGGGCGTTGCTCCGGTACGTCCCCAGCCCCAGGGCGACGCCGTTCACCTTCGGCTACCTGGTGCTCCTGCTGGGCACGACGCTGCTGCTCCGGTTCGCCGACCCCGCACTGACGGACCGGCTGCTCCGGCTGTCCAGCACCGACGCCCACAACCTCTGGCGCCGCCCGCTGACCTCGCTGCTGACCAGCGCGATCTGGCTGCCCGGCGAAAGCTGGCTGCCCTACGCGCTGATCTTCGCGGTCGCCGTCGCGCCGCTGGAACGCCGGTTCGGCGCCCGCCGCACCGCGCTGGTGTTCTTCTCCGGCCACATCGTGGCCACGCTCGTCACCGAACTGCCGGTGATGGCCCTGATCACGGCGCACGTGCTGCCCGGTTCGGCCGCGCACTGGCTCGACATCGGGGTCAGCTACGGCTTCTTCACCACCGCCGGCGCACTCGTGTTCTTCCTGCCCGGCCGCGTGCGGCTGCTGGCGCTGGCCGCGACCGAGGCGTTCATCGCGGCGATCTGGCTGAGCGACGACCCCACCAGTCTCGACTCGATCGTCACGCTGCTCGGCCACGCGTTCGCCGCGCACTTCGGGCTGCTGGTCTGCGGACCGTGGCTGCAGTCGCGCATCCGCAGGCCGGACCCGGATTCCGCCGGGTAGGCAGGGGCCGGAGTCGGTGGTGTAATCGACGGGCCACACGCCGACTTCACGGGGGACGGACGCTCATGCAGGCCGACTCGCTCGCCGAACTGGTCGAGCTGAGTCCGGACGCGATCTGCGTGCACGAGCACGGCGTGCTCACCTACGCCAACCGCGCGGCCCTCGAAACCTTCGCCGCGCGCTCGGCCGACGAGGTCGTCGGCCGCCGGTTCACCGACTTCGTCGCCGAGGACGCCCGCCCTGTCCTGCTCGAAACGCTCGGCAAGCTGACGAAACCGGGGCAGGCGAGCGAGCCCGTCGAAGCCCTGATGTCCCGGCTGGACGGCAGCAAGTTCGCCGTCGAAACGGTGCTGGTGCGCCTCGGCGAAGACGCGTACCAGGTGGTCATGCGCGACATCACGGCGAAGAAGGCGGCCGCCGACGCCCTCCGCTACCAGGCCGCGCTGGTGTCGCACGTCAGCGACGCGCTGATCGCGACCACCGGCGAAGGCGTCGTGACCAGCTGGAACCCGGCCGCCGAGGCGGTGTACGGGTGGACCGCCGCCGAGGCCGTCGGGCGGCGGGCGAGCGAGCTCGTCGGCGCGCCGCTCGACCTGCCTGCCATCCGGCGCGGCGGCGGTGTCGCGGAGGCGGTGCACCGGCGGCGGGACGGCGCTCCCCTGGCGGTCCGCGTCTCGGCAGCTGAGATGAATGACGGGTACGTCCTCATCTGCGCCGACGAAACCGCGCGGCGGCGGGCCGAGCGGAACTACCGCACGGTGGTCGCGTCGCTGGACGAAGGCGTCCTCGTGATGGGCCCCGGCGGGCTCATCGAAGCGGCCAACCCGGCGGCCTGCCGGATCCTCGGCGTCGCCGAGGCCGACCTGCTCGGCCTCCCGTGCCACACGCTGACGCTGTTCACCGAGTCCGGGCGGTGGATCCCGCCGGACGAGCTGCCGTCGGTGCAGACCCGGCGGACCGGCCGCACGCACAACGGCCTGGTCGTCCGCCTGCGCCGGCCGGACGGCCGCGACGTCTGGGTGTCGCTGACCTCGCGGCTGCTCGACCAGGACGACCCGGCGGCGCCGGCCGTGGTCACGTCGTTCACCGACATCACCGAAACCCGCGCGATCAGCGCGCGGCTCGCGCACGACGCCACCCACGACCCGCTGACCCGGCTGGCGAACCGCACCCTGGTGCTCGACCGGCTCGACAGGTGCGAACGCGGCGCGGTCACCGTGCTGTTCCTCGACCTGGACGAGTTCAAGGTCATCAACGACTCGCTCGGCCACTCGGTCGGCGACCAGGTGCTGCGGATCGTCGGGGAACGCCTGCGCCGCAGCTCGGGCCGCGACGACCTGGTCGGCAGGCTGGGCGGCGACGAGTTCGTCGTCGTCACCGGCGAGGTCACCGACCCGGGCGAGGTCCGGGCGCTGGCCGAGCACCTGCGGGCCGCGGTCGCCGAGCCGCTCGGCGTCCTCGGCAGGCAGCTGCACCTGGACGCCAGCATCGGTGTCGTGCTCGTCGCCCGCGACGACCGCCGCAGCGCCGAGGACCTGCTGCGCGACGCGGATGTCGCGATGTACCAGGCGAAAGCACTCGGCCGCGGGCGTCACCACTTCTTCGACGTCGGGCTGCGCGAGCGGGTGCAGCGGCGGCTGCGGATGGAACAGGACCTGCGCGACGCGGTCCACGACGGCCAGCTCTGGGCCGCCTACCAGCCGGTCGTCGACCTGCGGACCGGCGAGATGGTCGCCGTCGAGGCGCTGATGCGGTGGACGCACCCCCGCCAGGGCGCGATCTCGCCCGCGGAGTTCATCCCGCTCGCCGAGGAGAGCGACCTGATCAACGTGATCGGCAAGGAGATGCTGCGCACGACGACCCGCGAGCTCGCCGGGCGGCGGGTGCGCCAGGGCCTGGACCTGACGCTGAAGGTCAACCTCTCCACCCGCCAGCTCGACGACCCGCACCTGGTGCCGGCGGTGCAGGACGCGCTGGCGGCCACCGGGCTGCCCGCCGGCGCTCTATGCCTGGAGGTCACCGAAAGCGCGTTGATGCGTGATCAGGAAGCGGCCGCGGAAGTGCTGGCGTCCCTGCGTTCCCTGGGCGTGCTGCTGGCGATCGACGACTTCGGCACCGGCTATTCGTCGCTCGCCCAGCTGCGCCGGCTGACCTTGGACACGCTGAAGATCGACCGCTCGTTCATCACCGGGATCGCCGAGTCACGGGACGCGGAAGCCATCGTCACCAGCATCATCGCGATGGCCCACGCGGTGGACCTGACGGTGATCGCCGAGGGCGTCGAGTCGGCGGAGCAGGTGGACCTGCTCCGCGAGCTCGGCTGCGACCAGGCGCAGGGCTACCACCTCGGCCGCCCGGTGCCGGCGGCCGAGCTGTTCGGTCAGTAGACGGCCTTCAGGCGCTGCAGCTCGTCCGGCGTCAGCTCGAGGCCGAGGTCCTTGAGGGTGACGTCGAGTTCTTCCGGCGCGATGGTGGTGGTTTCGCTGCTGCCGTCGGGTTTTTCGACGGTGAGCTCCCGGCCGAGGAGCTTGCGGCTGAGGCCGGGCTCGATCCGCATGACCACGAGCCGTCCGAGGAACGGCGACTTCGGGTGCGTCGACGTGTAGTGGTGGTAGACCTCGTAGTCGATGGGGTGCATCTCGTTGAGGCGGAATTCGAGGATGTCCTCGCCGCCCTTCTGCAGGGTCCACCAGTCCTGGCGTTGCTCGAGGCGGTGCACCCAGCCGGCCTGGTCGACTTCGTGGCCGTCGACGAGCGGCATGGGGTCGAGGATCCCGGCCCCGAACCCGACGTCGGCGAGGAACTGCTTCCCGTCGACGTCGACGACGAGCGTCATGTGCGTGTAGGGCCCGGGCCGCCGCGGCTGCACGCGCGCGGAAAGCCGGTGCACGGTGTAGCCGAGCTGCTCGAGGACGGCGGCGAAGAGGCTACTCTGTTCGTAGCAGTAGCCTCCCCGCCGCCGTCCGACGAGTTTCGCGCTCACGACGTCGAGCGAGATCCCTTGGTGCTGCCGGAGAACGACGTCGACGTTCTCGAACGGGATGGCTTTTGCGTGAGCCCGCATGAGTTCGGTGAGAGCGGCTTCGGACGGCGCCCGCCGCGGCTGTCCGACGCGCGCGAGGTAGGCGTCGAGGTCGACGGCGTCAATGCCCCATTCCCCTTCGGTGGTCATGGATCCATGGTGGACCCTCGACCAAGCTGGAGGTCAACCTTCGTGGACGACCTTCCGTACCTCGACGGCGGTGTACTGGGCATCCGGGATCTTCGCGGCCAGCTCGACGGCCCGCGCCTCGCTCTCGACGTCGACGACGTAGTAGCCGCAGAGGAAGGCTTCGGCTTCGACGAAGGCGCCGGTCCTGGTCTGCGCCACACCGTTCTCGACCTGGACGGTCGTGGTTTCGCCGGGTTCGGCGAGTGCCTTGGTCCCGACCATCTCACCGGACTCGGTGATGAGCTTGATGAAGTCCCCGTGCCCGGCGTAGACGGCGTTCTTCTGGTCGTCGGTGAGGCTGGCCCAGAGGGTGGGGTTCATGTGGAGGGTAAGGAGGTAACGCACGTCCGGCTCCCCGTGTGTGGGTGGCGGCCCCCGGTGGGCTGCCTTTCGCCGGTGGGTCGAGGCTGTCGCGGTGGCCCGGACACGGGTGCGCGCGGTTCACTCGTTCGGCGTAGCGAGCCACCCTTCGACCCGCCGGTGCCGCCCGAGCCCGGCGGCGTCGAACTCGTCGACGTGACCACCGCGCTGGACGCCGAGCGCGCGCAGGGCCTGCGAAATCGGGCTGCCGGCCGCGGAGAAGCGCTCGCCTTCGGCCACCCGCACCGGACCGAGGACAACGGCACCGCGGTGCCACACCTGCGCCGACTGCGTTCCGGTCCCGCCGAAGTAGTCGGCTTCGACGTAGGCCACGGTCCCCAGCTCCGAGCACGCGGCGAGGGTGTCTTGGAACCCCGCCGGCACCTTCCAGAACCCGTCGAGTTCGGGTGCGCCGCGGACGATGACGGCTTCCAGGCAGTACACGACCAGATCCTGGCTCAGCCGAGGCTGACGAGCACGTACCTTTCGTCGTCGATCGGGCCGCCCCACAGCGCGGGGTCGTCGAGCCGGGTCACCGTCGCGGTGTTCCGATGGGCGCGGACGAGACGTTCGCACTCGACGGCCGCGATCCCGGCCCCGGTGAACCACCGCCCTTCGACGAGCACCAGCCGGCCGCCGGGCTTCAGCAACCGCACCCAGGCCCCGAGCGCGGCGGCCGGGTCGGGCATGGCCCAGAGGACGTGCCGCGCCAAGACGACGTCGTACGAACCCGGCGGACAAGGCGGATCGGCGACATCCCCTTCACGGAAGTCCACCGCGGCCGACTTCCCCGCGGCGACCGCGAGCATCCGCGGGGAGAGATCGACGCCACACACGGCATGACCGGCCTCGGCGAGCAACACGGAGAGACTGCCGGTCCCACACCCGAGATCCACGACGGCCGCCGGAGCCGGCGGCATCAGCGGCAGCAGCAAATCCGCCCAGGCGGCCCGCACGGCGGGGTCCCGCAGGCCGTGGTCGGGCTGATCGTCGAAAGTGGCGGCTTCGGCGTCCCAGACGTCGGTCACGGTCACATCCTGGCTGAGCACACAAGAAAGCCGCCTCGACCGGAGTCAAGACGGCTTCTCAGGGGGTGGCCAGGGCCGGGGTCGAACCGGCGACCTTCCGCTTTTCAGGCGGACGCTCGTACCAACTGAGCTACCTGGCCGGGAACGCCGGCAAGGAGCCGAACGATCTTGCGACCCTGACGGGACTCGAACCCGCGACCTTCGCCGTGACAGGGCGACGCGCTAACCAACTGCGCCACAGGGCCTTGCTTTACTGCGTACTCCCAACGGGATTCGAACCCGCGTTGCCGCCTTGAAAGGGCGGAGTCCTAGGCCGCTGAACGATGGGAGCCCGGTCGGTTTCGGGTGACCGACCGACCGCGCTCTCAGGTTCCCCTGGGAGCGATTACAAGCATAGGGCACGCCGCCACCGCTTTGCACAGGGGGTTCCTTAAGCCTCCCGCAAGGCTCAGACCTGCGCAAACGCACCGAGATCCGCCAGGCGGCGATCAAGCTCGGCCTGCTCCGGCTCCGACAGCGCCGACGACAGCAGCTCGCCGACCCGGTCGTCGGTCAGTTCCTCGGCGCGGTGCCAGCGGTCGCGGAGGTCCGGCTTGCGCTCCGCCGACGCCACCAGCTGGTCGGCCGCGTCCTCGGGCCACGCCGTGCGCAGCAAGCGCGCGCGGCCGCCCTCCGGGTCCGCGACCACCGCCTCCGGGATGGACAGGCCCAGCGCCCGCAGCGCCGCGAAGTGGAGGCCGCCGCGCAGCTCGCGGAAGACCATCAGCGCGAAGCCGAGGCGTTCGACGTCGCCCGCGGGCCGCTCGGCGTTCTTCCAGCCCGCGAAGAGCGCCAGCCCGCTGGCGTCCGCGGCGTCCACGACGCGGAACAGCAGCTCCGCCAAGCGGCCGGGCTCCGGTACGGCCGAAAGGCTGACGCGGGACCACCGAGCCGATGACTCGCTGTAGGCACGAACCGCGGCCGGCGCATCGAGGACGTTCGTCGCCTGCGGCAGGACGAACTCGAACAGCCAGTGCGGGAAGATCCCGAACAGCTCCGCGGCCACCTTCGGCGGCACGTCCCCGAGCACCGCCGAGCGCCCCCGCAGGTACAGCGAACGCGGCGGCAGCCCCGCTTCCGCCTCGACCGCGGCCAGCTCCGGCGACGTCATGAACCTGCCGCCCAGCACCTGCACCACCGGCCGGATGCGGTTCGCCAGTCCTGCCACGCCTTCGATCGTCGTCATGTCCGTCCCCTTTCGACAGCGCAACCGTAACACTGTTACGAAACGTGCGTCAAACAGCGGACACTCCCCTGGGACTTACTTGCCGAAAAGCGGCGCAACCAGCGGAAATATCACGAGACGGGCCCGGTGTCGGCACACCAGGCCCGCCCGCTCAACGCTGAACCGGCGCCTGCCCGTCCTCATCCAGGTTCAGGCCCAGCATCTCCAGCAACTGAACACAGTCCTCGACCCCCAGGGCACCGTTCGCCACCGCCAGCCGAGCCCGCCGGACCTGATCATCCGACACCCGCTGAGCGTCAGCCGCCCCACTCCGCTGCGCCGGCAACGCACCGGCAAACGGCGCACTCCCCCCATCGGCACCTTCGTACCGAAGGAGGAACTGCCGCACTTCAACAGACCCGCTCATAGCCCCTCCACACGGCTCACAACAACTTGGCCGCGAGGCTAACCAGCGCCGGGCGCCACACACAGCCCCCCGGAGAGTGAACCTGAGGCCACGCTCCGCTCAACGCAGCGCAATCGGCAAGACCGAAGAAGAACCCCACCCGAACGAACGTCACCCCCGAGCCAAAGTGACACCAGCCGGGGAAATTTCCCGCTCTCCACTCGCCCAACCACCCAACTCGTGCAACAATCGAGGTGCTGACACACCCCCGGTCAGCGCCTGTGGAGATCCCCTCCGACCCCCGCGTTCCTCCCCCTGGCGCGGGGGTCCTCCATTTCTTGGCCCTGCTCGGGCTTCGCCCTCCGCGGGCCAATCATTTCGGTGTGCTGACCCGGGGGGCCGAGCCCCCCGGACCCCCCACGGTGCCTCGCGCTCGGCTTCCAGCGTGGCTGGGTTTTCGCTTCGGGCGCTGCGCGCCCTGGCGAGTCTGGCTGAGTTAGGTGGCGACCCGCCCGTTCGCGGGTGCGGCACCTCGGGCGCTGCGCGCCCTTGCGAGCCCCGCCACATTCGGCAGCAAGCGCCTCGGGGGCATGGCCCCGGCGAGCCAGCTGAGTCGGGCAGCAAGCCCCACGCCCCTGCCGGCCGTCGACCTGGTGCTTCCGCGTTTAAGCCCGGCAACCCGCGCGCGTAGGGGAGCCCCCGGTTTTTACGTTACCGGCGAGCACCGACAGTTTCGGGCGCTGCGCGTTGTGGATGGGCCGTCAGTGCCTCACCCTGCCGGGGGCTCCGGCGGTTCGACCTCGCCGTTCGTGCTCCCACCAGCCCGCCGAGCTCTCGGGCTGGAGGTGATCGACCCGCTCTGTTATTGGGGGGTTGCTTTGTGTTCTTGGGTGTTGGGCTTAATGGGTGGTGGCTGGGCTGAATGGGGAATGTTTTCCGCGTGTTGTAGCTCACAGTGGTTTGTGTGGCGAGATCTAAACGTTATCGTGGCGTCGTGCCTCTTCCCTCCCTTGGCCGCTTGAGCAGCCGTACGAACCTGAAAGCCGCCGCGTCTTCCGGTCGTCATCGTGGTGCCGCGAAGCCGGTGGACGATGGTGTTGTCGAGGACACCGAGCTCACCTCCTACCTCGCCGCCCTGGCTCCGGAGAACGATCTGGAGAGCACCGGGTCCGGCAAGCGGTTCGGTGAAGCGCAGGTCTACCAGCTGCGGATGAGCCTCGTCGCCAGCCAGCAGCTCAAGGACATCGCCGCCGAGCGGGACATCTCGCCGCAGGCGCTCGCCCAGGAATGGATCCTCGAGCGGCTCAACTGGGAGGGGCAGGCCTCCTCCGCCCACGACCAGCGGCAGCAGGCCGGCAGCGGCGAGGTCAGCGACCTCACCGACGAGTTCCACTTCCCCGCCGACGCCTTCGACGCGCCGGCCGTCGCGCGACGCTGAACCCACGGCGCTGAACCCGCGGCGAACTGCCCAGAACCCATGAGAAAGGGCCCCCGGCACCAGCCGGGGGCCCTTCGCTCAGGCCTTAAGACGCGCAAAAGGGCCTGCGAGGCTTCTTCAGCCTCGGTTTCAGATCGCGCGGACCTTCTGGGCCTGCGGACCCTTCTGACCCTGGCCGACCTCGAACTCCACTCGCTGGTTCTCCTCGAGGGTGCGGAAGCCGCGGCCCTCGATCTCCGAGTAGTGCACGAACACGTCGCCTTCGCCGCCGTCCTGCGCGATGAAGCCGAAGCCCTTCTCCGCGTTGAACCACTTCACAGTGCCTTGCGCCACCGCTGTACTCCTCGTTACACAGATCCGCTTCGAATGCCACCGAAGCGGCACCCCGACCGTCCCGGGCGGTTCCAACGAGTCGAGTCAAGAGCGTGTCGGCTCCATGGCTCGCGTCAGAAGTTCCGCGAGTGTGAAGCCACTAACACGCAAAACGACGGCCTGAGAGCAGACTACCGGGATCTGGCCAAAGTTGAACCCCGTGATCGAGGCGAAAACCGGCTCTGGGCACCAAGGTCACCGGAACGTCGTAGGGCTCCCGCCCCGTTCTGTCGTACCCGGCGGCTAGTCTGGCGCAGCACAGCGACACCGTGATCACCGGATACGGCTCGGAGTCGGCTGTGCCCCCTCCGTGAGAGCTTTCACCGGTCAGTGTGACACTCGTCACGCCACGGTTGCTCAACGTACCCGGTCTGCGGGGCGTCTCGAAGGGGGAAGCACCAAAGGGGCAAAGGGGATGGGTGTGACGGTGAGGATTTCCACGCGGCGCCGGGGCGCTGCCGTGGCGTTGGGCTTGGTCGCCGTGCTCACGCTGGGGGCGTGCAGCAGCGAACCGACGGTCTCGGCGAGCGGTTCGTCGGGCGGGGGCCCGACCAGCTCGCCCGCGCCGAGCGCGCAGCCCGCGAAGCTGACGGTGTCGCCCGCCGGCGGCGCGCAGGACGTCGCTCCCGGCGAGCCGGTCGGCGTCCAGGTCACCGACGGCACGATCATGTCGGTCACGCTGACCAACCCGGACGGCAAGCAGGTCCAGGGCCAGACCTCGGCGGACAAGAAGAGCTGGAACACCACCGAGCAGCTCGGCTACGGCAAGACCTACACCTGGTCCGGCCAGGTGCAGGGCGCCGACGGCAAGAACCTGCCCATCGGCGGCGCCTTCACCACGGTCAAGCCGAAGCGGCAGATGGCGGCCAGCCTGAACGTCGGTGACGGCCAGACGTACGGCATCGCGATGCCGATCGCGCTGACCTTCCCGAGCCGCGTCACCGACAAGGCCTCCGTCGAGAAGGCGCTGTCGGTCGAGACCACGCCGAAGACCGAGGGCTCGTGGGGCTGGATGGAAGGCGACACTTCGGTGCACTGGCGGCCGAAGGAGTACTTCAAGCCCGGCACGCAGGTGAAGGTGAACGCCAAGATCTACGGCGTCAAGGTCGGCGACGGCGTGTACGGCAAGCAGGACGTCTCGGCCAGCTTCGCCATCGGCCGCTCGCAGATCGTCAAGGGCAACACCCAGCAGCACACCATGCAGGTGATCCGCGACGGCCAGCAGATCGCCGACTACCCGGTGAGCTACGGCCTCGACTCCGACCCGGGCCGCGTCACGCACAGCGGCGTGCACGTCGTCATGGGCAAGCAGGCCACGTACGCGATGAGCAACCCGAAGTACCACTACGAGAACGTCGTGGTGCCGTGGGCGGTCCGGATCTCCAACAACGGCGAGTTCATCCACGGCCTGGCCGCGTCCGTCTGGGCGCAGGGCAAGAAGAACGTCTCGCACGGCTGCCTGAACCTGTCGCCGGCGCGCGCCAAGGAGTACTACGACGGCGTGCTCACCGGCGACCCGGTGGAGATCACCGGCAGCACGCAGACGCTGAGCGCGAAGGACGGCGACTACAGCGACTGGACCTACGACTGGGCGGGCTGGCAGAAGCTGTCGGCGCTCGCCCACTGAACCCACTGATCCACTGCTCCACCGGCGCAACCACCGGGCGGCCGGGAAGTCCCCTGCGGGCTTCCCGGCCGTTCGCGTTCCCGCACCCGAAAACCCGCGAAATCCGGTGCAACCAAGGTGATCACCCGCCGCATGACTAAGGGCAGAGGCGCGGCGATCCCCTGCCGCGCCCGCGAGAATGAGGAGCTGTCTTGCGTATCCGCATCGCCCTGACCCTCGGCGCGCTCGTGCTCGCCGGTGGCGCCCTGACCGGTGGCATCGCGCTGGCTTCGGAGGCGCAGGCGCCGGCCGCCCCCACCACCCAGGCGACCCGGCCCGGCGAGCCGACCGTGGCGCCCGCCCCGGCCACCCGGACCCGGCCCCAGCAGGCGCCGAGCGCTGTCCCCGCGACGTCGCGGGCCCCGATCGCCGTCCCGGCCCGCCCGGCGCGCGTCCCCCGCGCGGTCCCGGCCGGACCGACCGGCGACCTGCACCTGCCTGCCGTGTGGGAGACCCGGTAACCAGGTGATTTCCCGCTCCCGTCCGTCGACCGGGCCGGGCTCGCCGTGGGACGGCGAGTTCGCCCGGTACTTCGGCGAGCGCGCGCACAGCCTGCGGTCGACCGCCTTCCTGCTCTGCGGGGACTGGCACCAGGCCGAAGACCTCACGCAGGCCGCGCTGCTCAAGCTCTACCTCGCCTGGCCGAGGCTGTCGCGGCACGACGCGCTGGACGCCTACGCGCGCAAGGTCGTCCTGCGCACGTTCCTCGCGGAGCACCGGCGCAGCAGGTGGAAACGGGAGCGGCTCACCGACGCCCCGCCGGAGCTCCCGGCGGAGCCCGCGGCGAACGAGCGGGACGAACTGGTCCGGCAGGCGCTGGCCGTGCTGGCCCCCAAGCAGCGCGCCGTGCTGGTGCTGCGGTACTTCGAGGACCTGAGCGTCGAGGAGACGGCGAAGGTCCTCGGCTGCAGCACCGGCACGGTGAAGAGCCAGGCCTCCCGCGGCCTGGCCACGCTGCGCAAGCGGCTCGGCCCGCACTACGGTGCGCTGAGCTTCAGCGCACCCACGGAAGGGAGGTGACGAACATGGACCCCGAAGACGACGTCCGCGCGTTCCTGACCGGCGCGGCCGGCGGCCCGCAGCCGCCGATGCGCCTCGACGCCGCCGACGTGATCGAGCGCGGCGGCCGGGTCCGGCGACGACGCAAGCGCTTGGCCGTGGCCGGCACCTCGGCCGCGACGGCGGTTGTCCTCGCGGTGGCCGGTTTCCTGGCCGGTCACCGTCCCGGCCCACCGGAACCGGTGCAGCCGGCCGGGCCGGGGCTGTCCACGGTCGTCACCACGTCCTCCGGCCCGCCGCCGTCGGAGCTGCCGGTGCCGGCGACGTCGATCGCTCCGGCGGAGCCGTCGACCGAGCGGGGCGAGAGCCGCACCCGCAGCCCGCGCCCGTCGGTGGCGCAGACGCCGTCCGCGGGCACGCGGCCGACGTCCCGCCCGACGCTGTCGACGCCGTCCACTTCGGTTCCGGCCGCGACCCGGCCGGGCCCGCCGACGACCACGCGCTAGCGGTGGTGCAGATCACCGGATTTCGTGGATTTCCGGCGAAAACCCAGCCCGGTTCGTGGCGATGTCGTGGCGTGCCGATCGGACAGTGGTCCCGCAAGCGCTTCACTCCTCGCCACGACGCGACCTCCGGCGCACGTGTGCCCCGCCCGGTGATCCGGGCGGGGCACACGGCTATCCGGAGACCGCTCAGCGCTGAGCGGCCACGGAGGCCGGCCGGCCGGTGTTGTCCTCGGTGTCGATCTGTTCCATCGGCACCTGCGACGTCTCCGGGATCTTGATGATCGGGAGGATCGCGATCAGCGCCGCCGCCATCAGGTAGTAGGCAGGCCAGTCCTCGTTGCCGGTGCTCTTGATCAGCGCCGTCACGATGACGCCGCAGGTCCCGCCGAACAGCGACGTCGAGATGTTGTAGCCGATCGCGAACGAGCCGTAGCGCACGCGCGTCGGGAACATCGCCGGGAACGTCGAGCCGATCACGGCGAGCATGAACACCAGCAGGATCGCCACGATCAGGAACCCGACGAACAGCCACAGGATGCTGCCGGACTGCATGAGCTTGAGGCAGGGCCAGCTCAGCACCAGGAACCCGATGGCCGCCGTCAGCAGCAACGGTTTCCGGCCGATCCGGTCGGACAGCGCGCCGAGCGGGATGATGATCGCCATCTGGATGACTTCGACCGCGATGATGATCAACGTCGAGGTGTTGTCGTTGATCTTCAACGTGTCCGTGAAGTACGTCGGCATGGTCGTGAGCAGCAGGTAGTCCGCCACGTTGAGCAGCAGCACGATGCCGATCAGATTGAGGATCATCCGCCAGTTGCGGACGAAGATCTCCTTGAGCGGCGCCTTCTTCGGCGCCTCGCCCGCGGCCTCCATCCGGCGGAATTCGGGGGTGTCCTCGAGCTTGTTCCGCAGGTAGAGCCCGATCAGGCCGAGCGGCAGCGCAACGAAGAACGGGATCCGCCAGCCCCAGGCGTCGACCTGCTCCGGCGACAGGGACAGCGTCACCGACAGCACCACGAGGTTGCCGAGCACGTAACCGGCCAGGGTGCCGAGTTCGAGGAAGCTGCCGAAGAAGCCGCGGCGCTTCGTCGGGGAGTACTCGGCGATGAACGTCGCCGCTCCGCCGTATTCGCCACCGGTGGAGAAGCCCTGGATGATCCGCAGCAGCAGGATCGCGATCGGGGCCGCGATGCCCATGCTGTAGCTGCCGGAGTACGTCGGCAGCACGCCGACCAGGAACGTGCAGCCCGACATCAGCAGGATGGTGATGGCGAGGACCCGCTTGCGGCCGAGCTTGTCGCCGAGCGGCCCGAAGAACGCCCCGCCGAACGGCCGCACGATGAACCCGACCGCGAGCAGCGCCAGCGACTTCAGGACCGCGTTGCCTTCGCCGGGGAAGAACAACGTGCCGATGCTGGCGGCGATCGCGCCCGAGGTGAAGACGCCGTAGTCGTACCACTCGGTGGCGTTGCCCATGGCCGAAGCCCAGACGGCGCGCTTGACGGTTCTCTCGTCCACTGACGGATTGCCCGTCGTTGCTGCTGTTTCGCTCATGCCGGCGACGACTCCTCCCGTGCAGTGCCCACTGGGCCGTTCGAGCTCATCGACCCAGTCTTGACCGGCTCTCCCGGGTCGGCAGTCTGAGCCGGAAATTGTGTACAGTGGGGAACTTTCCGGCTACTGAGTGGTAGGTGTTGCGGACATACCTCGCGGCCCGGGCGTGGGCGGTGTCTACCGGCGAGTTAACGTCAGCGCATGAGTCGTGTTTCTCAACCCTGGCCGCCGGTCCCGGTGGAGCCCGCGGTCCCGCACCCCAAGGCACCGGCGCCGGGCACCGAGCTCGGCGTGCACTTCGCGGAGTGCTTCGGGTGCGGCGACGAGGCCGACGCCGGGCTGCACCTGCGCTCGACCGTCGGCGAAGGCCAGGTCGTGCACTCGCGGTTCACCGTCACCGCGGCCCACCAGGGCGCACCCGGCCTGGCCCACGGCGGCCTGCTGGCCTGCGCGTTCGACGAGGCGCTCGGCTCGGCGGTCGGCAACCTGATGCGCCGCCCGGCGGTCACCGGCAAGCTCGAGACGGACTTCCGGCGGCCGGTCCCGGTCGGCTCGACGCTGTTCATCGCGACCCGGCTGGACGGCATCGCCGGCCGCAAGATCTACGTCAGTGCCGACGGCCGCCTCGACGCCGAGGACGGCCCGATCGCGGTCAGCGCGCGGGCGCTGTTCGTCGTCGTCGGCTTCGAGCACTTCAGCACCCACGGCGACCCGCAGGCGCTGGAGAAGCTGGCCGCGCAGCATGAGAAGAACCAGCGTGAGCGCGGCGAACGCGACTGGGAGATCAACCCCTGATCAGGTGAGCGTCCGGGGCCGGATCGCGTTCGCCCGGTCCACCAGCTCGATGCGTTCGTCGAGCGTGCCCGCCAGCCGCGCCAGCGCCCGGTAGCACCGCTCGAGGCCGAACCGCAGCTCGCGTTCTTCGAGCCGGCACCCCAGCACGTGCGCGCCCGGCGTGGGCTTGCCCTCCTTGAGCCACTCGTGCGCGGCTTCGAGCACGCCCGCGGACAGGCGCGTCCGCCGTTCGACGTCGAGCCGGAGCCGCTCGAGCCGGGCCGACGCGTCGAGCAGGTCGTGCTCGGTGACCGGGGTTTCGCGGCCGTTGGCCTTGGTCGCGGTGGTTTTGATCTTGATCGCGGCGACCTGCGCGTCGACGTAGTGCGTCGAGGACGGCGGCACGGTTTCGAGCACCTCGACCGCGCTCGCCCGCGCGCCCTGCGCCAGGTAGACGCGGGCGAGGCCGAAGGCGGCGCTGACGTACGTGCGGTCGGTGCGCCACACGAGTTCGTAGAAGCGCGCGGCGGCGAAGTAGTCGCCGACGCCTTCGGCGCTGATGCCCAGCGCGAGCTTCGGGGCGACTTCGCCGGGCAGGTCGTCGTACACCGCTTCGAAGGCGACGTGCGCAACCCGCGAACGGCCGCCCGCGAGCTCGATCAGGCCGCGGTACCAGTCGATCCGCCAGTCGTGCGGGTAGCCGTTCTTGATGGCCAGGTACTGCGCGGCCTGCAGCTGCCGCTGGGCCTCCGCGAACTCGCCCAGCTCGATCCGCGCGCGCACGATCCGCAGCCGCACCTCGATCGACTCCCGCGGGGCCCCGGCCAGCGCCTCGATGGCGGCCCGCGGGTCGAGCGCGGTCGTGGTGGCGAGCACGCCCGCCGCCGGGTCGTCCGTGTCCACCTGCGGGATCGGCAGGCCGGCGACGACCTCGTCCGCGCCCGGCAGCGGCACGCTGGCGCCGGCTTCGGGCACCACCAGCTGCACGCCGAACGTGCGGCTCTCCGGGCCGAACACAGTCGACGCGCCGGGCCGCGGCTTGCCGGTGCCGAGCGCCATGATCTCGCGCAGCACGCCGGTGAGCTGGTCGGACATCTCCTCGGCGGAGAGGAACCGCCGGTCCGGGTCGGAGTGCGTCGCGCGGCGCAGGAACCGGTAGTACGAACCGAACAGCGCGAACAGCGGGACGGCGTCCGGGCCGGGCAGGGTGGTCTTGAACTTGGTGGTGTAGCCGGTGAACTCGAAGCTGAGCACGGCGAGCGTGCGCCCGACGGTGAACAGGTCCGACGCGATCGACGCGCCCTGCGTCGGCAGTTCCGGCGCGCTGTAGCCGGTGGTGAAGAACAGCGGGCTCTCGTAGTCGTCGGTGCGGCGGACCGCGCCGAGGTCGATCAGCTTCAGCTGCTCGTTGGTCTGGATGACGTTGTCCGGCTTGAGGTCGCAGTAGAGCAGGCCCTGGCTGTGCAGATAACCCAGCGCGGGCAGGATCTCCAGCCCGTAGGCGATGACCTGGCCGATCGGCAGCGGCTCCGGACGGCGGCTTTCCCGGTGGTGCGCCAGCGCGAGCTGCCGCAGCGACTGGCCGCCGACGTACTCCATCACGATGTAGCCGGTGGTCGTGCCGCTGTGGGCGTCCGGGTGCTGCACGAAGTTGTGGATCTTGACGATGTTCGGGTGCTCGACCTCGGCGAGGAACCGCTGCTCGTTGGCCGCGGCCGCCATCGCCGTCGCGTCGCCGGTGTCGATCAGTCCTTTGAGGACGACCCAGCGGTCGCTGACGTTGTGGTCCTGCGCCAGGTAGATCCAGCCGAGACCGCCGTAGGCGATCGCACCGAGGACCTCGTACTGGCCGCCGACGAGCTCGTGCGGCTGCAGCTTCGGGAGGAAGGAGAACGGCGCGCCGCAGTTCTCGCACTTCCCTTCCGGAGAACCGGGTTTCCCGTCCTTACCGCGGCCGACCTTGGCGCTGCAGCTGCCGCAGAACCGCTTTTCCTCCGACACCACCGGGTTCGTCAGCACCGCGGACGCGGGGTCGCGCGCGGGCACCGGCGGGACCTCGACCAGCCCGGCGCCCAAGCGGCCGCGGCGGGACCGGGACGTCCGCGACGACGTCCGCCGCGAAGTGCCGGGGAACGCACCGGAGCCGGAGGCCGAACCGCTGCCGGTGCCCGTTCCCGTCCCGGTGCCCGTGCCGGTGTGCCGTCCTTCGCTGGTGCGCTCGGGCAGGACGCTTTCGGTGCCCGGGTCCGGCAACGGGGCGTCGGGACCGGTGTCCGGCCGCGGCACCGGCGGCATGATGCTCTGGGTCTCCGGCGCCGGTGCGGCGAGCACGCTCGTCGGCTGCGGCGCGTTGGGGTCCGGGCGCAGGGCCTGCGTCGCCGGCGCGACCGGCACGTTCGGCGGCTGCGGCGCGTCGGTGTCCGGACGCGCGGCCGGCGTCACCGGCACCTTCGGTGACTGCGGGGCGTCAGCGGCCGGCGTCGGCGGCGCGACGGGCGCGATGCTGCCCGGCGGGCGGGTCGGGTCTTCGGCACCGGGGATCGGCGGGCGGGCGGCGGCCTGTCCGCGCGGCGGCGTCGGCGGGCGCCGCACCGGCGGTGTCTGCGCGGGAGGTGTCTGCGTGGGAGGTGTCTGCGCCGGGACCTGCCCGCCGGCCGGTGCCGGTTCGCCTTCGTCGAGCCGTCCGGAGATCGACGGCTCCGGCGTCTCCCACCGCACCGGTGGTGGCGGCCGCCAGCTCGGCGTGGCCACCTGCTGCGGCTCGTCGTCCGGCGCGGCGTGCCGAGGACGGCGCGGCTCCTCCGACACTGCTACCTCCCGGATCCCCTGCGACGTGCGGAGATCGATCCTAGTCGCGCTGAGCTACCTTCACTGCTGGTACTGGGGCGACGGCGGCGAAGCCGGGCCGAGGCGGGCTTCCACCCAGCGGCGGTAGCTGTCCTGCCAGACGCCGTTGCCGCGGATCTGGTCGAGCACCGCGTTGACGTAGCGGACCATGTCCTCGTTGTCCTTCGGCACGCCGATGCCGTAGTTCTCCTGCGTCAACCGGTCGCCGCGGACTTCCAGGGTCGAATCCTGCGCGGCCATCCCGGCGAGGATGGTGTCGTCGGTCGACACCGCCTCGACCTGGCCCTGCTGGAGCATCACCAGGCAGTCCGACCAGTTGTCCACCGAAACCGGCACCGGCTTGGCCGGGTCCGTCGCGATCTTCGCCAGCGACGTCGACTTCTTGGTCGCGCACACCCGCTTGCCGTTGAGGTCCGACAGGTTCTGCGCCTTCGACTCCTTCGGCACCAGGACCTTCTGGCCCGCCACGTAGTACACGGAGGAGAACTCGACGTCCTTCTTGCGCGCGCAGGTGATGCTGTAGGTCCGGACCACGATGTCGACCTGGTGCTTCTTCAGCACCTCCTCGCGCTGCGAAGACGGGATCGCGCGGAACTGGACGTGCCCGTCGGCCGAGCCGAAGATCGCCTTGGCGACCGCGTTGACCATGTCGATGTCGAAGCCCTCGAGGTTGCCCGAGGTGGGGTTGCGGAACCCGAACAGGTAGGTCGTCTGGTCGACCCCGGCGATCAGCTTCCCGCGCTTCTTGATGTCCGACATCGTCGAGTTGTCGGGGACGGTGGTGCTGGAGGGCGACAGGCTGGCCAGCGGGTTGCAGCTGGTGTCGGAGGTCCCGCCCGCCGTCGCGTCCGGGCCGCCTACGTGCGCGGGCTGCGGCCAGGCCGCGTTGCTCACCGGAGCCGGGTCGACCGGTTTCCCGGGGCTGCCGCAGGACGCCGCCAGCAGCGCGACGACCGCCAGCACGCCCGCTCGGACCGTGTTCCGCCGCCTGCTCACCGGTACTCCCTCAGTCGCTCCCGGATCCCCATGGTGACACCAGCCGCGGCGACGATCGCCAGCACGGCCAGGCCGGGTGCGAGGACCGTCAGCGCGCGGTCGCCGTTGTGGGTGTCGTCGACGAAGTCCTGCCTGCCGACGTCGATCGCGGCCTGGAGGCTGTCGTCGAGCCGCCGGAACGCCGGCGCCGAGCCGCCCTTCGCGTCCTCCTTGACGGCGGAGTCGACGGCTTCCTGGTACGCGCCGGCGTCGTCCTGGGCGCGGACCTGCCGGTGCGCCTTCAGCCAGTCGGTCGCGGCCGCGGACGCGTCGGCGACCTTCGTGGCGCCGTCGCCGTCCTTGATCAGGCCGCGGGCTTCGCCGAGGAGGCCCCCCTGGCCGTCCTCGCCGACCAGCTGGACGGCCTTGGCGCCGAAGTCCTTCTCGTACGCGCCGCCGTCGCCGCGGGCGACCAGCGTCAGCGTTTCGTCGGCGCGGGCCTGCAGCGCGGCGATCCGCGCGCGGACGAGCACGTCGACGCGGTGCGAGCCGTCCTCCTGGCCGCTGCCGACCAGGCTGCCCTGCACGATCAGCGCGACCGCGCCCCACAGCAGCGACACCACGACGGCGGCCGTCGCGACGACGAGCCCGACGTTCAGCAGCCGGTTGGTGCGCCGCGTCAGGTAGACCTGGGCGACGATCAGCGCGGCCAGCAGCGCCACCACCAGGATCGTGGCGAGCCACGGGAAACCGGTGGCGCTGTCCTGCTCTTCGATGAGCCGTTCGGTGTCGACGCGGTAGAGGTCCTGTGCGGCGGGCAGGATCTTCGCCCGCATCAGCTCGGACGCCTCGCGCAGGTAGGAGGCGCCGACCGGGTAGCCGAGCCGGTTGTTCGCCCGGGCCGTCTCGACGAGCCCGGTGTAGACGGGCAGCTGCTGGTTCAGCACGTCGACCGGGGTGGCCGCGGCGGCGACGTCCGCGCTGTCGGAAGCGGCCTTGGCGAGCGCGGCGCCTGCTTCGGCGATGTCCCGCTCGTAGCGCTGGCGCAGCGCGGGCGGCTCGGTGCCGATGGAGAGGAACGCGCTGGCGGCGGTCGCGTCGGCGTCGGAAAGCGAGCGGTAGACCTGCTGCGACGCGGCGGCGAGCGGTTCGCGGCGGTCGATGACGCCGCTGATCGTGTCGTCGCGGTCCTGCACCGACAGCGTCGCGACGAACCCGGCGACGAGGGCCAGCAGCACCAGCCCGACGGCGATCACGGTGAGCCGGCCGGGTGTCGTCGCGGCCGAGCGGACGACCGCGCGGACGCCCTGGCCCGGCAGCTCGAGCAGCCCCAGCAGGCCGCTGCGGCCCCCGGTGCGGTCGCGGTTGTCCGGTGGCGACGGCGGAGCTCCCGGCGCGGGCGCCGGGGCCGTCGCGGTGCTGGTCATCCCCGAATTCCTCCCCCTGCCATCCGGGGCATCGCCCCAGGCCGGGGGCTTCGCCTCCCGGAGCCCCCGAAAAAGATCGCTGTGAGCCGTACCCGCAGAAGGTAGCCGAGTCGCCGCGCGCGCAGCCACCGGCACCGCCCGCTGTCACCAGCACGTGATCTGGGCGGACGTGTTCCGGCGCACACTTGTGCTCAGGTGCGGGCTTCCGCGGGCACGCGCCGGTGATCGTCTTCGGGCCCGACGACGGCGTGCCGCCTGCCAGCCCTTCACCTGTCCGGGTGAATCGGCCGAGGGTGTTCCGGACGTCGCGACCCACACCGTCCACATCGGACTGTATGGCCGTCAGTACCTCGGCGAGCTCCACGTCCAGCGCGCCAAGGGAATGCGCGGCTCCATGATCCCGCGTTGCCGGGGAGTCAGCCGCGGATGGCCGGGGCGAGCGAGTGCGGGAGCACGGCTTCGGGATCCGGCGGCCGCCGGACGACCACCTCGACGTCGTCGGCGAAGCGGTACGGCTTTGCGCCGAGGATGCCGCCGAAGTGGCGTCTCAGGCGCGACATCTCGGCGCGGACGGTGACCGCCCGGCCGGCGTCGCCGAACAGGTCGGCCGACAACTCGGAAGCCGACCGCCCGTCGCGGCGGCTGGCCAGGACGTACAGGACTTCGGCGTGGCGCGGGCTGAGCCGGTGCGTCCAGGTCCCCGCGGCCGTGGCCACGGTGAGCTCCGGCTCCCGCGGCGACCGGACGTCGAGCACGACGCGGGTCGGCGGGGCGGCGTCGTGCTCGGTCAGCCGGAGCAGCCAGCCGCCGGGCACCGGCTCGACCGAGCAGTCGCCGTACGTGGGCAGCCACGCCCGCCCGGGCCCGAGGCCGGTGGGCAGCGCGACCCGGTCGACCGGCGCGAGCCCGGTGGACGCGGCGACCCAGCCGTGCTCGTCGGTGACCATCGCCCGCCCGCCGACCTTGGCGAGGACCGGGCCGGCGAAGCCGCGCAGCCGTTCGAGCTCGGTGAGGTGGGTGGTGCGCAGCTGGGCTTCCGCGAGCTGCGTCACGGCGTCGACCAGCGCCAACGTCGTCGCGTGGACGGTCGAGGCCGGGCCGGAGAGGTCGACGACGCCGAGCAGCCTGCCGTCGCGCGGGTCGTGCAGCGGCGCGGCCGCGCACGTCCAGGAGTGCTGGGCGCGGACGTAGTGCTCGGCGGAGTACACCTGGATCGGAGCGCGCGCGACGAGCGCGGTGCCGATCGCGTTGGTGCCGACGGACTCCTCCTGCCAGTCGGCGCCTTCGACGAACCCGAGCCGGTCGGCACGGCGGCGGACCGCGGCGCTGCCGTCCCGCCAGAGGACGGCGCCGCCGGCGTCGGCGATCACCATGATGTGCGCGGCCTGCTCGGCGAGGCTGATCAGGGCGCCGCGCAGGACCGGCAGCGCCTCGGCGAGCCCGCTGGCCCGGCGACGGGCTTCCAGCTGCGCGAAGCTCAGGACGGGCGCGGCGGCCCGGCTGTCCGGGTCCATGCCGAGCCGGCGCATGCGCTGCCAGGACGCGGCGATGACCGGCCGCGGCCTGCTGGGCAGGGCCTGGCCGTTGAGGGCCGCTTCGTGCACCTGCGCGAGGACACGGGCGTGCCGCCGGGGATCCGCCCCGACCGGCAACGCCGCCTCGAGGTCTCGCTGCCCCAACCGCCGCTCCTTGTGCTGTGCCTCCCGGGAGTCTGCCGTTTCGGCCGGATGATCGGTAGGTGGGGCACGTCGCGGTTTGTGGCCGGTCAGTAGGAGACGTAGACGTCGGTCTCGACGTCGTCCCGAGCGGCTCCGGGCGCGGAGACCGAGTCTTCGATGAGCCTGGCGACCTCGGCGTCGATCGCGTCGAGAACCTGTTCTCGCAGCTCACCGCTGTCGGTGACGCGGCTGCGGAACCGCTGGAGGCAGTCGCCGACGTGCCGTGGGAAGCCGGCTTCGATGAGCGTCGGGCCACCGCCGCGGCGAGCCCGGCCGACCGCTTCTCCCGCTGCTTCGTGCACGGCGAAGAAGTCGGATCCGTCGACGACGACTCCCGGCACGCCGAGCCCGGCCACCCGATCGGCGTAACCGGTGTCCTCGGTGACGAAGATGGCGGGCAGGTGCCAGGCCGACGCGAGGTTCAGCGCCTCCAGCGTCGTCCCCGGCCCGTCGCCGAGGAAGGCGACGCCGACGCCGCCGGTGTTCTGCTGTTTCGCGGCGATCGCGGCACCGCAGATCAGCAGCGGGACCCCGCCGAGGGTGTCCGTCACGGCCGGCGGGTGACGCCGGATCTCGGCCAGGACGGCCCGCACGTCGACGCCCTTGGCGATGCGGTGCCCGTGTCGGCGGTGGGTGCCGGCGATGGCGTCCCGGCCGTCGAGGTGGAGGCAGACACCGGCGGCGAGGGCCTCCTCACTGGGATACCGGCGGTCGCCGGTCGCACGGACCTGTTCTTCGACGGCCCTGATCGTCCGCATGACGCGGTAGGCACCTTGGAGGGCGTCCGTCATCTCCGGCGCTCCTTCCCCGGATCGGTTTCCGTGCGCAACAGCCCTTTCCTCGCCGCCTCCGCCATCGCCGCCCGGACGTCGACCACCCACGGCCCGTCCGGCTTGAGCTCGACGAACGCGCTCTCCCCGGTTTTGAGCTCGAGCTCGCGTTCACCGTCGAGCGCGATGACCCCGCCCGCCGCGGCGAGTTCGACGCGCACGCCGGGCTGCAGCAGCCCCCAGCCGCGCACGCCGACCGGCCGCACGAGCCCGGGCGCGATCGGCGCGTGCACGACGTACGGCGTCTCCCCGACCGGCCCGAGCTGCAGTGCGACGCCGTCCGGGCTCGACCGCGGGCTGGGACAGAGTTGGCCTGGAACGCTCGAGAGCCCGATGCCGTCCGGTTCGGCGAAGGTGCAGTACAGCTCGGTGAGCGAGGACGGGTCCCACAACGCCCGCGCTCCGATGTGCCTGCTCAGCGACACGCAGACGTCCACGAGCGCGATCTCCCGGCGGGCTTTGGTGACGACCTCCAGCACGCTGACGCGGTGGGTGACGAGGTCCGGATCGATCTGCCCGGTGGCGATCAGCCCGGCGGCCAAGCCGGCGACGGTCGCCTCCCGCACCTGCGGGAAGACGTTGTTGGTCCCGGTCGAGAGGGCGAGCAGCGGAACGTCTTCGCAGGCCGCGGCGGCCACTCGCGCCGTCCCGTCCCCACCCAGGACGACGATGACCCCGGCACCGGCGTCGACCATGCGGCGCACGGCGTTCGTGGTGTCGGCGGCGGTGCCGGTGAGAGCGTCTTCCTCACAGAAGTCGACCTTCGGCCAGGAGCCGCCGCGGCCGAGCGCCCGCAGGACCGCGGCGGAGATCCCGCCGAGGTCGGTCGAGACCAGGGCCCGGTCGAGCCCGGCGACGGCGAACGCCGCCAGCAGCCGCTGGACCATGTTCGCCTTCTCGGCGGTGGGGAACACCGACGCCTGAGCGACCAGCCGGCGGATGTCCCGCCCCGAAGCGGGGTTCGCGACGATCCCCGCCACCGTTTCGCCCACCTGACCTCCCGTTCTTTCCCTGGAGAACAGGAGACTCCGTGATCGGGCAAAACGGAAGGGTTGCAGGGCGTTGCAGTGTGCACGTGAACGCGTGACGAAGCGATGTAGATCACACCGGCGTCCCACTCTGTGGTCGCCAGTGGACAGTCCAACCTGGAAGAGCCGGGCGGGTAAGAACCAACCAGGACGACGTCGCGGCAGCAGCGACCTACGGAACCAGGTCGGCGACGCCCTCGTAGGTGAAGCCGGCTTCGGTGACCGCGGCCCGGACGTCGTCTTCGGCCAGCGCGGTCTCGGCCCGCACGAGCACCCGGCGCGCCGCGACGTCGACGTCCACTTCGGCCACTCCCGGCAGCGCTGTGATTTCTTCGGTCACCGACTGGGCGCAGTGCCCGCAGCTCATCCCGGAAACGGTGTAACCGTGCTCGATCATGGTGCGCAGCTTACGAAAAGGGCCGCCACCCCGAACGGGTGACGGCCCTTTCCCAAGATCAAAGTCAGATCACGGTGACCGACGTGGCCTGCGGGCCCTTCTGGCCCTGGCCGATCTCGAACTCGACGCGAGCGTTCTCCTCGAGGGTACGGAAGCCGTTACCCTGGATCTCGCTGTAGTGAACGAAGACGTCGCCGCCACCGTTGTCGGGGGTGATGAAGCCGAACCCCTTCTCGGAGTTGAACCACTTCACAGTGCCCTGAGTCATCAAAAATCTCCATGTGTAACACCAAAACAGGAAGCCACTTCGGCGACCCGGGTCAGCACCCGGACGGTTTGCTTCCTCGGTGAGGAGACACTACGCCCGCTGACTTTCTGCGAGCGTGACTCAACACGAACACAAAAATCGAGACCTTAAGCAGTAAAGCACACCTTGACCAGGGCGGACAAGCCATCTTCACCCGGGCGGGGTGAGCTATTCGCCACTCGCGGGGCGCAGCCCCTCGGTGGCGAACGGCGAGCGCCAGGCGGCGTCCCGATCGGCGGCCACCACCGCGTCGTCGTGGGCTTCCGCGCTGGCGCTGAACAGCACCGGTACGACGCCGGAGGACTTCAGCTGGTCGGATGCGTGCTGGTGATCGGTCACGTCGAAACTCCCCTCGTTCCCTGCCCGCTTCGGCGCGGGTCATGACCGTGATGGTGCCATGCGGCACCGACAGAAACCGGTTGTCTCCCGCCGGGACCCGGCCGGGAAGGTTCAGCGGCGAACCACCACCGGAACACCGCCAGGTTACCCGAGCCAACGCCCTGCTACCACACGACATTCCCGGGATTTTCCGGAACGAAACGGAGTAAAACCGTTACTGGGCGGGAGGTTGCGGACGCGCCTGCCCGAGCAGGGCCGAGATCCGCACGTCCGGGGTCACGACATCGGGGTCGGTCCGCACGTCGATGACGCACGGCCGCTGCCGCACCAGCGCGCTGGCGATGATGGGCTCGAGCTCTTCGCGATCGTCCACGGTGTACCCGGCCGCGCCCAGCCCACGCGCCCACGAGGCGAAGTCGGTCAACGGGATGGACACCCCGGTGAGCCGGCCGTAGGTGCGGGCCTGGTGCATCGCGAGCGCGCCGTGAACGCCGTTCTGGAAGACGACCACCATCACCGGCGCCCGGTACCGGACGGCCGTTTCGATCTCCTGGCCGGTCATGAGCGTCCCGGCGTCCCCGACCATGGCGACGACGGTCCGCCGCGGTTCGGTCAGCTTCGCCGCGACAGCGGCCGGCACGGCGTAGCCCATGGCGGCGTTGCTCGGACCGAGCTGGCTGCGCGGCGCGGTGAAGCACCAGTAGCGGTGCATGAACTGGGCGAAGTTCCCGGCGTCGCTGGTCACGATGGTGTCCTCGGGCGCCAGCTTCCGCAGCGCCCGCACGACGTCGACGGGGTGCACCCGCGTGTTCCCGCTGGTGTCGGGCGGAGTCATGAAGGTGTGGACGGCGGCGTTGGCGGCCGAAGCCCGCCGCGTCCGCGGCGCCGCGACCTCACGTAGCTCCCGCAGGAACGGCTCGACCTCGGAGTCCACGCGGAAGGTCAGCCCCCGCCGCTTCGGGCTCACGTCGATGCCGGTGCCGACCATGACCAGCGTTTGCTGAGGGGTCGGGTAGCGGTAGGCCTGGGTGGTCACCTCGTCGAGCTGGGTCCCGAGCGCGAGCACCAGGTCCGCGCGCTCCAGGGCGTCCAGCTGCCGGGCCGGGATGCCGAGCCCCAGGTGACCGGCGTACCGGGCGTGGTTTTCGGGGAAGGCGTCCTGCCGCCGGAAGGCGTTGTAGACGGGCAGCGCAAGCTCATCGGCCACGGCGATGAGTTCGTCTCGCGCCGACCGCGCCCGCCCGCCGACGATGACCACGGGGTATTTGGCCTCGTCCACCAGCTGCGCCACAGCGTCCGCCGAACGGCCCAGCGTCCCGGACGCGGGCGGCCGCACCCGCGCCATCGGCTTGGCCGCGTCGTAGGGCATGCCCCAGATGTCGCAGGGCACGCCGAGCACGACCGGCCCCGGCCGCCCTTCCTGCGACGTCGTCAGCGCGTGCGCGAGCAGCCCCGGCAGCCCGTCCGGGTCGGTCACCCGCAATGTCGACTTGGCGATCGACTCGAACATGGCCGTGAGGTCCGACGTCGGCAGCTCCCCCGACGACAGCGGCACGGGTCCGGTCGCCGGCGTCTCCAGCAGGACGACCATCGGCGTCTCGTCCTGGTACGCCGTTTGGACGCCGATGGCCAGGCTCGCCGCACTCGGCCCCCGGCTGGCGAGCAGCACGGCGGGACGTTCGGTCAGCTTCCCCTCGGCCTCCGCCATGAACGCCGCGCCCGCGTCGTGACGGGCGGAGACCAGCGTGATCTCCCGCTCCCGTTGCAGGGCGTCGAGCAGTTCCAGGAACGACTCACCGACCACCGCGTACACGCGGCGGACACGCGCCTCGGTCAGGATCCGCACGGCCGTCTGGGCGACGGTCGCTCCCAGTTGGTATCTAATGAGGAGAGCTTAGGCGGGCACCGTTCAGTGCAGTCAAGTGATCTTCACCGAAACCGGACAAGGATAGGCCGAATGTCCGCTTTGACCGACTGCTAGCCGATCAAGGGAGCGAGGACCACCGACTTGGCCGCGACCGAACATGAAACTGTTTTTACTTATGGCGCACCGGCGCTGAAGTACGGCACCGGCGCCAGCGACGAGATCGGCTACGACCTGACCCAGTACGGCGCGCACCGCGTGCTCGTCGTGACGGACCCGCAGGTCGCCGAGACCGGCTGGCCCCGCCGCATCGCGGACGGGATAGCGAGCTACGGCATCGACACCGAGATCTTCGACGGCGTCCACGTCGAGCCCACCGACGTCAGCATGCAGAAGGCGGTCGACTTCGCCCGCGGAACAGGCCCGTACGACGCCTTCGTCGCCGTCGGCGGCGGGTCGGCCATCGACACGGCCAAGGCAGCGAACCTCCTGACGAGCAACGATGGCGACCTGATGGACTACGTCAACGCCCCCGTCGGCGGCGGCCGCGCACCGGACCGCCCGCTCAAGCCCCTGGTCGCGGTACCCACCACGACCGGCACGGGCTCCGAGAGCACCACGGTCTGCGTCCTCGACGTGCTGTCGCTGCGCGTCAAGAGCGGGATCAGCCACCTGCGGCTGCGCCCGACCCTGGCCGTCGTCGACCCACGGCTCACCGTCAGCCAGCCGCCCGGAGTGACGGCCGCCAGCGGCATGGACATCCTCTGCCACGCCGCGGAGAGCTACACCGCCAAGCCGTACACCGAGTTCGAGCGCAAGCGCCCGGAGCAGCGCGTGCCGTACTGCGGCTCGAACCCGCTGGCCGACATGTTCGCCGAGCAGTCCCTCAGGCTGTTGTCGTGGGCCCTCCCGGCTGCCGTGCGCGACGGTTCCGACCTCAAGGCCCGCGAGGCCATGGCCCTGGCCGCGACGTTCGCCGGTCTCGGCTTCGGCAACGCCGGCGTGCACATCCCGCACGCGAACGCCTATCCGATCGCCGGCCAGGTCAGGGATTTCCACCCGGAGGGTTACCCGGGCGAAGAACCCATGGTCCCGCACGGCATGGCCGTCTCGCTGACCGCGCCCGCCGCGTTCCGCTTCACCTTCGACGCGGCCCCGGACCGCCACCTGCGCGTCGCCCGCCTCCTGGCGCCCGACTTCGAGTGGCCCGGCGACTTCGCCGACCACCTGCCCGCGGTGCTGATCGACCTGATGCGGCAGATCGGCATCCCGGACGGCATCGGTGCCGTCGGCTACACGGAGTCCGATGTGGACTCCCTCGTCGAGGGAACGCTGAAGCAGCAGCGCCTGCTGGCCACCGCACCGCGCGAGGCGTCCGCGGACGACCTGTCGGAGATCCTGCGCGATTCGGTGTCGCTGTGGTGAGCGGCTACCCGCACTGGCAGACGGTCCCGTTGCGCTGGAAGGACAACGACGTCTACGGGCACGTGAACAACGTGGTCCACTACTCGCTGATGGACACCGTGATCAACACGTGGCTCATCGAGCAGGGCGGCCTCGACATCGAAACCGGGGCGGTGATCGGGCTGTGCGTCGAGTCGCACTGCGGGTATCACTCATCGGTGTCCTTTCCTGGTTCGCTGAGGGTCGGGTTGCGGGTCGCGCACCTCGGGAAGTCCAGCGTCCGCTACGAGATCGGGATGTATGCGGCCGACGAGTCCCTGGTCGCCGAAGGACACTTCGTCCACGTCTTCGTCGACCGCGAGTCCCGCCGGCCGACACCGGTCTCCGGCAAGCTGCGCGAGGCACTGGAGGCACTGCAACCCGGATGACGTGCACCGCCGCCGTGTCACCTCCTTTCCGACGGTGTCGCTTCCGGGCCGTGTTTCTCCCGTGCTTCCGATGATGCATCACGGCACCGACAGAACCGGCCGATCGGCCCGAGTTGTCCACAACCGCCACGATCATCGGCCAGTTATCCACAGATTCCCGTCGAGGGGTTCCCCGCCCCTTCGGCGGCGATAAGCTGGAAAGCGCACAGGAAAGGTCCACAGTGGACGAGCTGATTGCTCACCGGATCGGCAGGTAACACGGACGGCGGCCTAGGAGTCGGTCCGGTTGCGGCGGCAGAGTGGTGAGGGGGCGGCTCGAGTGTGGTCCCCCGACCGCCGCCGGCAGGCGTCCCGCCGGCGGTCGCGGCACCCGAACTCGAAGTGGGCCGAAGAAGTTGGTGGTCGCGCGTCCGCTCTCGGCAGACGCCCCGGGGGCGGACGCGCCACCGCCGTGTGTGGCCTGGTGGTTTCACGGATTCGTCGCCGGAAGGCGCCCCGCCGACGACCGGAACCCGCCGGAGGCGGCCAGGTAGTGGTCGCGGCCCGTCGCCGGAAGGCGCCCCGCCGGCGGGCCGCACCACCACCGAGAGCGGCCGCCGCCGACCCCAGCCGGCCGGTTGCTTGCACCGGCCGCCGCGGTGGTTCCAGTCAGCGACCGATAGACGGCGAAGACTGCGTACCGCCCAAAAAGGGCAGTGCTTCCTTACCGTCGAAGAGCGAAGCCAGAGAAAGGAGGACCCCCGCACTGCCGGTCTTGACGTCCATCGACAGGCGCAGCAGCCGGGTGCCCGGAAACGCGAGGCCGCCCTTGTACGGCACCGCGTACCAAGCCAACCACGCCAGGTGTTGATCGATCGCCGCCGAACGGTTCGGGAGTTCCGCGCCCGGACTCGCAGCCAGCGCAACCGCCAGCCCGCACCGTCCGGCGAGCAACCCCGGCTGGACGACGAACTCACCCAGGCACGCCTTCCGCAAAGCGGGAAGGCTGTCGCAGGCTTCCGCGTCCGGGCGGTGCCGCGCCAGCTGCTCGGCAACCAGGAGGATCCCGGCGCTGCCGACACCGACGTGAGGCAACGTGCGGGCCGCGCCGTCTCGGACCTGCAGCGAGCCGTCCTCGGCTTCGATGCATTCTTCGAGGTCACGGCACAACGCCTGGTCGGCAAAGGCGAGCCAGGCCGGCTCGCCGGTGCGTTCGAAGAGCCGGATGAACAGCAGCGCCGGCCCGGCCCAGCCGGACAACAGGCCGGCGCGAGCCGAGTTTCCCGGCGGCGCGGCGGTCTCCAGCGCCTCGGCCAGCCGAACGGCCGTGGCCAGCGCCTGGCGGCCGAACTCGTTGTCCTGGCGGACGGTCGCGAAGTGCAGCATCGTCAGCCCGATGCCGGCCAGACCAGTCTCCAGGGAATGGTCGGTCGTCTGCTCGACGAGCCGCGCGGACGAAGCCAGCAGCTTGCCGGCTTGGTCGTGGTACCCGAAGTTCTCCAGCACATAGGCGATGCCGGAGCTGCCGTCGTAGAACCCAGGCCGGGTCGGCGGCTCCCGGCGGACCGCTTCGATCAGCCAGCCTTCATGCTCGGGGAAGCGGCCGGCCCCAGCGACGTCAAGCGCGTGCAGCACACCGGCGGCACCGACGCCGAAACTAGAACCGCCGACGCGAAACTGTTCGATGTCCCCCGGGAACAGCCGGTCCTGGCGCGAGGGCGTGGCGCTGGCCAGGATCGCCTCGACGACCTGCTTGCGAACCAGCGGCCAGTCCGGTTTGTCGTGGTCGAGCTCCGTGTGAGCCGAGGTGGGTTCAGCATCGACGTCACGCTGGGCCAGCACAGCGACTGCGGCATCGGCGTACCCCTCGGGCAGCGCGAACCGGCGTTGAGCGAAGTCGGCGATGCGGCGCAGCTTCGCCGGAGCGAGCTCGGCCAGCGGCGTCAGCGGGAGGAAGAGCCACAGCCGCAACGCCGCGAGTGCGTGTTCGTCGACCTCGAAACCGCTGCGGTCGGCCGGCGCGCGGAAGCCGGGCGTGCCCGGAGCGGGACGATCGCCTGACTCGACGTCGAACGCCGTCCCGAAGTCGGTCAGGGCGATGCGGTCTTGGTCGTCCTCGTCGATCAGGATGTTCGAAGGGTGCAGGTCTCCGAAGACGATGCCGCGAGCGTGGATGTCCGCGAGCGTCTTCTCTACCTGTGTGGCGATGTCCAGCGCGCGCCGCGCGTATGCCGCGAGGTCAGCGGTTGACGAGTTGCTGCTGGTCAGCGGGTAGTTACGGGACAGCCAGTCGGCCAGCGAGGTCCCTGGCAGGTACTCCGTGGCCAGGTAGTGGCGCTCCGAGACGGTGAAAAGCTCGACCACCTGCGGCACACCCGGGATACCGGCGAGCCGGACGAGCACCTCGTGCTCTCGGCGTAGCCGTTCGACGGCGTCGGTCCCCGCCTCGTCAAGACCCGCGTGCGGACGGGCCTCCTTGAGGACGACCGGGTCACCGCCCGTCTTGGGGGCGGCCACGAAAATTCTCGTGCTGTGCGAGGTGCGGAGCGGGCGCACCGTCCGGTAGGGGAACTGAGCCAGGGCACCTTCTTTGCGCGCAGCGAGACTGCTACGCAAACAGGCTGGCAGCTTGACCCAGTCGGGTACCGAGAACGTCAGCTCGCGCTTCTCGGGTACCAGCCGTCCATCCGGCTTGCGAACCGCCGGGACGCGGCTGCCATTGTGTTCGACCCACTGGTCTGCGAATCCGCCGTAACGTACATAGAGCGGGTGGTCGCCGTACTGCAAGGCGCCGGAAATGCCGGGTCCCGCCTCACCTTCCAAGCTCGTTGAGAGAGCTACGAGGACTCGCTCGAGTTCGCTGTCGTCGACCGGGTTAATGGTGGCCAACTCGACACCGCCGTCGCCGGATGCGTATTTCGAATTCCGCGTGAGCAAAGTCGTCAGCGAGCGGAGGTGCTTGAACGCAACTCTGTGCTCGAGGCAGCACTCAGAGACCTGCGCAAGTACCCGGCTCGCGTTGTCCGGGCGAGCCGTGACATGGACCTGCCAGCCCTGCGCAGGAAGAACACTGCCTTCGGGATGTAGCTCGCGCCACGCTCCACGTTCGGTGGTCACCCAATCAGGGCCCGGCACCGGGAGAGCCTTCGCGAGATCGTCGGCCGGAGCGCCGTTTTCAGGCTGTTCGTCGTAGAACAGCCGGTCGGCGAAGCAAAAAGCTTCGTGGCGCAGATCCATCCGAGATACCCCTCCGTACGATCCCCCGGACATCACAGTCCTGGGACGAGGATATTCCCCCATGCCGAACAGCTCTGGGCCAATCCGCCAACCCGGCGGTTCAGCTGGGCTATCCGAGGTAAGTAGAAACGACGTCTACCGGCCGATAGACGAACCCAGGGTGATTTTGTCCAGTCGGACCATCACACCATAGTGGTGTAACGTGAAGATCTTTCCGCCATTTCCGCAGGTCCACCCATGGAACGCCGCGAATGACCCCAGCGAATTGGCAGAATGCCATCAAGACCGGCTTGTGATCGATTTTCGGGATAGGCGCCATTCTCGTCGGCCCAGACGTAGAACACAGGAGCACCGCGGTGGTCCACGCCACGCCCGGCACCTCGCCGGACAGACCCGCCGGTACCACGGAGTAAGTTGACGACCGGCGGACCGGAAGGAGGAACGGGTGATCTTCGGATTCGCCGTGACGGTCGCCGTGGCTGCCACGCTCGTCGCGCTCTGGAGCTTCGTCCAGTCGGCCAGGAACCGGCTGCCGGACAACCCGCTCCTGATCGGAGTCGCGGCCGTCGAGGCGCTGCTGGTCGTCCAGCTGGTGATCGGGATCGTGCTGCTCGCCGGCGGTGACCGGCCCGGCAGCCTGGCCACCTACCTGGCCTACCTGATCGGCTGCCTGGTCGTGCTGCCCGTGGGCGCCGCCTGGGCGCTGGCCGAGCGGAGCCGGTCGAGCACCGTCGTGCTCGGCATCGCCTGCCTGGCCATCCCGGTGATGGTGCTGCGACTGAACGAGGTGTGGAGTGGAGCAACAGCGTAAAACGGCCTCCGGCCCCGGACGGGTGCTCGTCGCCGTGTACGCGATCTTCGCGCTGGCCGCGACGTCGCGGGCCGGCGTCCAGATCAGCACCAAGTTCCACGAAGCTCCGCTCGCCTACCTGCTCTCGGCGTTCGCCGCGGTCGTCTACATCGTCGCGACGATCGCGCTGGCCCGGCGCGGGGACGGCTGGTGGCGCGTGGCCCTCGTCGCCTGCTCGATCGAACTGCTGGGCGTCCTGACCATCGGCACGCTGAGCCTCGTCGACGCGGCCGCGTTCCGGCACCCGACCGTCTGGTCGGTCTACGGCGAGGGCTACCTCTTCATTCCGCTGGTCCTGCCGGTCATCGGGCTGTACTGGCTGCGGAAGACCGCCCCGGCGAAGGTCGCCGCCTAAGACGGACGGCCCCGCTCACGAGCGCGGAACAGTACGGGAACTGCACGTACCCCACTCCGGGAAATAAATACGGATTCCACCGGCGACTTTCGTCGGTTCCGGACATTCGCCGGCAACTCGGACAATCTTCGAGTTCGGTCCCCACCGGCTTTCCCCACGCGGTTCTCCCCCGCGTGAAAAGGAGTGAGCGTGAAATTCGGCAAGTTCGTCCTGCTGGCCGCGAGCACCGCGCTGGCCGTCGTCGGCCTCGGCGGTCCGGCGGCCGCCGACAGCACCCCGCAGGCCCAGCCGTCGATCATCGGCGGCAGCACCGCCACCAGCGGCCCCTGGGCGGCCCGGCTGTTCGTCAACGGCCAGCAGAACTGCACCGCGACGATCATCGCCCCGCAGTACATCCTCACCGCCAAGCACTGCGTCAGCAGCTCCGGCACCTACACGTTCCGCATCGGCAGCCTGGACCAGTCCAGCGGCGGGACGACGGCCACCGGCTCCACCATCACGCGCTACCCCGGCTCCGCCGACCTGGCGATCGTCCGGCTCACCACCTCGGTGAACGCCACCTACTCGCCGCTCGGCAACGTCGGTGACGTCTCGGTCGGCCAGAACGTCTCCGTCTACGGCTGGGGCGCCACCAGCCAGTGCGGCTCCGAGATCAACTGCCAGTCGCGCTACCTCAAGGTCGCGACCGTGCGGGTGAACTCGATCAGCTGCAGCGACTACACCGGCGGCGTCGCGGTGTGCGCGAACCGCGTCAACGGCATCACCGCCGGCGGCGACTCCGGCGGCCCGATGTTCGCTTCCGGCCGTCAGGTCGGCGTCGCGTCGACGAGCGACCGGTCGAACAACACCGCCTACACCAACATCACGCGTTATCGCAGCTGGATTTCGCAGGTGGCGGGCGTCTGATTCCGCCGGAAAAGGGCCCGGCCGCGAAAGGCCGGGCCCTTTTCCGCACGCTCAGGACGTCGAAATGTCGTCGAGCTGTTCCGCGGCCGGCCGCACCGGGTAGAGGTCTCCGCCCGGCTGCACCGGCACCCGCGGCAACGCGGATCGAGCCGCGGGATCACCCGCGTCGGCCGCCGCGTGCAGGACGTCCAGCGCCGCGTACGGCCGGAAGTCCAGCTCGGGGTACGGCCACGCCGGCTGCCCCTGCGTCGCTCCCGGGATCAGGAAGTCGACCGCGGCGAACAGTGTCGCGCCACTTGGTGCCGTGTAGTGCCACAGGTCGACGCCGACGTGCTTGCCGATCTGCGCCAGCCGGGTCAGCGCGACCAGGTTGAACGCCGAGTAGTGCCAGCTGCGGGTCCGGCTCGTCTCCTGCGGCTGCAGACCGCCGGCCTGGATCTGCGGCGCGATCCGGTTCGGCCCGGCGTCCCGCGCGATGGCCGCGGCCAGCTCACGCTGCCCCGTGCCGAGGGCGAGCGACGCTGCGAGCATGTCGTAGAAGCTGCCGTGGTTGTTCTGGGCCTTGGCCTCGTCGGTCCCGTTCTTGCTGGTCCGCAGCCAGTCCAGGAACTGCGTGTACCAGCCGGTCATGCCGGCCTGGTCGGTCTTCGTCCAGCCGGGCGCACCGGTCGCCAGGATCGCGGTGGCGTCGACGACCTGGCTCAGCGTGTAGGAGAACTCGATGATGCCGATGCCGCGGCCGTCCACCTTGCACGGGATGCCCTGGGCGAAGTTCATGTTCGGGTTCATCTTCGTGGCCGTGTCGAGGAACCACGTGCGCAGGTCGAGCGCCGCGCGACGGGCGTATCGCGCGTCGCCGGTGTAGTACCAGGCGAGCGCGAGCCGGTAGATCGCGGCGAATGCCTGGCCGCGGTAGGCGTGGTCGGTGATCTCGTCGACGATCGGGTTGCGCTGGCCGTCGCGCTGCACGAAGGGGCAACCCCACGGGTTTTCCGCGGTCGGCTGCGTCGTCGGCCACCAGTAGGGCGCCAGGCTCAGGTAGTCGTGCTTGTCACCGCTCGGTGGGACCTGTTTCTTCGACGTGACGCTCCACGGCCCCGCCGTGAGATCGGTCTTCGCCGCAGTGAGCAGGTTGTTCAGCGCGGTGCGGGACGTCTTCTCGCCGACGAGCGCGGCGAACTTCGTGCGAAGCAGCTGATTGCCGTCGAGGACGGCGGTCTGCGGCGCGCACACCGGCCCGATGACCGGGACAGCGCAGCCGGTGGGTCGCGACGCGGCCTCAGCCGGCGTAGCAAGCGAAGCGACGAGGCCGACAGCGGCGAGCGCGGCCACGACGGTGTGGCGGAAAACCATGTCCGCTCCATTCACAAATATGAACAACAGACCTGTGAGTGAATGGAGCGTACGCATGTGAACACAGCCGAGGCAATGCCTGGTCCAAACCAGAGACCGTCAGCCGGCGAAGTCGCGCGGCCGGAAGAAGGCGACGAGCCGCGCGGTGCGAAGAGCGTCCCAGGGATCCGTGGTGGCGAGCACGGCCGCGGCGCCGGTGGGGAACTTGGTCTGGACCGCCAAGGTCTCTTCACCGAGGCCGGCGAGGTGCAGGGTCACGTCGCTGACCCCGGGCTCGTGCCCGACGAGCGCGAGCTTGGTGACGCCGGGCGGCGTCCGGCGGGCGGCGTTCAGGAACTCGGGGACGTCGCCGCCGTAAAGATCGTCGTCGTATTCGACGGGCGGTGGCGCGGGGAGTTCGTCGCTCACGCGCAGCCACGTTTCGCGCGTGCGACGCGCGGTGGAGCAGACCGTCAGCTCGGGAACGTGTCCCTCTTCCACGAGCCACCGGCCGAGCCTGGGCGCGTCGCGGAGACCGCGCGGCGCCAACGGCCGCTCGTGGTCGGGCAGGCCCTCCGACCAGTCCGACTTCGCGTGCCGGACAACGATGAGCCACCTGGTCGCGTCCATTCCGCCACCCTAACGGTTTCCAGAACAACAAAATCGGGGCCGGAAGCAGCTGCGCTTCCGGCCCCGATCATGGTGTTTTGGTGCTACCCGCGCTTGAGCGCATCGGTGAGGCCGCCCTGGGTCAGCGGCGTGTTACCGGCCAGCTGGGTCAGCCCGCCCAGCGAGAGCAGCTGCGTCACGTCGGGCAGCCCGTTCAGCGTCGGGAGACCGCCGGTGCTCGGCACCAGCCCGCCGACCAGCGGAAGCCCGGTCGCCGACCGCTCGTCGGTCTGCTGGAGCGGCGCCGCGGCGTCGGCGGAGGCCTGCAGGCCGGTGACCCGGGTGCCCGCCTCGGGGTCGAGCGGTTCGGTGGAGACGTTCCCGTGCAGCGGCAGCCGGTCGTCGACCGGCGTGATCGTGGCGCGCCCCTGCTCCGTGTCGGCCGTCGCCGCCAGCGGCAGGGCGGCCGGGAGGGCAGGCAGGTCGGTGGCCGAGAGCTCACTGCCGAGCGGCGCGTTGAGGTCGTGCTCGGGCGAGTCGCCGTCGGCCTCGGTGCTCGGAACGGCGTCCTGCTGCAGCAGGTGCAGCGGCACCACGTGCAGGACCGGGGCGAGGCTGCCGACGACCGGCTGCTGCACGGCGGGCAGCGCCGCGGCGAGAGGCTGGTCGGACTGCTGCAGGTCCTCGCCCGTCGTCTCGGTCACCGCTTGGAGCTGCTCGGGGGCGCCGTTGACCGTGTTCGCGAAGTGGTGGATCCCGGGGTTCGTGGCGAGCTGCCCCAGGACGGCGTCGGAAACGCCGGGAACGATGGACTCGGCCGATGCGACGCCGGAGCCGACCGCCAGCAGCCCGCCGCTGGCCAGTGCAACCTGCAGGATCCGCTTCGTCTGAATACGCATGACAAATACTCCTTTGATGAATACTGGAAAAGTGATTTCTGGATGAAGGTTCAGCGCAGCCGGAAGTAAGATTCACGACCGCTCCGGCAGCACCTCATGCGAGCCCGGCGAAATACCGGCTCTGTTCGAAGGTGGCCGTTCGTCAGTCCGGCGTGACGCCGGGCTGGATTTCCGCTGCCACCACGGCGTGCTGCTGCACGCGATTCCGACGGCCCGAGGACTGCAGGCGAGTTTCGGAACGGGGCTGAGCGACATCACCGCAACCGCGATCGCCGCCGGCGGCGAATGCCGCCGTCGCGGGGACCACGTATGACTGCAAACCCGATCGTCCGCCGAGCCCGCCCAAACCGTGGTCGGCCCCGAGGTCAGCGTGTGCCTCACCGAGCACGGAAGCCGCGGCAGGCCGAAGCGGAGGCGCTGCGGAGGGGTCGGTTGACGCTTCCGGCGAGCCGGTTTTCGCCGGCGCAGACCGGACGTCGTGCGACTCGGTGGCAACGGGGTCGGCGGGCCGCTTTCCGACGTGCTCGACAGGGCTGTCGGGCGACTTGAGGATTCCCGTCAGGTCGGTCAGCGTGAGAACGGCAGCAGGAATTGTTGTCACTGCAGGGATTGCGTGGGCGTGCAGCACGTCAACACGAGTGGCAGCCTCAGAAAGGCCGCGTGCGACGTCATCGACGCGTTCCACCGCTTGCGGCAGCACAGACGGCTTCGGGTCGCTCACGGCCGACACGGCAGTCTGAACGCCGGCACCGATCGGCTCGTTCGTGATGTCGGTGAGCGTGCTGGCCGACGCCGTGGCCGTCAGCCACGCGACGGCGGAGACGGCGGCAGCGCCGCCGACCACGACGAGCGCACGAACCAGGGCACGGCGGGCATTGACCATGCCGCCTTCCCGCCCTGTCCCGCTCGTCACGTTCGCGATCCCGCCTGTTCGCCGATTCCCTGTGCCGCCGACGCAGCCGTTCCACCATAACCACACTCTCATTCCCCGGTCGCGCAATACCCCACTCTCGTGGCCGATTAGCCGAAATCGGGCCGTTTCGAGCCCGACGACCACGGCGCCGACCAGGGGAAATCGGTCGGCAAGATCGCCTTTGCGCGTCTCGAATGATGCGTCGCCAATTCACCCGATGCAGCTACAACGACCGCGGATTTCGCGAATGTTCGGGTACACGATCGGGGGCCTGGGACGCCGTCCACACCCAGCCGGCCACCGACGGCGTGCCCTCGGCGTACCTACCCTGCCGCCGGGCGACCACGCTGCTAGTGATGAGAGTTCGTACAACTGCGCCGCCAGCGCGCTCACCAACGGCGGCGCCGGCCAGGGCTTCTGACAGTCGTGCAGCCGTACTCCACTGACGAAGGAGACGACTGTGTGGTGGGCCGCCTGGGGCTCGAACCCAGAACCTACGGAGAATAAGCCCAGGTCAGCGGCTAGTTCTCGTCATCTGTCGATACCAGTCTTCACCTGCATCGACGTCCGCGCCAAACGATCATGGTCGGTCGCTGGTTCTCGTCGTTCTGCGTAGTTTCCCGGGGGAAAACCGGCGAGATGATCATGCCCTCTTCGCGGCTCTCGCTGCCAGCTCGCGCGTACCTACTCTACCGCCCACAGCTCCCCCGCCATCCTGATACGAAGCCAGCACGCGGCCGGTGGCGTCGGGTCAAGGCACGCTTCCCAGCCTTGACGCGGCGCTACCGGCCGTTGTCACGATCAAGCTTCGGGATGTGCTTACCGCCGAACGGGCGTAACACGGTGGCGTCTGACAGCGACCCGGGTTGTACGACTCATCGACGAGGGAGGCTCGACGTTGGCTGAATGGCTCAGACGTGCCGTCGGCGTGCGGCGCTGCGCAACTGCACCAAAGGCGGCCACGCCGCCCGGCCGGTCGGCAGAGCGGAGCGGAGCCGGCCGTGCCGGGCACGGCGTGGTCGCCGACGTGAGCAGCGCCGCCAGGCGACAAGCGCGCCGCCCGGCGGCGCGCCCTTGATCCCATAGAGCCAAATTCGGCAAAACGCAATCAAGGAAGCTGGCGTCGATACATCGTTCACGAGACAAGTAGCCCACCACGCGACACTCGTATAGTCTTGGCAAATCGACCACCATCGAGAAGCCAAAAGGGGAACTAGTGGATATAACCATCAGAAACATCGGCCCAATAAAGGAGGCGAGCTTCTCAGTAGATCCACTCGTTGTCTTGGTCGGGCCGAACAATGCCGGTAAATCCGTCGCAGCAACAGTGATATACGCTTGTCTTTCGACAAGCAATATGCCTGTCGCAAACTATCGCCTCGACCGCCGTTATTCACCGGGATCAAGCTCTGGATCTAGCAATACGTCAGATGACGACTGGGGAGACCTTGCCTCATTTATCGTTGACACGGTCGGGTTTCGCAATAACAAGGAAGATATTTTCGAGCAAATTGCCGAGGGCGATCATGTGCCACCCGGGCTACGCGAGACGATCACCCAGATTGTGGAACGCCTTTTCGACGCCTATTGCCTCTCCATAGTAGACGAACTCGAGCGAGTATTCGGAACTGAAATCCTAGAGCTTCGCCGAGTCCAGCAGCGCGCAACGAAGGCTCACATAACCATAAGAAGCACTGCGCCATCTTGGAAAATCGATATATTTATCGATTCCAAGGGGCCAAATTTTGTGGTCGAACATCCGGAATGGCAACCAATCTGGTCACTCATGGCAAAACATGGCTTTCGCCGATGGGGACGATTCGGGCCAAGTCGGGCAATGATCGCACGAGAGATCGCGATCGAGACTCGTCGCGCCTGCTTCTACTCACTCCCAAACCGAACGCGTTACTTACCCGCCGCACGATCCGGCATCATGCAGTCACATAAGGTCATTGCGAGCACCCTGATCCGGCAATCCTCCTGGGCAGGACTGCAGGATATGCGGATACCAGCAATGAGCGGGGTAGTTACAGACTTTCTCAGCGAAATGATTGAGATTGACGTCTCGTACCAGGGGCCGTTCAGCAAGATCGCCAGCCAGTTGGAAAGAGGAGTGCTACACGGCTCAGTGGAGCTACGGAGCAGTCGCGGGAACTCGCCAGAACTCGTATTCGCCACCAAGAATGGCAGCTATCCGTTGACACGAACGTCTTCGATGGTGTCAGAGCTAGCTCCAGTCGCGGTATACCTGAAAAACATAATTCACGCAGGTGAATTACTTATAATTGAGGAACCAGAGGCGCATCTACATCCAGCAAGTCAGGTTGCATTTGCCCAGATACTTGTGCGCCTAGTGAACGCTGGCCTCAAAGTTGTAATGACCACACATAGTGAATTTTTTCTCCAGCAGCTCAACAATTCATTAGCTGCAGGTAGTTTATCTCAAGGAGAAGTCGCCCATCTGAAGTTTGACAGAGAACTACAGATTAGGCGCGACAGCGTTGGCGCTTACACATTTGTTCCGGGAAACCGTGGAACTATAGCCAGACGCCTTGCTCTCGACGCTCGTTACGGGATACCAGACGCTGGCTTCGATACCGTTACCGAGCAACTATACAACGAGAACGTCGAATTGGATCGGCAACTTGAGACAGAAAATTGAGATTCCGGCCGATGCGGCTTTGCATCGCACCTGCTGCTCGATACGCAGCTTTACGGAAGGTAAGTGCTCAATCAAGCTGCCGAACTCTGGCAAGTGGCTGGCGATATCAGGGACGAAGTTCCAAAAAACTCATAATCCTAACGGTAATTTGTGCGACGTGTGCTTGCTGTGGGCCGCAGTCAAAGTGGACTTGACCGCAATGGCCCTAGAGGCAAAGGGGGTAGCGCTAGCGTTGATCACGTACGCGGGCAGCTCCAGGGCGGCGCAGACCTTATAGCAAGCTGGGTACCACCGAAGCAGACTGTAAACTTCTTTCCTGTTCTAGTTCATAATCGTCTTTCGACTGTACAAGTTCGAGAACTGGCTAAAATTTGGATCAAGTTCCGCGGCCGTAAATACAAGGTCGGCCTTCTCCGTTGCGGCAGCCACGTGTCAAATACGCCAGGCTTTAGTGAATGCAACTGACGCTAGCGTCTATCGATTTTCCCACACCATTAGTGAACATCCATGACGTATCGAATCTCATATCGATCTGCCGGAAAGAGAATGTCAGCTGTCTCTACTGCCAGATCTTCTTCGGCACCGAACCGTCAGCTACGCGGAAAGTCTGTGTAATCTGCACGACCGGCCTACTTGCGGGGATTCTAGAGGCTTAGATTCCTCGACAGTGGCTGTGCGAATGTCAAGGCGCTCCTCAAACTGGTTTACCTCGTGCCCAATGGCCGAGAACCGGTCGACGATGCCCTTGTCGGCGTGCGGAGCCTCGTGCGGCAGCTCGATGTCTGTCCCGCCGGTAATGGCTAGCGGCTCCACGCCAGGCTGCTCGTGACCGGCTGTGGAGGGTTCCCCATCCGGATGAAGTACCGGGTACAGGTCACCGGGTCGCATTCGTTGATGCCCAGCCGCTCGGCGATGTTGGCCGGCGCCGTCGTCTTGTTCTCGACCTGCATCTCGACGTTCGCGGCCTCGGCCTCGCGCACGTATGTGCGGGCCTCCTGACCTCGGAAGTAGCGCAGCGGCGCAATCCGCGTCCGCTTGTACAAGCGGCGGACGAACACACCCCTTGCCCCGGATGCCGTTCGCGAAGCCCCACTCCCGCAGCAGACGCATCGCCGCGCGCGCGGTGATCGGTGAAACGTCGTGGATCTCGCAGAGCTGAGCCTCGCTCGGCAGCTTCTCCGCATCCTGCAGCTCGCCGCTGGTGATCCGGGCCCGGTACTCCTTCGCGATCTGCTTATAGCGAGGCTCGTCGTTGTCCGGGAACTCCGGGTGGTCGCCGAACAGCAGCTCTGACATGTCTCCTCCTGGTCGTCGGCGGTCACGCAACCCGACGCGGGACACCCGCCGTATTCCGAAGAGCAAGAAGAAGCCTCGGGCCCTTGGACGCGGAGGAGCGCACGAAGTGGCTGGCGCGGGTTGAGGCCAACGAGAAGGCGCAACGGTGGGACCTCCTGACCTCTCGCGCTTCATGATGGCTGCTGGTGTCCGGGTCGGCGAGGCGCTGGCGACGTTCTGGGAGGACGTCGACTTCGTCGAGGGCACGGTGGACATCACGCACACGGTCGTCCGGGTCAAAGTGAGGGCCTGCTCCGCAAACCTCGGCCGAAGACGGAATCGAGCATGCGCGCACTCCCCCTACCCTCCTGGGCGCTGGCTCTGCTGGAGCGGCGGTGGGCTGAGGCGAAGGCGGATGGCTGACCTCTGGCGAGCCCGATCTTCGGCAGCACGACCGGCACCCTGCGGGACCCGAACAATGTCCTCCGAGTGCTTCGTGAGGTCCGGGGATCGGACGACTTCCTGTGGCTCACGTCGCACAACTTCCGGAAGACGAAGGCGACCGCCTTGGACGACGCGGGCGTCCCGACGCGGCTGATCGCGGATCACCTCGGCCACTCGCGGGTATCGATGACCCAGGACACCTACCTGGGCCGGAAGACGGTCGACCCGATCACAGCGAAGGCCCTGGAAGGGCTCTTGGATAAACCGTCGGACCCCAATTCCGGGGATAACCCGGGGAGCCGATCTTGACCGGTGGCGACCGACAGGCCGCTGACCAGGTAGTTTGAGTGGGCCGCCTGGGGCTCGAACCCAGAACCTACGGATTAAAAGTCCGCAGCTCTACCAATTGAGCTAACGGCCCGTACCCCCAGTTTAGCCAGGCCCCGGTCAGCCGGTCGCACGCCGGGTGCGGCTGACGGTCCTGGCAAGGTCGGCGCTGGTCCGCGACCTGTGGACGTGGACGCGCGGGGCCCGAGCCCCGCGCGTCACGCCGTCAGCACTGGACGAACAGGCCCGTGTAAGCCGTGCACTTCGTCGACGCCTTGTCGTTGTCCGCCGTCGGGTCGGCCGGCGTGCTCGCCGCTCGCTGAGCCGTCGCCGTGAACGCCCCCCACGCGAAGAAGCCGCCCTCGGACGTGAACTTCGCCGTTGCCGACGCTCCCGGGGCCAGGGTGCCGATCGCGCAGTTCAGAGCCGTGCCCGCGCGGGTGCAGCCCGTCGTCGAGACGATCGTGCGGCTCGCGCCCGGGTTGGCCGTCACGCGGACGCCGGTCGCCGTGGCCGGGCCGGTGTTCGACACCTTGATCACGTAGTCGACGCGGGCGGCCAGGCCGATGCGCGGGGTGGCGGTCAGCGCGACCTTGACGTCGGCCTCGTCCGGCGGGGCGATCGTCACGGCCGGGCCGTCCTCCACGCTGAACGCGTAGTTGTCGCCGGCGAACTGGTGCTGGAGCGTGAACTGCCCGGGCTGGACGTCGTCCTTGACGCGCAGGGTGAACGTCACCGTCCGGCTCTCGCCCGCGCCCAGGTCACCCACGCCGCCGCGGAAGCTGCTGAGGTACGGCGCGCACGGTGCGATCGCGCCGGTGCAGGAGACCAGGTCCACCACGTCGGCGATCGGCTTCTCCTTCACGTAGAGCGCCGCCTTCGCGCCCGTGACCGTGAAGTCCGTCGGGTTGGTCAGCTGCTCGGTGACCGTGAACGTGGTGCCCGCGCGCACAGTGGTCGCGCTGACGTCGATCGTGCTCGCGGGCGGAGCCGCGGACGCGACGGCGGGAGCCGCGCACAGGACCGCCGTCGTCAACGCGGCCAGAACGGCGGTTCTTCGTCCGGTTCGCTGCATATTCGTGATCTCCTGGTTCCGAACCGAGGGTGCGCTCCGACCGGTCAGACTGGCCTGCGCAGCGGGGGTGACGAAGATCAGATCGCCGCACCCCGAGATTCGTTACCGGGTTCTTCAAACCGTACTTGAACTGGGGTTTTACCGCGGTTGCCCGGTCACCGACCGCCCACGTGATCCGAAACTGTCGGACCCCTGTGGGACGCTCCGCGCATGACCGAACACACCACCCCGGTGGCGTCTCCGCCCCGCCTGACCGGCCCCCGAACCGACCCGGCGCCGGTCGCGGACGAGCGGCAGGCGCTCACCGAGAGCCTCGAGTACTACCGGCGCACCTTCGAGCTGAAGTGCGCCGGCCTGAGCCCGGCGCAGCTGTCCGAACGCTCGGTACCACCGTCCACATTGACCCTGCACGGGCTGCTGCGGCACCTCACCGGCTGCGAACGCTGGTGGTTCCGCATGCAGTTCGCCGGCGAGGACGTCCCGAACCTCTACTACTCCGACGACGACCCGGAGCAGGACTTCACGGACCTGGGTGGCGATGTCGACGAAGCGTTCTCGTTGTGGCACGAGGAATGCGCGCGTTCCCGCGAGATCGTCACGGCCAGCGCGATGGACCAGACGGGCACCCGGCGCAGCACCGGCGAACCGTTCACCCTGCGCTGGCTGATGCTGCGGATGATCGGCGAGTACGCGCGGCACATCGGCCAAGCCGACCTGGTCCGCGAGCGGATCGACGGCGCGACCGGCGAGTGACGGCTCAGGCGTCGGCCGTCCGGCGGCGGAAGCGGAAGAGGAGGTTGGCCACGAGCGGGACGACGATCCAGCACGCGTAGGCCCAGTGCGTGAAGAACGCGACCGGGATGGAGACGGCGAAGGCGGCGATCATCGCGCCGATGCCGCGGTGGACCGCGCCGAAGAGCTCCGGCGGGGTGTCCGCGCGGTAGAGGTGGTTCCGCTGGATCTGCCAGGCCATGAGGAGGAACAACGTCAGCGCGATGACCTGCACGACCGCGTAGAAGACGAACCGGAACTCGAACCCGCCGTCTTCGGCGAGCACCTTCGTGGCGAAGGGCATGACCACCTGCATCAGGAGCCAGCCGAAGGTGAGGCGGGCGAGTCCGCCGCCGAGCGTGGTGACGTAGTTGAACAGGCGGTGGTGGGCCCGCCAGTGGCCGCCGATGACGACGAAGCTGATCAGGAAGGAGACGTATTCGGACTGGTGATGACCGAGTGACCGGAGCAGTTCGGCGCTGGTGGCGCCCTCCGGCAGCGGCAGCTCGAGCGCGAGCAGCGTGATCGCGATGGCGACGACGGCGTCCGAGAAGAAGGTCAGCCGCTCGGCGGCGATGGCCCGGGATCCGGAGCCTGCGGTGTCCTCGGCGGACGGAGCGCTGGTCATGGCGGATGAGCGTGCCAGACCCCGGTCGTGGAACGGCCGCCGAGGTGGGGCGCGTGCGATGCTGACGCCATGACCGTCGACCCCGATTCCGGACTCCTGTCCCCGGTGCGGGCCGGTACGCCGGCCGAAGCGTCGACCGGAGACGCGGCCTGGCTGCGCGCGATGCTCGACGCCGAGGCGGCGCTCGCGAGGGCGCAGGCACGGCTCGGGACGGTGCCGCCGGAGGCCGCGGACGCGATCACGGAGGCCGCGGGCAAGGCGCGGATCGACGTCGCCGAGCTGGCGCGCGGGGCGCGGGCGACCGCGAACCCGGTCGTCGGCCTGGTGAAGGCGCTGACGTCGGCCGTCCGGGAGCTCGAGCCCGATGCCGCCGAGTACGTGCACCGCGGCTCGACCAGCCAGGACATCTTCGACACCGCGATGATGCTGGTCGCGGACCGGACGCTGCGGCCGCTCGCCGCCGACCTCGACGCGACCGCCGAGGCGCTGGCCGGGCTGGCCCGCGCGCACCGGGACACGACCATGGCCGGCCGGACGCTGACGGCCCACGCGGTGCCGACGACGTTCGGGCTCAAGGCCGCGGGCTGGCGGCAGCTGGTGCTGGACGCGGCCGTCCGCGTCCGGCGCGTGCTGGACGGCGGGCTGCCGGTCTCGCTGGGCGGCGCGGCCGGAACGCTGGCGGCGTACGTCGAGTACGCGCGCCTCGCGGACGAGACGACCGACGGTGACTACGCGGAACGGCTCACGGCCGCGTTCGCGGAGGAGGCCGGGCTGGCCGCTCCCGTGCTGCCGTGGCACACGCTGCGGACGCCGGTCGCGGACCTCGTCGGCGCGCTCGCGTTCGCCGCCGGGGCGCTGGGGAAGCTGGCCGTCGACGTCGAGACGCTCAGCCGGACCGAGCTGGGCGAGGTCGCCGAACCGGCCGCCGACGGGCGGGGCGGGTCCTCGGCGATGCCGCACAAGCGGAACCCGGTGCTCGCGACGCTGATCCGGTCGGCGGCGCTGCAGGTGCCCGTGCTGGCCGCAGGGGTCACGCAGTCGATGCTCGCCGAGGACGAACGGTCGGCCGGGGTCTGGCACGCCGAGTGGCAGCTGGTGCGCGAGTGCCTCCGGCTGACCGGCGGCGCCGCGCACACCGCCGCCGAGCTGGCGCGCGGGCTCACCGCGGAGCCGGCGCGGATGCGGGCGAACCTGGCGTCGACGCACGGGCTGATCGTCTCGGAGCGGCTCTCGGCGGCGCTCGCGCCACTGCTCGGCAAGGCGGAGGCCAAGGAGCTGCTGGGCGAGGCGTCGCGGCGGGCGGTGCGCGAGGACCGGCCGCTGCGGGAGGTGCTGGACGAGCTGCCGGCGATCACCGGGGTGCTGACGCCGGCCGCGCTGGACGGGCTGCTCGACCCGGCCGGTTACACGGGCGCGGCGGGCGCGTTGGTGGACCGCGCCCTCGGCGACGACGGGCCGGCGGGCGGCGGCGCTCAGGAGTAGCAAGCTGCGGCGGGGAAGCAGGCAGGCCGGCTCGCGAGAGAAGCTCGGCCGCTCGGCGAGGGCCGCTCAGCCCGCCCCGCTTCGCGGGGACCGCGCAGTCCGGCCGCCCCGGAAGGGCCGCCCAGGTACGCGCCGCCCAGGCACGGCGCCGCCCACGACGACCGCTCAACCCACCCGCCTCACGAGAGCCGCGCAGTCCGGCCGCCCCGGGAGGGCCGCCCGGCCCACCCCGCCCACGAGACCCACCCAGCCCGCCCGCTTCGCGGGGGCCGCGCAGTCCGGCTGCCCCGGGAGGGCCGCCCAGGCACGGCGCCGCCCACAACGGGCCGCTCGGCCCACCCCCGCCCACGAGAGCCACCCGGCCCGGCCTCCCCGCGAGAGCAGGCTGGGCGCGCCGTCGGCACCGGGCAACCCCCTCGCCGGCGTCGGCGAAAATTCTTTGAACCGCCTCCGCCGGGGGTCCGTGTAGTGGGTATCAAGCAGCCGCACCGAGCGGCGGGAAAACCCCAACGGACACAAGGAGAACTTCCATGCTTCGCACGCGCATCGCCGTCTCCGTCGCCGCGGCGGCAGCCGGGCTGGCAGTGCTCACCGCTTGCTCGGGTGCCGAGACTGCCCAGCCCGTTGTCGCTCCTGCGGCGGCCGGTGGCACCGGTGGCGGTCAGGCCGCCAACGGCCAGGTCGGGAACGCCGCTCCGGCGTCGAACGAAAGCAAACTGGTCGTCGCGGACGTCGCCGATCTCGGGCAGGTGCTCACCGACCAGAACGGCATGACCCTCTACCGGTTCGACAAAGACACCGCGAAGCCGCCGAAGTCCAACTGCGACGGTGACTGCGCCAAGGCCTGGCCGCCGGCACTGGCTACCGGGGACGTCCAAGTCCAAGGGGTCGACAAGGCACTGGTCGGCAAGGTGACCCGCTCCGACGGGACCGAGCAGATCACCGTCGGCGGGTGGGCGCTCTACCGCTACGCCAAGGACACCAAGCCCGGCGACGCGACCGGGCAGGGCGTCGGCGGCGCCTGGTACGCGGCCAACGCCAAGGGCGGCAAGGCCGGGCAGGCCGCGGCGGCCGGTTCCGAGGCCGGGGCCGTCAAGCTCAGCGCCAGCAACATCGACGGCCTCGGTGAGGCGATCGTCGACCAGAACGGCATGACGCTCTACCTGTTCACCAAGGACACCAAGAAGAAGGCCTCCGCCTGCAACGGCGACTGCGCCAAGACCTGGCCGCCGGTCCTGTCGAAGGGCAAGGTCGAACTGCAGGGCATCGACTCGAAGCTGCTCGGCAGCATCAAGCGCCAGGACGGCACCGAGCAGGTCACCGTCGGCGGCTGGCCGGTCTACACCTTCTCGAAGGACCTGAAGCCGGGCGACGCGAACGGCATGGGCGTCAACGGCACCTGGTTCGTCATCGAGCCCAACGGCTGCAAGGTCGGTACCACTCCCAGCACTGCCGCCAACCAGGCTCCGGCGGCCAACAGCAACACTGGGAGCAGCAACGACACCTCCGGTGGCACCGGCACCACCTACTGAACCTCCTAGTGGGCGAGGCCCGGCGGACGCTCCTCGCGAGCGACCTCCGGGCCTCGCTCCTTGTGGTCACGACGCAGGAACGACCGGCGGCGCGGTTCGTCGGTGCGGTCGGTGGTGCGGTCGGCGACGTCCGTGCGGCGGTCGCGGGCGGCGACGTCCGAGCGGTCGATGACCTCGGTGCGCTGCTCGGCGACGATCGGCTCGTCGGCCGTCTCGTCCTCGGGCAGCAGGATGGTGCGGCGGGCCGGCAGGACCGCGATCAGCAGGCCGAGCGCGGCGACGCCGAGGTGCAGCCACGTGTCGGCGGGGCCGAGGTCCATCGGGTTGCCGGCGTTGGCGAACGGGTTGGTCGAAATGAGGCCGTCGATCATCAGGCCCCACACGAACAGCAGGCCGTAGCCGATGAACAGCAGCCAGCCGAACGTCCGCGCCCGGCCCGAGCCGAACGCCAGCAGCAGGCCGACGACCCCGGTCACGACGCGGACCAGGCTCATCAGCGGGTTCCCGGAGAACCGCCAGAACCCGGCGTCGTGGTGCCCGGCGAAGTCGCCGAAGCCGGTCCTTGAGAATCCGATGATGCCGACGACGAGGAACGCGAGCCCGGCCAGTCCGGCCAGCACCTGCGCCGGCTGCAGGCCTCGGACCCGGATGCGTGCGCCTTTCGCGTGAACCATGACTCCAGTCCTTCCCAGCGGGTGGTGACAACCGTCACCGCGCTGAGGTACCCCGCGACCACGGGGAGCGAAACGATGGTGCTTGCCCGCAGCACCGGTTCGCGTTCCCGATCCGGGCCCCCTTCGAGACCTATCCCACAAACCGCCCCCGATCGGCGAACAGCGCGCGGCCTTCCCGGCAATCCAGGTCATGCGCAAGCTGAGCGGGATCTTCCTGGTGGGGCTGTGCCTGGGGGCGATCGGCGCGGTGGTGGTCACGGCGGGGCACAGCACCGCCGCGGCACCCCGGCCGATCGCGGTCACCGAGATCGCCGCGACGACGTCCGCGGCGCCGGCACCCACGCCGGCCCCGGCACCCAAGACCGAGCCGAAGCCGACGCCCAAGGCCGCACCGGCCGAGGTGGACGCCGCCGAGCTGGACAAGGTCGTGCGCGACGGCACCGTCAGCGCCGTGGTCTTCGACCGGGACAGCGGCAAGACGACCGTCTCCGTGCGCCCGGACCGCGGGTACACCTCCGCGTCGGTCGTGAAGCTGCTGATCGCGCTTTCCGTGCTCGACCGCGGCGGCCCGGTGGCGGACGTGCAGCGGATGCTCTCCCGCAGCGACGACGACCTAGCGAGCCAGTTCTGGTCGGGCTACGGCGGGCCGGCGATCGTCACGCGCTGGGCGACGAAGCTGGGCCTCACCGGCACCCGCCCGCCGGCGGACCCCGGCCGCTGGGGCGACACGCGCATCACCGCGGCGGACGTCGTGAAGATCTACCAGTACCTGCTGGACCGCAAGGTGACCGCGGTGCTGAACGCACTGGGCAACGCGACCGAGCGCGGGTCCGACGGCTTCCGCCAGTACTTCGGCATCCCGGACGCCGCCAAGGGGCAGGACTGGCTGGTCAAGCAGGGCTGGTCGTGCTGCCGTCCGACGCGGACGCTGCACACCACGGGCGTGGTCGGCCACCTCATCGTGGTGGTGCTCTCCGAGTACCCCGCCAAAGTGGACTACGCGACCGGGTCGAGGCGGGTCACCGAAGTCGTCTCGAAGCTGCTCGGCTGACCCGGCTCACTGGTCGGTGTCCGCCAGCGCCCCCGGCGCACCGCTCCGCGGCAGCGGCCACGGCTGGACCCCGCCGGTGGTGTCGACCTGGCGGCCCACCGGCGCCGGCGGCGTCGTGTGCGCCCCGATCCAGCTCAGGATCTCGGGGATCTGGGACTTGAAGGTGTTCATGTTGTGGCCCGCGTCCGGCACCCGCCACGACTGGAAGCGGACCGGCGGCCGGACGCCGGCGCGGATCAGCTCGGCGGCCGCGCCCTCGAACTTCTCGTTCTCGCCCCAGATCGCGAGGATGTCCACCGGGGAGGGGTGCAGGCGGACCGTGATCCCGACGTTGTTGGCGTCGTCGACGTCCTGCCTGCCCTTGTAGAGGTTTTCGGTCTCGGCGTCCATCTGCGCGCGGTCGTAGCCGCTGACGCTGACCGCCTGGCCGTACCACTGCGGGTGGCGGGTCACCAGGTTCATCGCGCAGTAGCCGCCGGACGACCAGCCGGCGAAGGTCCAGGCCTTGCGGTCCGCGGCCACGCCCAGCTTCTGCAGCGCCCACTCGCGCAGGTCCGCCGTCAGGTACGTGTCGTTCGCCGTGCCGTTGACCTCGTCGACGCACTCGGTGTCGTGACCGATCTTCGGGACACCCGTCGGGTCCGGCATGATCACGACCACCGGGGGCAGCACGCGCTTGGCGATCGCCGCGTCGAGCTGTTGCGGGAGCTTGTAGCCGTCGGTGACGACCTCGGGCCCGGACGGGTAGTTCGGGATCCACTCGACGGCCGGGAACTTCAGGTTCTTGTACGCCGGGTCGAAGTACTGCGGCGGGAGGTACACCGTCACGTCACGGGTGAGCTTGGTGCGCCGGCCGGTCACCTTCATGTGGGCGACGGTTCCCTTGCCCTCCTTGGCGTGCGCCGCCCCGACTTCCCGCACCACGTCGAGGTTTTCGCCGTTGGCGCTCGACTCCGCGTCGATGCTGTCGGCCGCGTAGACGCCGGTGCCGAGCAGCGAGCCGAGCGTCGGGAAGAACCCGCCGATCAGGTTGCCGGCCAGTCCGGTGGTGACGACGATGGAGACGACCGCGCAGAGGATCGTGAAGGTGCGCCACAGCAGCTTCCGCTTCCACCGGTCCCAGAACAACGGGATCGCGATGATCGCCAGCAGCGTCACCGCGATCACGACGGCCATCGTGATCGGTGAATCGAGCCGGATGCGGCTGAGGTGCATGGAACGGTCCTTCCGGGCGGGCAACGCATGCGCACCCGGACCCCCCGGGACTCGCGTATATATCACGTTTGACCCGGCTTGCACGTTGCGGACCTGTGAGTTGGCTCATAGGCCCGCAACGTGCGGCGCACTCAGCGTTTTCTCAACTACTTCGCCAGCGCACGCGCGAGCACGGTGACGGCCTGGGTGATCGCGGCCTCGGCGGCGTGCGTCTCGCGGAGCGCGTTCACCATCACGAAGTCGTGGATGATCCCCTGGTACCGGACGGCGGTGACGGGCACGCCGGCCTGACGCAGCTTCGCCGCGTACGCCTCACCTTCGTCGCGAAGCACGTCGGCTTCGCCGGTGATCACCAGCGCCGGCGGCAGCCCGGCGAGCTCGTCGAGCGACGCGCGCAGCGGCGACGCCGTGATCTCCGCCCGCTGGGCGGGGTCGGTCGTGTACTGGTCCCAGAACCACTTCATGCCTTCGCGGCCGAGGAAGTAGCCCTCGGCGAACTTCAGGTACGACTCGGTGTCGAAGGAAGCGTCGGTGACCGGGTAGAAGAGCACCTGCTGCTTGAAGGTGACGTCGCCGCGCTGCTTGGCCAGGATGGTCAGCGCCGCGGTCATGTTGCCGCCGACGGAGTCGCCCGCGATCGCGATGCGCGAGGTGTCCAGCCCCTGCGAAGCGCCGTCCGTGGCGATCCACTTCGCGACCGCGTAGCTCTGCTCGATGGCGACCGGGTAGCGCGCCTCGGGCGAGCGGTCGTACTCGGGGAACACGACGGCCGCGCCGGCACCGGCGGCGAGCTCGCGCACCAGCCGCTGGTGGGTGTGGAAGTCGCCGAACACCCAGCCGGCGCCGTGGATGTAGAGGATCACCGGCAGCGGGCCTTCGACGCCGGCCGGCTTCACGATCCGGGTCTCGACCTCGCCGGTCGGGCCGCCCGGCACCTTGATGACCTCGATCGACGCGTCGGCCATGGCGACCTCGCCGTCCTGGACGCCGTCGACGGCCTTGCGGCCCTCCGCCGGCGGCAGCTGGAACAGGTACGGCGGCTGGTCGGTGGCCTCCGCGAACGCCTGCGCGGCCGGTTCGAGGGCCAGGTTGTGCGGGTTGGCGGTCATCTCGTCCTCCTCGGGGTGGAAGCTGATGTCACGAAGGTAGCTCGCAACTCAGTTGTGCACAACTAATTTGAGCCCAATGAGATGCAGGGCACTTAAGTTGCCACCCAGCCAGATGGCGAGGACCATCGACGGGTACGAGAAGAAGGAGGACGCCATGGCATCGCTGCGGCTGGACGACCAGCTCTGCTTCGGGCTGTACTCGGCGTCGCGCGCCGTGACGTCGCTGTACCGGGTCGTCCTCGAAGACCTCGATCTGACCTATCCCCAGTACCTCGTCATGCTGGCGCTCTGGGAACGCGACCACCGCCTCGTCAAGGAGCTCGGCGCCGAGCTGAACCTCGACTCGGGCACGCTCTCGCCGCTGCTCAAGCGGCTGCAGACGGCGGGGCTGGTGACGCGGAACCGGCAGGCCGACGACGAGCGCTCGGTCCGCGTCAGCCTGACCGAGGCCGGCCGGGCCCTGCACGAGAAGGCGCGCGGCATCCCCGACGTGATCGGTGCCGCGATGAACCTGGACGAAGCCGGGCTCGCCCGGATGCGCGCCGAACTGGACCGGTTGACGGAGTCGGTCAACGCCTATCGGGAGGCGCTGTCCCCCGCGTGAGAAGTTCACGTGGCAGCATGGGCCACGGAGGGGTGGCCATGATCAACCACGACGACGCGCTCAAGGCCGTCGAAAGCAGTCTCGACCGGCCGTCGGCCGCGCGGATCTACGACTACTTCATCGGCGGGAACACCCACTACGCGATCGATCGCGACTTCGCCGAGAAGGTCCGCGCCCGGCTGCCGCTGATGGGTGACTACTGCCTGACCAGCCGTCAGTTCCTGGGCCGGGCGGTCCGGCAGTGCGTGCGGGAGGGCATCCGGCAGTTCGTCGACGTCGGCTCCGGCCTGCCGACGGCGGGCAACGTGCACGAGGTCGCCGACGACGCCCGCCCCGAACTGGACACGCGCGTGCTCTACATCGACAACGAGCCCATCGCGCTGGCCCACTCGACGCTGCTGCTGGCCGACACCGCAGACCCGGACCGCCACCACGCCATCGCCGCGGACTTCCTGCAGCCGGACGATCTCTGGGAGCGGGTGAAGGCCTCGGCGATCATCGACGTCCGCCGTCCGGTCGCCCTGGTGATCAACGCAGTCATGCACTTCGTCAAGGACGAGCAGAACCCGGACCAGCTGCTCGAGTACTACCGCAGCCGGCTGGCGCCCGGGTCGCTGCTGGTGCTGTCGCAGATGACCAACGAGAACCCGGTGAACGAGGACGAGCGGCAGGCGCTGCTCGACCTGCTCGAGTACTACGAGACCACGACCAACCCGGGTTTCCTGCGCACGATGGCCGAGTTCGAACGCTTCTTCGGCGGCTGGCCGCTGCTGGAGCCGGGGCTGGTCTACGCCCCGGCGTGGCACCCGGACGAGCGCACGGTGTTCGCCGCCTCCCCGTCCGAGTCGCGGGTCATCGGCGGTGTCGCGCGCAAGCCCTAAGAGGCTTCGCGCACATCTTCGAGCACGTCGAGAACGGCGCTCTTGCCGAGTTCGACGGCTTTGCGCAGCACTTCCGGGTCGCGTTCCAGCACCGCCACGTCCGGCGCACCTGCCGGCGGCCGGATGCTCAGGATTCGCGGGTCCGACGCCAGGGTTTCCTCGTCTTCGACGTCTCGCCGGTAGGTGTCCTGCCAGGCCGGGATGGCGCCGGGGGCTTGGCGGCGCAGGAATCGCGGCACGACGACGTCGTGCACCCGCGGCGGCCGCACCGGCAGCTCGTCGGCGCGGCGGGTGCGCAGCACCAGGACGTCGGTCGCGCCCTGGGCGAGTGCGGTGCGGTACGGGATGGGCTCGGCCACGCCGGCGTCGACGAAGCGGCGGCCCGCCATCGGGATCGGGGGTCCGGCCAGTACCGGCATGCAGGACGACGCGGCGAGGGCGACCTTGATTGCGTCGACATCGTCGAGGAAGGGGTGCAGGTCGGTGGACTCGCCGGTGTCGGCGTCGGTGGCCAGGGGGTGGAACGTCACCGGGTTGGCCAGGATGGCCGGGAAGTCCATCGGTTCCAGGACCGAGTAGACCTGGTGGACGAGGTATTCGAGGTCGATCACCGCGCGGCCGCGCAGGGTGTGGAGCGGGTTGATGATGCGGCGCATGACGACCGGGTTCCACCAGGTCCGGACGCCGGTGGAGGACCGGCCGCAGAGCAGCCAGGCGCCGTTCAGCGCGCCTGCCGACGAGCCGTAGACGGCGTCGAACGCGGGGGTGACGCCGAGTTCGTCCAGGGCCAGGACCATGCCGCTGGAGTAGGTGCCGCGGCTGCTGCCGCCCTCGATCGCGAGCGCGAGCCGCCTGTCGTCGGTGCGTTCGCCCGGGACACTGCCCGCCGCCATCCGTTCGGAGATCAGTTCGAGTACCGGGTGCACTCCTCCCATCCTGGTCTTTTCCCGGACGAAGTCGACCCGTTTTGCCTGACCCAGGAGGGTGAAGTGATGCGCGCCTCGTTGCACTGCAACTCGTTGCATAGCACCCTTCGACCATGGCACTGGAGCACGCGATCCTCGTCTCGCTGTCCGAGCGCGCCGGTTCGGGCTACGAGCTGACGCGCCGGTTCGAGAAGTCGATCGGGCTCTTCTGGAGCGCCACCCACCAGCAGATCTACCGCGTGCTGAAGCGGATGGAGGAGGCCGGCTGGGTGGCGGTCGACGTCGTCGCGCAGTCGGGTCGGCCGGACAAGAAGGTTTACACGGTCGGCGACGGCGGCCGGGCCGAGCTCGTCCGCTGGCTGGCCGAGCCGGATCCGACCGCCGGGCCGGTCGAGCTGGCCGTGAAAATCCGCGGCGCCACCTTCGGCGATCCGGCGAAGGTGGCCGAGGAGATCGTCCGGCACCGCGCGCGGCACGCCGAACGCCTCGACGTCTACCGCCAGATCGAGAAGCGCGACTTCCCCGCGCCGGCCGCGCTGACCGGCCGGCACCTGCACCAGTACCTGGTCCTGCGCGGCGGCATCCGCGTCGAAGAGGGCCAGGTCGAGTGGTTCGACGAAGTGCTCGCCGCCCTCCGACCGAAGGACGCCCGATGAGCCCGTACCCGCACCTGCTCTCGCCGCTCGACCTCGGCTTCACGACGCTGCGCAACCGCGTCCTGATGGGGTCGATGCACACGGGCCTCGAAGACAAGGCCGCGCACTTCCCCGCGCTGGCCGAGTACTACGCCGAACGCGCCCGCGGCGGCGTCGGCCTGATCGTCACCGGCGGCTTCGCGCCGAACCGCACCGGCTGGCTGCTGCCGCTCGCCTCGAAGCTGACGACGTCCGCGGAGGCGAAAGAACACCGGAAGCTGACCGCGCCGGTGCACGAGGCAGGCGGCAAGATCGCGCTGCAGGTCCTGCACGCGGGCCGGTACGCCTACCACCCGCTGAGCGTGTCGGCGTCGAGCATCAAGGCGCCGATCAACCCGTTCCGCCCGCGCGGCCTCACGGACCACGGCGTCCGCAAGCAGATCGACGCCTTCGCGAACTGTGCCGCTCTCGCGCGCGAAGCGGGTTACGACGGCGTCGAGATCATGGGCTCCGAGGGCTACCTGATCAACCAGTTCCTGGCCGAGCGCACCAACAAGCGCACCGACGCCTGGGGCGGCACGCCGGAGAAGCGCCGCCGGTTCGCCGTCGAGATCGTCAAGCGCACCAGGCAGAAGGTCGGCGACGACTTCATCATCGTCTACCGGCTATCCATGCTCGACCTCGTCCCGGGCGGCCAGCGCTGGGAGGACGTCGTCGCGCTCGCGCAGGAGGTCGAGGCGGCAGGCGCCACGATCATCAACACCGGGATCGGCTGGCACGAAGCCCGGGTGCCGACGATCGTGACGTCGGTGCCGCGCGCCGCCTTCACCTGGGTCACCGGAAAGCTCAAGCCGCACGTGGGCATCCCGGTCGTCACGTCGAACCGGATCAACATGCCGCAGGTGGCCGAGGAAGCGCTGAGCAGCGGCGACGCCGACCTCGTGTCGATGGCCCGGCCGTTCCTCGCCGACCCCGAGTGGATCCGCAAGGCCGAGGCCGGCCGCGAGGACGAGATCAACACCTGCATCGCCTGCAACCAGGCCTGTCTGGACCACGCCTTCAAGCGCAAGCTCGTGTCCTGCATGGTCAACCCGCGCGCCGGCCACGAGACGACCCTGACGCTTTCGCCGACGCGGCGGTCGAAGCACGTCGCGGTCGTCGGGGCCGGGCCCGCGGGCCTTTCCGCGGCGACCGCACTGGCCGAACGCGGGCACAGCGTCGAGCTCTTCGAAGCCGACGACGAGATCGGCGGCCAGTTCGGCATCGCGCGGAAGATCCCCGGCAAGGAGGAGTTCGCCGAGACCATCCGCTACTACCGGCGGCGCCTGGAGGTGACCGGGGTGAAGCTGCACCTCGGGAAGCGCGCGTCCGCGGCCGAGCTCACCGCGTTCGACGAGGTCGTGCTGGCCACCGGCGTAGCGCCGCGCGTGCCGTCGCTGCCCGGGATCGACCACCCGAAGGTGCTTTCCTACGTCGACGTCGTCAAGCACGGCAAGCCGGTCGGCGAGCGGGTGGCGGTGATCGGGGCCGGCGGCATCGGGGTCGACGTCAGCGAGTTCCTCACGCACGCGGCGTCGCCGGCGCTGGATCGGGCCGCCTGGATGGCCGAATGGGGTGTCACCGACCCGGAACAGGCCGCGGGCGGCCTCGCCACGCCGCAGCCCGAGCCGTCGCCGCGGCAGGTGTTCCTGTTGCAGCGCAAGAAGTCCGGCATCGGCGCCGGGCTCGGCAAGACGTCCGGCTGGGTGCACCGGGCCGCGCTCAAGGCCAAGCGCGTCGAACCGCTCACCGGCGTCACCTACGAGCGGATCGACGACGACGGCCTGCACATCACCGTCGACGGCGAGCCGCGGGTGCTCGACGTCGACACGGTGGTCGTCTGCGCGGGGCAGGAGCCGGTGCGCGACCTCGCCGACGAGCTGCGCGCGGCCGGGCTGCCGGTGCACCTGATCGGCGGGGCCGACGTCGCCGCGGAACTCGACGCGAAACGCGCGATCGACCAGGGAACGAGGCTCGCCGCCGCGCTGTAGCCCGTAACCCGTCCGGCACTGGCAGGATGGGGCCCGTGCGAGACGTATGCGTGATCGGGCTCGGGCTGATCGGCGGGTCACTGCTGCGCGCGGCGGCCGCCAGCGGCCGCACGGCGTGGGGTGCCGCGGTATCCGAAGTGGACGCCGACGCGGCCAGCAGAGCGGGCTACGACGTCACGACCGACGTCGAAGCGGCCCTGCACCGGGCCGCGGCCGAAGACGCGATGGTCGTGCTCGCCGTGCCGCTGCCCGCCGTCGAAGACCTGCTGCGGCTGGTCAACCAGCACGCGTCGCACTGCCTGCTCACCGACGTGACCAGCGTGAAAGCGCCGGTGCTGGACGCGGTCCGGCGTCGCGTGCCGTACACGCGGTACGTCGGCGGGCACCCGATGGCGGGGACGTCGAGCTCCGGCTGGCTGGCCGGGGACGCCGCGCTGTTCCGGGGTGCGGCGTGGGTGGTCGCCGTCGAAGAGGACACCGACCTCGAAGCCTGGGCCGAGGTGGCGAAGCTGGTGCTGGACATCGGGGCGCACGTCGTCCCGCTGCCCGCGGAGTCGCACGACGAAGCCGTCGCCCGGATCTCGCACCTGCCGCACCTGTTCGCGGCGATCCTGGCCACGATCGGCGCCGAGGGCGGCCCGCTGGCGATGTCGCTGGCCGCCGGGTCCTACCGCGACGGCACGCGCGTCGCCGGCTCGAACCCGCAGCTGGTCCGCGCGATGACCGAGGGCAACCGGGACGCACTGCTGCCGATCGTCGACGAGGCACTCGGCCGGCTCGGCGCGGCGCGCGGCTCGCTGGCGTCCACCGGCGGGCTCGCGGCCACCATCAACGCCGGGTACGAAGGCGCGCAGGCGCTCGCGGCCAACCTCGACGTCGAACGCGCCGGGGTCCGGATCAGCCTGGCCGCGCCGGACGCGCGGCAAGGCCTGATCGCCCTCGGGGAACGCGGCGGCCGGATCACCGGCCTTTCGGACGGGATCGCGACCGGCGAGGTCCAGTAGGAGCTACCGGTCCGGCGTGTCGTCGAACTTGTTGAGGAAGTCCTTCGCCTTCTCGACACCGGTGTCGATCTGGCTGTCGTGGCCGCTGAACTTCGACTTCGCGAAGTCGGCGGCCTTGTCGAGGCCTTCCTCGATCTTGTCGTTGTGCTCGCGCAGGGCCTCTTCGGCCTTGCCCTTCAACGCTTCGAAGTCGATTCCCATGGGTGCATTGAACCGCACGAACGTCACGAACGCCTGGGGTAGGGCAGGAACCGCCGGAGCGGGCCCGGCGGCGTGCGTTCGGCCAGGTCGGGGCCCCGGACGGCGTCGAACGCCGACTCCAGCTGGTCGACAACGCCGGACAGCTGCGGCGCGTCCGGCAGCGGCACCGGCCGCGGCTCCCGCTGCTCCCGGACGGCCGCCGCGAGTTCCCCCAGCGCGGCCGTGAGCAGCTCGACGTCGGCCGGGTCCGGCGGCGGCACCCCGCGGCCGATCGTCACGCCGACCTCGGTGACGGCGTCCGCGACCCGCTCCTGCGCGGCGATCACCGGCCACCAGGCCACCGCCTGCCTGCCGTGCGCGGACGGCTCGACGACCGCCTGCTGGAACGCCGTCCGCAGGTCGGCCAGGGCCCGGTAGGCCCCGCGCCGCGCCCGCGACCGCGTCAGCCGCGCCTCCCCCGAAGACGCCTCGACCAGCGCGCGGGAGACGTACTTCGCGACCGCGTCCAGGGCGTCGGCCAGCCGGCCGCCCACCCGCGGGCGCCGGCTGCCCGGCCACAGCAGGTAGCCGAAGCCGAGCACGATCACGCAGCCCAGCACGGTGTCGACCAGCCGCGCCAGCACCACGCTCCAGTTCCCGGTGTGGGCCAGGCCCATCTGCAGGATGATCAACGGCGTCACGAAGGCGCTCTGGATGCCGTAGTTGCGCACCTTCCCCACCGCGATGCCGCCGGCGAAGACCGCGCTGAGCACCACCAGCACCCAGCCGTTCGCGCCGAGGCCGAGCACGGCGGCGCCGATCCCGACGCCGATGACCGTGCCGATCCCGCGCAGCAGCGCGCGGCCGAACACGGACCCGAAGTCGGGCTTGAGCACGATCCCGACGGTCAGGGTGATCCAGTACGACCGCTCCAGCGGCACGAGCAGGCCGACGACCTCGGCGATCGCGATGCACAACGTCAGGCGCAGCGCGGCGATCCAGGTCAGCGGCCCGGACGCGAGCGAGCCCGCCCACGCCCGCAGGCGGCGGTGCCAGGGTGTCGGCTCCCGGCGCTTGCGGTCGTCGCCCTTGCCGATCCGGACCAGGCCGGCGTAGAGCGCGGCGAGGACCGGGTCGGGGTCACCCGGCGGCGCGGGCGGCGGGGGCGGCAGCGGCTGGCCGGCCAGCACCGCCGCCGAGAGCGCGACGAAGTGGTCGACGACCTCGCGGGCCGGGCGGCGGCCGGCGTTGACCATCGCCACCGACGCCTCGACCGCGGGGGTCGTCGCCGAGAGCAGGTTGAGCAGGTGCCGGTAGGCGGCGTCGCGGCCGGAGAGCCAGGAGCGCGCGGTGAGCAGCTGGTCGTAGGCGGTGTTCATGGCCGTGGTCAGCCGGTGGCGGGCCACCCGCGAGACGGCTTCGTCGGTCGCCGACAGCATCGCGGCCAGCTCGACGTAGACGTGCGCCACGGCGGTGCGTTCGGGACTGGTCGCCCGGACCGTCCAGGTGGCGAGCGCGACCAGCAGGCTCCACGCGGCGCCGAGGCAGAAGCGGCCGAACAGGATCTCGACGCGGACGCCGGTCGCGTGCTGCCCGGTGGCGAGCACGCAGAACACGAGCATCTGCAGCCCGGCGACCGAGGCGTTGCTGCCGGCCGCGCTGATCACCGCGGACACGGCGGCGACCAGGATCACCGCGGGCACGGACAGCGCCGGCGTGCCGCCGGTGAGCAGCCCGACGAGGTAACCCGTGGTCGCGGCGAGCGTCGCCCCGCCGAGGCGGCGGGCGCGGTAGCGGTAGGGCCCGGCCGATTCGGACAGCACGGCGGGCAGGGCGCCGGTCGAGATGAGCGCGCCGACGGCGATGTCGCCGGCCGCGTACGCGATCCCCAGCGGCACGGCCAGCGCGACCACGGCCCTGGCGACCATGTTCCACGGGATCGGCACCGGCGTGCTGCGCAGGAGCTGGACCAGCCAGTGCGGCGCGGCGAGGTCGGGGCGCGGCGTGCTCACCCTCTCATCTTGACCTACGCTCCCGGACAGGATTAATTATCAACCTGTCAACAACGCGGGAGGTACCGGTGGGTAGGAAGTACTCGTACGAGGTCAACCGCACGAGCACCGCGTCGCCGGAGGCCCTGTTCGCGCTCGAAGCGGACGGGCCGCGCTGGGCGGAGTGGGGAAAGCCACTGATCGTCCAAGCCCGCTGGGCCCGGCCCGGCACCGGAGAGCCGGAGGGCGTCGGCGCGGTCCGGGAGGTCGGCCTGTGGCCGGTGCTGATCCGCGAGGAGACCCTCGAGTACGAGCCCGGCCGCAAGCACGTCTACACCTTCGCGGCCGGCAAGCCGCTCAAGGACTACCGCGCCGAAGTGCTCTTCACGCCGGCCCCCGGCGGCGGCACGCACCTGCGGTGGACGGGGTCGTTCACCGAGCCGGTGCGCGGCAGCGGACCGGTCCTGGCGGCGACGCTCCGGGCCACGATCCGGCTCTTCTCCGCGAAGCTGGTCAAGGCGGCCGAAACCGGGCGCTGACCTGGGTGGTTCCGGTCACGGAAGATCGTCCGGCGCAACTTTTCCCCGCCTCCCCGCGTCACCCTTTCGAGCAGTACACGAAAGGGGGAAAGCGTGAGGAAGCGCTTGACAGCCGTGGTGGCCGCGGCGGCACTCGCACTGACCGCGTGCTCGGGCCACGACACGGACCAGCGGGAGCCCGGCACCAGCCAGCCGAACCCGGCGCCCCAGGCCGCCCCCGACGTGCAGACGTCCGGGCCGTACCCGTTCGGCACGGTCCAGCAGAAGGCGCCCGCGATCGAGAACGGCCAGGTCCCGGTGATCCGCCGGATCGCCACCGACAAGCCGTACGTGTTCCTCACCATGGACGACGGCGCCGTGCAGGACCCCGACGCGCTGAAGCTGATGCAGCAGAACGGCACCCACCCGGTGCTGTTCCTGAACCAGAAGTACGTCAAGGGCCACGAGGCCTACTTCAGGCAGATCCTCGACGCCACCGGGGCCACGCTCGGCGACCACACGGTCGACCACCCGAACCTCAAGGGCAAGCCGTACGAGTTCCAGCGCAAGGAGATCTGCGACGACGCCGACGACTTCGCCAAGAGCCTCGGCGTCCGCCCGTCGCTGTTCCGCCCGCCGTTCGGCAACTACGACCAGAACACGCTGAAAGCGGCGGCGGCGTGCGGCATGCGCGCGTCGGTGCTGTGGACGGCCGCGGTCAACGACGGCGTCGTGCAGTTCCAGTCCGGCGACAAGCTCAAGCCGGGTGACATCGTGCTGATGCACTTCCGGAAGACCTTCAAAGAGGACTACACGGCGTTCGTGGAGCGGGCCGAGAAGGACGGGCTGACTCCCGTCCCCCTGGCCGACTTCCTGGGTTAGAGCACCACCGTCGGCGTCACGACCGTCCGGCGGCACGAGACGTCACCGAGGTGCACGAGGATCTGCGTCGTCCCGCGCGGGACGTTGTCCAGCACGAACCGGCCGCCTTCGTCCGCCGTGGTCGACGTCGTCCCGTGCTCGGCCACCCGCACCTCGACGCCGTACTGGCCGGCCGGGACCAGCCAGCCGTCGATCCGGTGCAGCTTGCCCATCTTGGTCAGATTGATCATCACCGTCAGGTCGCTGACGGTGAACGTGATCGTGCCCGTGCCGCCGCCGCGGACGCCGGCGAGGTTGTCCAGGCGCTCCCAGCGGGCGACCTCGACGTCGAGGTCTTCGAGGGCGAGCGCGAATTGGACCCGCTGCACCAGGTCACCCGGTGGCGGGTCCAGCTCGTCGAGGAAACGGCCGACATCGGCCAGCAGTACGTCGTCGCCGTAGGAGGATTGGCCCCCCGGCGCCCCGAGGTTGTTCATCGGCTTCCCCCTTCACTGGCGAGGAGATCGCGCATCTGGTCGAGGCAGCGACCCCTGGTCGGGCCGACACTGCCACGCGGCATGCGCAGCGCCTCGGCGACGAGCTGGTACTCCGCGCGGCCCGCGAGCACGGTCAGCCGGAGCAGTTCCTGACAGCGGTGGGGCAGCCGGACGAAGGCGCGCCAGACCCGGCGGTCGCGGTCGGCGCGGACGGCTTCGTCCTCGGGTGCCGGTTGGGTGCTCGGCATGGCTTCGGCCACCTCGTCGCTCAGCGGCACCGGCTGCATGCGGCGGCCGAACGGGTGGGTGGCTTCGCGGCGGGTGGTGGTGATCAGCCAGGCGGCGAGGGCCTTCGGGTCGCGGAGCTTGCCGAGCTGGCTGAACAGCGCCAGCCAGACGGTCTGGACGACGTCCTCGGCGACCGCGCGGTCGAGTCCGTTGGCCCGGGCGACGTGCCAGACGAGCGGGGTCAGCTCTTCGACGAGGCGGGCCATCGCCCGGCGGTCACCGTCCCTGGCGGCCTGCATGCAGGCAGCGTGCAGCTCGGCGCCGGTCAGGCCCTCCCACGGCGGATCTACCTCTGTGGTTTGCACGTCGGTCACCGTATCTGCCCCTCTTCGGAAGAGTCTTCGAGTCGGCGTTGGCAGTATCGCGGGTCCTTCGGGGGGAAGGAGCGTGCAGGTGGATCTCGGATACATCAAGGTCACTTACTTCGTCGGTCGTGCACTACCGGTCAGTGGCAAGTCGGTGAGGTACCGGCCGGCGCGCGTGGACTCGCACCGGCCGGCACTCCCCTCCCTCAAGGACCCGCTCCCCAACGGGCCCCGCCGGATGTCCCCTCCCCCGAAGGGCACCCGGCCGACGGTGTCCGGCAGCCCCCTCGGCTCCCGGTCACCGCGTTCAATCCGAACGCGACACCCCCTGTCGTGTTCCTCCGTGCTTGGCTGCTCCACAGGACGCAGTGGGGGCGCCGCCAGATACACGAACCGGCGACTTTTTTTGAAGATCTACGGACAGCGGCTAACTGATCACCACGCGTGCCAGCGTCCCGGCCCACCGCGCGTAGCCCGCCGGGCCCGGGTGGAACCGGTCGCTCGCGAACGCGGCCGGGTCGAGCAGCGCGGGATCCATCGGGACGTGCCGGACGCCGGGGAGCTTGCCGAGCGTCGCGGCCGCGCGGTCGAGAGCGGTGGAGCGGGCCGAAAGGACGTCACGCAGCGGCCGCGGCAACGCGGGGAAGCGGGACATCGGCGGCACACCGGCCAGGAGAACCTCGACCGGACCCATCCGGTCGCGCACGTCGAGCACCAGGCGCAGCAGGTCGCGGCGGTAGGCCGGAGCCGTCCGGAGCTCGATGGTGTCGTTGACGCCGAGGGCGATCACGACCAGGTCGGCCGGGCGGAGCAGCGGGACGAGCTCGGCGCGGGCCACCCGGGCGTTGGCGCCGGTCCGGCCGGCCGCCTGCCAGCGCACCGCCCGGCCGTCGCGGGCCAGCTCGCGGGCGAGGCAGCCGGTGAGCGCTTCCTCGTGGTCCGCCGCGCCGACGCCGTCCACCGTGGATTCGCCGAGGACGGCGAGCCGGAAGGGCTCGCCGTCGCCCGGGACGAGTCCGTCCGTCGGTCCCGCCGCGCCCGGGAGCCGCGGGGTCTTGCGTTTGACGTAGATGGCTTGAGCCAGGAGCACCATGCCGGAATTAGAACAGCGGCGCGAAGCGCCTCCGTTGAGGGCGGTGGCGGGGAGGAAGGCGGAGGCTAGCCGTGCGCGATCGAAACCTTGCGCCTGATCAGCGTGGGGTCCGCCACCGCGTCGAGCAGGTACGCGGCGACGTCGGCGCGGCGGATGGTGAACGTGCGGACGTTCCCGTCGAGCCGGCTCGCGACCTTGCCCGTGCGCGGGCCGTTCAGCAGCATCGGCGGCCGGACGATCGTCCAGTCCAGGTCGCTCGCCGCCACCACGGCCTCCATCGCGAGCATGTCCGCCCAGCCGTGCTTCAGCACCCGGCTGAGCAGCGGCTTGACGAGCGAGCGGGTGAAGAAGCCGTCTCCCTCGGTGTGCATGCCGCTGGCGCTGACGACGAGCAGGCGTTTCGCCCCGGCTTCGATCGCCGCGCGGGCGCCGTCCACGCAGACGGTGGTCGGCCCGCGATCCCGGGAGCCGACGGCCGAGATCACCGCGTCACGGCCCTCGACAGCAGCCGCCAGCTTGTCGCGGTCGGTGAAGCCGGCGACCACGACTTCGGCGGGCAGCTGCAGCTTGGCCGGGTCGCGGACGACGGCCGTGACGTGCCAGCCGCGGTCGAGTGCCTGCCCGACGACCTCGCGGCCGACGCCGCCGGTGGCTCCCAGCACGGTGATCCTCATGGTTTCCTCCTCGGTTAGTGAACACTCACCAGGTAGGGTGAGTGTTCACTAACCAGGCTGAGAACGCACTCAGGGAGCCGCCATGGGAAGCCGCGAAGAGATCGTCGCCGCGGCCGCGAAGGTGATGCGCGAGCAGGGCTACGCCCACGCGACGACGAAGGTCATCGCGCAGACCGCGGGTTACTCGGAGGCGATGCTCTACAAGCACTTCCGCGACAAGACCGACCTGTTCCGCAGCGTGCTGGCCGAGGAACTGCCCGCGCTGGGCGCCACCCTGGCCGAGCTGACCGCCGACCCCGGGCGGGCGCCGCTGCGGGACAACCTCGTCCGCGTGGCCCGCCTCGGCCTGGCGTTCTACGTCGACAGCTTCCCGATCGCCGTCTCGATGTTCTCGTCACGGGAACTGCTGCGCTCCCACCGGGAACGGTTGCGCGGACACGGCCCGCACACGCCGCTGAAGGGTGTCACGGACTACCTGCGCGCCGAGCGGCAGCTGGGCCGGATCAAGGCGGAGACCGACGTCGAAGCGGCGGCGGCCCTGCTGCTGGGCGCGTGCTTCCAGCAGGCGTTCCTGGCCACGTTCGAAGAGACCGAGCCCACCGACCACGCCGAGCGGCTCGCGGACGTCCTGCTCGCCGGGCTCTAGGCGTTCTTCTCCTCGCGGAGCTTGTGCCAGCGCTCGTACATGCCGTTGAGCTCCTGGAGCATGAACGACAGGAAGTCCCGCATCTCGGCCAGCCGCTTGCCCGATGGGGTGTCCTCGCCGAGGGCCTCGATGCCGCTCTCGGCCGCGTCGCGCCACATGATGATCATGCGGTCGCGCTTGAGGAAGGTGGCGTACCAGAGGTCGTCGTAGAGGCGGTAGTGGTCGCGGCGCTCGCCGGGCTCGCGCTCCTTGGCCACCAAGCCGATCTGCTCGAGCCAGCGCACCGCGCCGGAGACCGCGGCGGGGCTGACCGACAGCTGCGAGGCCAGCTCGGCGGCGGTCAGCCTGCCCTCGTCGGTGGTCATCAGCGCGGCGAACACCCTGGCGGGCATGCGCTGCATGCCGATCTGCGAAAGCACGAGCCCGAGGCTCTCGACGTACCGGCGGACGGCGTCTTCATCTCGCTTCGTGTCAGGCGTCGTCATCGGCCCATCCTTTCGCACCCAACCCCCATGATCACTCGATCTAGACATTTTCTTAACTTCACAACTTCGTGAAGCAAGTGTAGCTTCCGAACCATGGAAAACGCCATTTCGGTCATCGACCTGCACAAGTCGTTCGGCCGGACGAAGGCCCTCGACGGCCTCGACCTGCAGGTGCCCGCTGGGGAGGTGCACGGCTTCCTCGGCCCGAACGGTGCTGGGAAGTCGACGACCGTCCGGGTCCTGCTCGGCTTGCTCCACGCGGATTCGGGGGACGTCCGGCTGCTCGGCGGCGATCCCTGGAAGGACGCCGCGAGCCTGCACCGCCGCCTGGCCTACGTGCCCGGCGACGTCAACCTCTGGCCCAACCTCTCCGGCGGCGAGGTGATCGACCTGCTCGGGCGCCTGCGCGGCGGCCTCGACGAGAAGCGCCGCGCCGACCTGATCGAGCGGTTCGACCTCGACCCGAAGAAGAAGGGGCGGACGTACTCGAAGGGCAACCGGCAGAAGGTCGCCATCGTCGCGGCGCTGGCCTCGCGGGTCGACCTGCTGATCCTCGACGAGCCGACGTCCGGCCTCGACCCGCTGATGGAGGCGACGTTCCAGTACGCCATCCAGGAGGAGCGCGAGCAGGGCCGTACGGTGCTGCTCTCCAGCCACATCCTCGCCGAGGTCGAGGCGCTGTGCGACAAGGTCAGCATCATCCGCAACGGCAAGACGGTCGAGTCCGGCACCCTCGCCGAGTTGCGGCACCTGACCCGGACGTCGATCACCGCCGAGCTCGCCGGGCCGCCGAACGGGCTCACGAAGCTGGCGAACATCCACGACCTCAAGGTCGACGGCAACCGCGTCCGCTTCGACGTCGAAACGCGCTCGCTCGACGAAGCCCTGCGGCAGCTGACCGAGGTCGGCGTCCGCAGCCTGGTCAGCCAGCCGCCGACGCTGGAGGAACTCTTCCTGCGCCACTACACGACCGAAGCGAGCGCGAAATGACCGCGACGCTGGACCGCCCGGCCGTGGTGGCGCCTGCCCACGAGCTGGCGGGCACCTGGCACCTCACCCGGCTCGCGCTGCGCCGCGACCGGGTGATCCTGCCGATCTGGATCGTGCTGCTCAGCGTCGTCCCGGCGAGCTCGGTCAACACGTTCACGCAGTTCTACCCGACCGTCGCCGACCGGCTCGCCCTGCAGGCGGGCGCCAGCGCCAACCCGTCCTACGCGCTGCTCTACGGCCCGCCGTTCGACCTGACCACGGCCGGCGGGTTCATCGCCTGGCGCATGTGCGGGTTCCTGGCCCTGCTCACCGGGCTGATGGTGGTCTTCACGGTCACCCGGCACACCCGCGCCGAGGAGGACACCGGGCGCGCCGAACTGCTCGGCTCCGCGGTGGTCGGCCGGTACGCGGCGCTGACGGCCGCGCTGCTGGTGGCCGGCGGCGCGAGCGTGCTGACCGGGCTGGTCCAGGCGGTCACGCTGATCGGCGCCGGCCTGCCCGCCGCCGGCTCGGTCGCCTTCGGCGCGTCGGAAGCACTGGTGGGCCTGGTCTTCACCGGAGTCGCGGCGATCGCCGTCCAGCTCGCCGAATACTCCCGGACGGCCAACGGCATCGGGACCGCCGTGGTCGGCGCCGCCTTCCTGCTGCGCGGCGCCGGGGACTCCACTGTGGACGCTCGCTGGCTGTCCTGGCTGTCGCCGATCGGCTGGGTGCAGCAGATCAGGGCGTTCGCCGGGGAACGCTGGTGGGTGCTCGTGCTGCCGGCGGCACTGGCGCTGGTCGCCGGCGCGGCGGGCTACTGGCTGCTGCCCCGCCGCGACGTCGGCGTCGGGATCCTGCCGCCGCGGCCGGGCCCGGCGCGGGCCGCGGCGGGCCTGCGCACGCCGCTCGCGCTCGCCTGGCGGCTGCACCGGGGACCGCTGCTCGGCTGGATCATCGGCACGGCGGTGGTCGGCGCGGTGTTCGGCTCGATCGCCAGCGGCATCGGCGGGCTCGTCGGGTCGAGCCCGCAGGCGCAGCAGATCTTCGAACGGCTGGGCGGCAGCCACGCGCTGACGCAGGCGTTCCTCGCCGCGATGGCCGGGATGTTCGCCATGGTGGCGTCGCTCTACGGCGTCCAGGCGGTGCTGCGGATGCGCGGCGAGGAGACCGCGCTCCGGCTCGAGCCGGTGCTGGCCACCAGCGTCGGCAGGCTGCGCTGGGCGGGCAGCCACCTGGTGTTCGCCTTCTTCGGCACGGCGGCGCTGCTGCTGTCCGGCGGGGTGTTCATGGGGCTGGCCAACGGCCTGCGCACCGGCGACGTCGGCGGCTCGCTCGCGGACACCCTCGCCGGGATGCTGGTCCAGCTGCCCGCGGCCTGGGTGGTGGTCGCGCTGGCGGTGGCGATCTTCGGGCTGCTGCCGGGCTTCTCGGCCGCGGCGTGGGCGATCGGGGCGCTGGCCCTGCTGGTGAGCCTGTTCGGCCCGATCGTCGACCTGCCGCAGGTGGTGCTGGACGTCTCGCCGTTCCAGCACCCGCCGAAGCTCCCGGGCCAGGAGTTCACCGCGACGCCGTTGGTCTGGCTGCTGGCGGTCACCGTCGTCGCGCTGGTCGCCGGCCTGGCCGGCTGGCGGCGCCGGGACGTCGGCTAACGCGCACGCAGCTCGTGGTCGCGACCGGCCACGAGCTGCGCCTGCGGGCCCGCCTTCCCGCAACCGGGGCCGTTCGGCTCGCTCATCGCCGGCGTGACCTCGATGCTGTGCGGCTTCCCGTCGTCGAACCGGACGGTGACTTCGACCGGCTCGGCGGGCAGGCCGGGGACGTCCGCGAAGCCGTGGAGCCCGCCGGTCGGGACCATCGACGTGCCGCACGAGCTGTCCGGGCCGGTGCCCGTGCAGGTCGTCGCGCCCGCCGACGTCTCGGGGTGGAGGCCGACGTCGCGGGTGACGCACTGGCCGCGCCAGCAGGCCTCGAGCGTCGCTTTCGAGATGCCGGCCGGCGCCGGGATCGACAGGCCGATGCCGATCGGGAACCCGATCGCCGTGCAGGCGATCTCCGGCCCGGTGCACCCGGCCGTCACGGCGGCCAACACGGCGATCCCCAGTACGTGGCGCATGCCGACCAGACGGGACCGGCGGCCGCCGGGTTGCACCGCCTCAGTCACGCCAGATCGAAGTCGGCGGGAAGGTCGGGGTCGGCGAGGTCGGCGTGGCCGAGGTGGTCGGCGGAACGGTGACCTCGACGACGCTGGTCGTGGTCGTGGGCGACGGCGTCTCGACCGAGGTGACGGTGGCCGGCGTCTCGACCGAGGTCACGGTGACGGGCACAGCGGAAACGGTCCTGGTCGGCGGCACGGTGATTTCGGCGGGGCGCGGCGCCGCGGGCCGTCCGGCCACCAGCAGGGCGGCCACCAGCAGTCCGGTGGCGAACCCCGCGAGCCCGGTGACCGCGGCGGAGCCCCAGGTAGGTCGGCCACTCATCCCGGGCACCCCCTCGCCACGCGCAGCGCAGGTTCGAGGACTAACTCGCGTTGATCTTACGTCTTGTTACCCGACGTGCACCTGGAGCGGATAAGACTCAACTTTCTTGCGTCGGGTGCGCGCATGTGCCAGCTTGGAACCATGGGGGTACTGAGCAACCGGGACTTCCGGCGCCTTTGGCTCGCCGACCTGGTGAGTCAGCTCGGCAGCCGGATCGACGTGCTGGCGGTGCCGCTGCTCGCCGTCACCGCGCTCGGCGCGCCGGTCTTCGAGGTCTCCCTGCTGCGGACCGCGCAGACGCTGCCGTACCTGGTGCTCGGCCTGCAGGTCGGCGCCTGGTGCGACCGGATCCGCCACCGCCCGGTGCTCATCGCAGCCGACGCGGGGCGGGCCGTGCTGATCGCTTCGGTGCCGGTCTCCGCGCTGTTCGGCGTGCTCGGGATGGCCCAGCTGCTCGCGGTGGTCTTCGCCGTCGGCGTGCTCGGCGTCTTCTTCGACGTCGCCCACCAGACGTACGTCCCGCGGCTGGTGGCGCGCGGGCAGCTGCCGGAAGCCAACACCCGGCTGCAGACGAACCGGTCGACGGCGGCGGTCGCCGGCCCGGGGCTGGCCGGGCTGGTCGTCCAGGCGCTCGGCACGGCCGCCGCGCTGGCCGTCGACGCCGCCAGCTACCTGTGGTCGGCCCTCTGGCTGCGCCGCATCGCGACGCCCGACGTGCGGCCCGAGCCGCGTGAGCGGCGGCTGCTGCGCGAGATCGGTGAGGGGTTGCGGCTGGTTCGCGGCGACCGCGTCCTGCTGGCGATCAGCGCCCACGGGGCGGTGTCGAGTTTCTTCCAGTCGGCCCACCTGGCGATCGTGGTCGTGTTCCTGGCCCGCGACCTCGGGCTCTCGGCCTGGGTGATCGGGGTGCTCGGCACCGCGTCGCTGACCGGCGCCCTCACCGCCGGGCTCACCGCGCGCCTGCTCGGCGAACGGGTCGGCCAGGCGCGGGCCCTGTGGGGCGCGGCGGTCCTGTTCGGCCTGGCCTACCAGCTCTACCCTTTCACCGGCCGCGGCTGGGCCCTCGCCTGCTACGTCGTGGCCGGGTTCTTCACCAGCTACAGCGTCATCGTGCTGAGCGTGTTCGGCGTGAGCTTCCAGCAGGCCGTCACGCCGCCGGAGCTGCTGGGCCGGGTCAACGCCATCTCCCAGACGCTGGTGTTCGGCGTGGCCCCGCTCGGCAGCCTGCTCGGCGGCACTCTGGCCGGCGTGCTCGGCATGCGGCCGACGCTGCACGTCGCGGCGGCCGGCGTGCTGGCGTCGGCGGCGATCATGGTGTGGTCGCCGCTGCGGAAGCTGCGGGACCTGACGCCTTCAGGCCGTCGATGACCACCCGGACCAGGTGCGCGCTGCCCGGCGCGTACCGCTCGACGGCGAGGCAGCCGACGATGAGCGCCCGCAGGTCGTCGCCGTCGATGTCGCGGCGGATTGCGCCGGCCGCCTGGGCGCGGGCGAGCAGCTCTGCCAGCGCGGCGCGGAACTCGTCACCCGCGCCGGCCTTGAAGGCGTGCCCGCTCGACTCGGCCAAGGCGTCGCAGATCGCCCGGTTCAGTGACGCCTGTTTGATGACGCGAACGAAGTAGTCGATGAACACCGCGCCGGGATCTTCGGCTCCGGCGAGCGCGCGGGCCTCCTCGGCGAACCGCTGGATCCGCTCGAGCACGACGGCCTGGAAGAGGGCTTCCTTGCTGGGGAAGTGCCGGTAGACGGTCCCGGCGCCGACACCGGCGAGCCGCGCGATGTCGTCGAGCGGAACGGCCAGGCCATCAAGGGCGAAGGCCTCCTCGGCGGCGGCCAGCACCTTGGCGCGGTTGCGCCGCGCGTCGGCGCGCATCTTCTCCATCACGTCTCCTCGTTGACAACCGGAGCGGGAGCTCCGTATCGTCCTAAGCGGGCCCACCGTTCCGATTCAACGCCCAGTCTCGCAGGAGCATTCCGATGCCGCCCACCGTGCCCGAAATCGCCACCGCCGTCCGAACGGGAATGTCCGCTTTGGACGTCACGCCGTTCGCCGCCCTCTTCGCCGCCGACGCCGTGTTCGAGGTGCCTTTCCTCGGAAGGCGGATCGAAGGCCGCGAGGCCGTGGTGGCGGAGCTGACGGCCGGCGGCGACCGGGCGCGGGCGGCCGGCCTGTGACCGCCGCGGACGGCGAAATCACCTCGTACCGCGACTACCCGAACGTTTCCGCCGCTTCGGAGCTCACGCGTGCCGTGTTCGACCGGTTCCTCGCCGCCTCCGTGGAGAACCGGTGGGACGACCTCGCCGACCTCTACGCCGAAGACGTCACCATCGAGATGCCGTTCACCCCGGCAGGCGTCCCCCGGGTGACGAAGGGCCGCGAAGAACTGCGGCGCCGCTTCCACGCGGCCGCCGGCGTGCGGCGGGTGACCGGTGCCGGCAACGTCGTCGTCCACCAGACCAGCGACCCCTCGGTGCTGGTCGCCGAGTTCGACCTGCACCAGGAACTCGGCGGCGAGAGCCTCGTGGCCTCCTACGTCATGGTGCTGACGATCGAGGACGGCCGGATCGTGCACTCCCGCGACTACGCGGACACCGCCGCGGCCGCCGAGCGGATCCGGCGGTTCACGGAGTCGTTGCCCGCTGGGACGCCGGAGGGATGAACAACCGCTCGAACGTGCTCACCGTGTGACCCCAGACCCCCGGCACCAGCAGCACGCCGAGCAGTGCGAACACCGGGAAGATGAGCCGCTTCTCGACCTTCTTGCCGGTCCGGAAGCGCAGCACGCGCGGCGGCCGGATCTCGTACCACGTCTCCCCCGCGATCGGGATCGGGAAGAGGAACGGGCAGCCGGCCTCGGTCAGGGCGTCACCCAGGCAGTGGGTGAGGCAGCCGGCCGCCACCGCGATGCCGAGCCAGCCCGAAATGGCCGCCAGCTCACCCGCGCGGTCGGGCGGGGCGGTGAAGAACCACCAGGCCACCGCGGCTCCGCTGACCGGGAGGAGCCAGTCGCCCAGTGCGCCTTCGGCCAGCATCAGCCCGAAGACCACGACGCCGACGACCGCCCACGGGCCGCCTTCGGTCGTGCCCCACGACGTCAGCAGGCCGAGACCGGCCGCGAAGAGGACCGTGTGGGAGAGGTGGCGGTGCTTGCCGGAGACCTTCTCGTCCCGCGGGCCCTTCGTCAGCGCGTAGAAGCCGGCCGAGACGCGGCGGAGCACCCAGGACAGGGCGCCCGTCAGCCAGCCGAGCAGGCGGGACGCGCTCGCTCCGGGGTGGTCGAGGTCGGGCAGCAGGGCGAACCCCGCCGTGGTCGCCGCGAAGACGACCGCTTGGTGCACCGAACCCGCCCCCACCGCGGGCGCCAGGGCCAAGCCCGCGCACCAGCCGGTCAGGGCATGCGTCCGCCCCATCATCGTGCGCCCCCAGGTCCACGCGGAAAAATCGGTCCGCGGAACCGTAGCGGGCGGTCAGGCTTGGGGGTCTTCCGACACGCTCAGGTGTTCGGCCACGCCGGTGAGCTCGATCACGCGGCTCACCGCGGGGCTCGGGACGACCGCGAGTTCGACGTCCTGCTCGCCGGCCTGGCGTTGTGCGCGGAGCACCACGTTCAGCGCGGAGGAATCGAAGAAGGTCACCCCGGTCAGATCGGCCACGACCCGCTGCGCGCGCTTGTCCGCGATCAGCCCCGCGAGGGCCTCCTGCAGCTGCGGGCTGGTGAGCAGGTCGAGCTCGCCGGTGACCACCACCCGGGGTTCCGTCGCGTCGGTGTCCAGCGTGATGCCGAACCCGGGCGGGGTGGCGTTCTGGTCGGCTGCGGGCATGCAGTTTCTCCTCGTCAGGCGCTGCTCCTGCGCCGGGTACGCGCCTGTTGTTTCAAGCGGCAACCGTGTCACCGTGCCTTCCCAAGCTCGCGCCGGGCACGGTCAAGGCAACTCCGGGGCCAACCCTAACCCAGGAAGCGGCCGCGCCCGCCACGGCCGCCGTCCTTTCGCGTGTACTGCTCACCCGCGATCAAATCCTGCCTGCTCAGCGCTCTGCTCAGTGCGCACTCATGGTCTTCCGCGCCGCCCTGCGCTGGCGCAGGAAGAGCTGCCGCCGCTCGATCTCGCCGAGGCCGCCCCAGATGCCGTACGGCTCCTGTACGGTCATCGCGTGCGTGCGGCACTGGGCCAGGACGGGGCACGACTGGCAGATCGCCTTGGCCCGCGCCTCCCGCCGCTCCCGCGCCGAACCCCGCTCGTTGTCCGTGTGGAAGAACAGGCTGCTGTCCGCACCCCGGCACGAGCCGTGCAGCTGCCAGTCCCACTCTTCAGCAACCACGTTGGGCAGCCGGCTCACGTCAGCCATGTCGTCCCCGCCTTTCCCAGGATCAGCACGTCGACCGCTACATGCCCGCCGGTGGAGCGGATCAAACCCGGGTTTGGTTTGCTCACCCCACGGGCATCTCGCTGACCGGGCGTGGCAGAGACCGCCGATCCCCGGCAGCGCGAGTGCGGAGAAAGGAACAAACGTGGAGGACAACGCCCCGCTCGTCCCGGAAGGCGCGCAGGTCATCGAGGTGCGGACGGCAGCGATCCCGCACGTCGTGCCCACGCTCCGGACCATCGTGGCCGACATCGCGATGCGCCAGGACTTCGACCTCGACGCCGTCGAGGATCTGCGGATGGCGGTGGACGAAGCCTGCTCGCTGCTGCTCCCCGCCAGCGCGGACGGCCGCCTGACGTGTGTCTTCTCCTGGAGCGGGCCGCGCATCGAGGTTTCCGTGTCGGTGCTGTCCGACAGCGCCGACCACGAGGACGACGCCGGCCTGTCGTGGCAGCTGCTCACCGCGCTCGCGACGTCGGCCGAGCGCACGATCACGCCGGAGAACGGACGTTACGTGTCCCGGGTGGACCTCGTCCGGGAGAGCCAGGCGGCGGACTCGTGAGCGATCCCGCCGGGAGCAGCGGGGACGACCTCGACGTCGGCGCGCTGTTCAACCGTCTTGCCGAGCTGCCCGCGGACTCGCCGGAGCGCGAACGCGTCCGCGACACCCTCGTGCGCGCGCACCTGGAGCTGGCGCGCAACCTCGCCCGGAAGTTCCGCAACCGCGACGAGGCGATGGAGGACCTGGTCCAGATCGCCACGGTCGGGCTGATCCACGCCGTCGACCGGTTCGACCCCGCGCAGGGGACGGACTTCCTGGCCTTCGCGGTGCCCACCATCTCCGGTGAACTGCGGCACCACTTCCGGGACAACAGCTGGTCGGTGCGGGTGCCGCGGCGGCTCAAGGAGCTGAACGCGAACATCTCCGCCGCGCGCGAAGAGCTCACCGTGCAGCTCTCGCGGGCCCCGAAGCCCAGTGAGATCGCCGCGCGGCTCGGGGTGCCCATCGAGGACGTCTACGAGGGTCTCCGCGCCGGCCAGGGCCGCTACGGCGCGTCGCTGGACCACCTGCTGGAGAACGCGGCGCACACCCGGTTCGGGGCGCCCGACGCCGAGCTGGGCCAGGCCGAGCTGCGCGAGGCGCTGCGCCCGATGCTGGAGAGCCTGCCGGAGCGGGAGCGCAAGATCGTCGCGCTGCGGTTCGGCTCGGGGATGAGCCAGTCCGACATCGCCCGCCGTGTCGGGGTGTCGCAGATGCAGGTGTCGCGGCTGCTGGCCTCGACGCTGAAGAAACTGCGGTCCGGGCTGGACGAATCCGAGCTGGCCGACGGCACCTGATTAGGCCATCCGGCACCTGGGTACTTGGCGGGCAGGACCGAACTCACTGGGAGGGGGACCGGATGACGACGTCGAAGATGCCGCAGCGCACCGCCGCGGCCGCCGCCCCGCTGAGGGTGCTCCTCCCGGACGACGTCACCGCGCCGGCGATCGCCCGGCACGAGGTCCGGACGGCGCTGCTGCGGCTCGGCGTCCGGGAACGGCAGCTCGACGACGTCCTGCTGGCGACCTCGGAGCTGGTCACCAACGCCTTCGAGCACGGTGAGCGGCCCCAGCGGCTGGAGATGGAGTACGCCGGGGGCCGGCTGACGCTGCGGGTGCACGACACCGGCGGGCGGCTGCCCGAGCTGCGGGCGCCGTCGCCTGCCGAGGCCCGCAGCCGCGGGCTCGTCCTGGTCCAGGCGCTTTCGGTGGACTGGGGCTTCGAGCGGTGCCCCGGCGGCAAGTACGTCTGGGCCGTCTTCCGGCTGCCGGACGCCTGAGTCAGCGCTCCAGCAGCTCCCGGGCGGCGGCGGTCTCCGCGATCCGCTGCCGGAACGGCTTCCGCTCCAGCGCCTCGACGATCGCCGCCAGCACCCCGCGCAGCGGGTAGGGCAGCTCGGCCTCCAGCGCCTCGGACGCCTCGGTCGTCGCCGTCCACTCCGCCTCGATCAGCGGCAGCAGGCCGTGCGTCTTCTCGGTGAGCGACACGATGCGCTGCCGGGCGTCCGCGCCCGGTTCGAGGGCGACGAGCCCGGCCCGGTTCATCTGCGCGACGGTCTGGCTGGCCGCCGAGTGCGTCACGCCGATCTCCGCGGCCAGGTCGCGGATGGCGAGCGGGCCGCGCGCGAGCAGCGCCCGCACCACCGGGGAGTACCGCGGGCGGTAGTCGTCGAGGCCGATGTCGGCGAGGAACTTCGCGATGTCGGTCTCGAAGATCTCGAGGACGTGTCGCATCCGGGTCCCCAGCCCGTCCGGACCGGATGTCATGGCCATGACGGCGAATCATAGGCGCCGGGCGTGTGCTTGGATCGCGACATGGAGAACCGGAAGATCGCCCGCCTGGGCCGCGAGGTGTCCGTCGTCGGGCTCGGCTGCTGGCAGCTCGGGGCGGACTGGGGCGAGGTCGACGAGAACGACGCGCTGGGCGTGCTGCACGCGGCCGCCGACAACGGTGTCACCTTCTTCGACACCGCCGACGTCTACGGCGACGGCCGCAGCGAACGGCTGGTCGGCCGGTTCCTCGCCGAGCGCGGGGACGTCTTCGTGGCCACCAAGATGGGCCGCCGGGTCGAGCAGGTGCCGGAGAACTACGTCGCCGCGAACTTCCGCGAGTGGAACGACCGGTCGCGCCGCAACCTCGGCGTCGACACGCTCGACCTGGTCCAGCTGCACTGCCCGCCGACGCCGGTGTACTCCTCCGACGCGGTGTACGACGCCCTCGACGAGATGGTCGAGGAAGGCCGCATCAAGGCCTACGGCGTCAGCGTCGAGACCGCCGACGAGGCGCTGACCGCGCTGGCCCGGCCGCACGTGGCTTCCGTCCAGATCATCCTGAACTGCCTGCGCCTCAAGCCGCTGGAGCGCGTGCTGCCCGCGGCGGCCGAAGCGGGTGCCGGGATCATCGCGCGGGTGCCGCTGGCGTCCGGCCTGCTGTCCGGCCGCTACACCGCGCAGACGACGTTCGCCGAGAACGACCACCGCAACTACAACCGCCACGGCGAAGCGTTCGACGTCGGCGAGACCTTCTCCGGCGTGCCGTACGAGGTCGGCCTGGAGGCCGTCGAGCGGCTGCGCGGGCTGGTGCCGTCCGGCCAGACGCTCGCCCAGTTCGCGCTGCGCTGGATCATCGACCAGCCGGGCGTCAGCACGGTGATCCCGGGTGCCCGCAACGCTGCGCAGGCCTCGGCGAACACCGCGGCGGCGGCGCTCCCGCCGTTGACCCCGGAGGCGCTGGCCGGCGTCCGCGAAACCTACGACGAGCTCATCCGGCCGCTGGTGCACGATCGCTGGTGAGCCCGGCATGATGGGCCGATGATGACGCCCGAAGAGCTGCTGACCACCACCCGGACCGTCCGCAAGCGCCTCGACCTCGAGCGGCCGGTGCCGCTCGACCTGGTCAAGCACTGCATCCAGGTCGCGCTCCAGGCGCCGAGCGGTTCCAACACGCAGCGGTGGCAGTGGCTGGTCATCACCGATGCCGGGCAGCGCGCCGCGCTCGGCGGCATCTACCGCCGGGCGTGCCAGGAGTACCTGGAGTCGTCGCGGGCGGCGGGCAAGCTGTTCGCCGACGACCCCGAGCGGTCGAAGGTGCAGCAGCGCGTCGGCGACAGCGTCGCCTACCTCGCCGACCGGATGGGTGACGTGCCGGTGCTCGTCATCCCCTGCCTGGAGACGGACTCGCCGGAGCTGCCGCCGGGCAACCAGGCGGGCCTGTGGGCCTCGCTGCTCCCGGCGGCGTGGAGCTACATGCTCGCGGCGCGCTCGGTGACGCTGGGGACGGCGTGGACGACGCTGCACCTGAAGTACGAGCAGGAGGCGGCGGAGGTGCTGGAGCTGCCGAAGAACGTGCACCAAGCGGCGTTGATCCCGACGGCGTTCTACACGGGCGACACGTTCAAGCCGGCCGCGCGGCAGCCGCTCGAGGAGGTCCTGCACCTCGACCGCTGGTGACCCGCGAAGACCTCCTTGCCGGGGCAATTGGGGGACGTCGGCAAGGAGGCCGTCACGGCCTTTCGGCGGTCAGGTGGCCTACCGCACGGTGAGGGTCAGTCGCTGGATGCCCCAGGCGTCGGCCTGGCCTCCGGGCAGCCAGACATCGACGATGTCGTCCTTGATCCAGCTGCCGATGTCCGCCGCGTAGCACTCGCCGTAGCCGGGGACGGAGAACCGGGTGCCCCACGGGATGATCCGGGCGTCGACCGCGCAGAAACCCGGCCCGGCCTGGTAGCCCAGCGCCGTCTGGGCGACGTCGTTGTAGGACGTGACGCGGTAGTTCAGCGTGGTGCCCGCCGGGATGCGGTAGCCGGCGAGCCGGTTCGCGCCGTCGAGGCGGTAGGCCGTGGAGATCCGGCCGAGTGAACCCGGGGAGTTGTCCTCCGCCGTCATCGCGTACAGCTGGTAGTTCGCGTTCTGGCAGGGACTGGCGTCGGTGACGGTCAGCGTCGGCTGGCCCCAGTCGCTGATCCACTGCAGGGCTTGACCGTTGCGGAAAGCCCGGTAGGCCTTCGCGCCGGCGACCCTGGCGAAGGTGAAGGTGACCTTGCCGTCGCTGCCCAGGCCCCCGCTGACCGAGCCGGGTGCGGGCAGGCGGTTGCTCACGTCCACGGCGCCGACGAGCGTGCCGGGGCCGTGCCCGCCGGTGACCGGGCGGTCCGGGATCGGGCCGGGGTAGAAGTGCTGGCAGGCGGGCAGGGTGGCGGCCGAAGCCGCGGGGGCGGCGAAGAGACCGGCAGCGAGCGCCGCCAGCACGAAGACGGATGCCAAGCGCATAAGACCTCCGTGGTGGGGACCGGGTGGAGGTGACGCGAGCGGGTTCGCCGCTGGTCAAGACCGTAAGTGGCCTGGACCACACAGTCAATAGGTCTAGACCTTTAAGCGCCGATCGGCGCAGTCAGAGGTAGCTCACCAGCCGGTCGGCCAGCGCGGCCGGGTGGCTGAGCGGCACGCAGTGCGGGCCGTCGAGCTCGTCGGGCTCGATGCCGAGCCGCTCGCGGGCCACCCGCCGCTGGAAGTCCGGGACGAAGAACCGGTCGTCGCGGGCGAGGAGCACCTTGGTCGGGACGTCGGGGTGGGCCGGGAGCGGCCACGGTTCGTCCCACTCCTTGCTGACCTGCTCACGCCCGTGCGCCTGGCACGCTTCGGCGAGTTCCGCCGGGACGCCGTTGAAGAACTGCTCGGTCTCGGTCAGGCCCTTCGGCGATGCGAAGCCGGTGTTGTCCCACCACTGCCCCGGCTGCTCCCCCGGCGCCGGGACCATCCCGGCCAGGTACACCAGCAGCCGCGCCCGGACCTTCGCCGCGACCAGCGGCGCGGTGAACCCGCCGTACGAATGGCCGACGACGGCGACGTCCGTGCGGTCGCCCAGCGCGGCCAGGACCGTGCCGGTGAACTCCGCCAGCCCGGCCGTGCGGTCGGTGATCGGCAGGTCCGGGGCGACGGCGTCGTGGCCGCGGGCCTCGAGCTCCGGGATGAGCAGGTGGAAGTCCCAGCCGCTGCCGCCGCCCCCGTGGATCAGCGCGAAAGTCGTCACGCGGGCCAGCTCAGCAGCGGCGCAGCATGTCGGTCAAGGCGGTCTTCTCGGCCTGCGTGATCGTCAGCCCGTAGTAGTGCTTCACGACGATCCAGTCGGTCGCGTAGGTGCACCAGAAGGCGACCAGCGGCGGCTTCCACTGGTCGGGCGCCTTGTCGCTCTTCTGCTGGTTGACGTTGTCGGTGACGGCGAACAGCTGCGGCCGGGTCAGGTCGTTGGCGAACTGCTCGCGCTTCTCGGTCGTCCACGACTTCGCGCCGCTCGCCCACGCCTGCCCGAGCGGGACCATGTGGTCGATGTCGAGGTCGGTCGGCTTGGTCCAGGTCTCGTCGTCGTAGACGCTGGTCCAGGTGCCGGACAGCGCCTTGCAGTCCTTGTCCGTCTTGACGTCCTTGCCGTCGCGCTTGAGGACGACTTCGCGGGTGTCGCAGCCGGACCCCTGGCTGTCCCAGTGCGGGAACTTCTCGCGCGAGTAGCCGTCCATCGAGGTCCGCGCGGCGATGGTCAGCTCGTCGAGCTGCTTCTGGGCGTCGGCCGCACTGACCGGTACCGGCGCCCCCGAGGTCGACGGGGTCGCGCCCGCGCCCCTTGTCGCCCAGTACCCGAAGAGCGCGACCGCGAGCACCACGATTACCAGCAGAGTTCGCTGCGTCACGCTCAGCCGAAAGCCCCGGGCCGCCACGATTTTCTCCTCTCACCTGCGCGGTCGCGCGGCGTAGTCTCACCTCTGCCGGCCCGGGACAACCGCGCCGACACGACGACCTGGCGCGAATGTGACGTCGCCCACCCACGGCGGAGCTGTCACACGGAGCCGATCTTCTGCGACTACCGGAGCAGGACCCATCCGGAGGGAGCAGCCGATGCCCGGCCGGCTCAAGAAGTTCGACGAGTTCTTCCAGCGCAAAGCCGCGGAAGGCGGCAACGTCGTCGCCATGGCCCGGATGGGCTTGGCCATGCGCGAGCGCGGCGAGCTGGCCGAGGCCGAATCGTGGTACCGCAAGGCCGCGATGGGCGGCGACCGCGTCTCGATGACGGCGCTGGCCCACCTGCTCGCCGACCGCGGGGTACTGGACGAGGCCGAGCGCTGGTACCACGAGGCGGCGCTGGCCGGCGAGCCGCACGGGATGCAGTACCTGGCCAAGTCCTACGAGCGGCGCGGCAAGCGCGAGGACGCCCGGCACTGGTACGGCGAGGCGGCCCGGACCGGCGACCTGCCCTCGATGGCCGCGCTCGGGCGCCTGCTGCGTGAAGAGGGGAAGAACGAAGAGGCCGAGTCGTGGCTGCGGCAGTCCGCCGAGGCCGGCTTCACCGGCGCGATGATCGACCTGGGCATCGTGCTGCGCGACCGCGGCCAGGCGGCCGAGGCGGCGCGTTGGTGGCGCTCCGCGGTCCAGGCCGGCGACCTCTCGGCCACCTGCCAGCTCGGCAGGCAGGCCGAGCGCCTCGGCCGGCCGAGCGACGCCGAATCGTGGTACCGCCGGGGCGCGGGCGGCGGCCACGTCGAGGCGATCACCCGGCTCGGGCTGCTGCTGCACCGCCGCGGCGACGTCGAAGAGGCGGAGAGCTGGTACCTCGACGCGGCCGAGCGCGGCGACCCGGCGGCGATGACCAACCTGGGCGTGCTGGCCCGCAACCGCGGGGACGAAGGCGAAGCGGCCGCTTGGTACCGCAAGGCCGCGGAGCACGGGAGCGTCCCGGCGCTGACCAACCTGGGCCACCTCGCCGAGCACCGCGAGGACCTGGCGCAGGCCGAGCAGTGGTTCCGCCGCGCCGCCGAGACCGGCGACGTCCAGGGGATGCTCAGCCTGGCGCGGATGCTGCGGGCCCGGGGAGCTGCCCACGAAGCCGAGTTGTGGCTCGCGCGCGCGGAAACCGCGCAGGACGAGCGGGAGCACCAACACTAGCTATTGTGTGATCCACTTCACAGTTCTAGCCTGAAGGCGCACCCCAGGAGGTTGCGCAATGAGGCCACGAGTCCTGGTCGCGAGCATCGGCAACGTCTTCCTGCACGACGACGGCTTCGGCGTCGAAGTGCTCCGGGAACTGGACCGGGCTGGTCTGCCACCGTGGGTGCAGATCGCCGACTACGACATCGCCACGGTCCACCTGGCGTACGACCTGACCGGCGGCTACGACACGACGATCCTCCTGGACGCGACCCCGCACGGCGTCCGCCCGGGAACGCTGTCCCTGACGTCGGCGACCGACACCCACGACCTCCCGGGCGACGCGGTGGTCCGCCTGCTGCGCCTCCTGGGCGGCGACGCGGGCCGCGTACTGGTCTTCTGCTGCGAACCCGCGTGCGTAGACGGCGGGATCGGGCTGTCACCGGAGGTCCGCGCGGCCGTCCCGGCGGCGGTGCGGGTGGTCACCGAACTGGCGTGGGGCGCGAACCCGGAGCTGCCGGTCAGGGAGAAGACGGAAGTCTGACCAGTTCCGGCAGTTCCGGCAGCTGCCGCAGCGCTTCCAGGACCACGTTCACGCCCGCGCGCAGCGGGGTTCCGCTCCGGACCACCGCCGCGATCGTGCGGGTCACCGGGGTGGCCAGCTCGCGCGTCGCCACGCGGTAGTGGCGGTCGACCGCCAGCCCGGGGAGCAGTGCGATCGCCAAGCCGGCTTCGACGTGCTGCAGCGTCATCAGGTAGTTGCTGAAGCGGCACACCACCCGCGGCTCGAAGCCCGACTCGCGGCACAAGCGCAGCGTCAGGTTCGCCATGTACGACTGCGGCATGTCCAGCGCCCACGGCTCGTTCGCGTAGGCCGACAGGACGGCCGGGCCGCGGGGCGCGTCCGGCGGTGTCACCAGCACGATCGGGTCCGTGGCCAGCGGGACGATGTCGAGGTCGGGGCCCAGGGGCAGCTCGACGAAGTCGGTCGTGGTGATGATGACGTCGGCGTCGCCGCCCCGCAGGGCCGGGATGCTCTCGTGTGGCTCCAGCTCCAGAAGCTGGACCTCGAGGTCCGGGTGCGCCAGCCTGCTCACCGCCGGGACGGCGAGGGTGTGGATGGCGCTCTGGAACGCGCCGAGCCGGACCAGGCCGGCCGGCTCCTCGTTCAGGCTGCGCAGCTCCGCCTCGACCGTCTCCATGTGGTCGAGGATCACCCGCGCGCGGCGGGCCAGCATCAGGCCCGCCGGGGTGAGCCGGACCCGACGGCCGGTGCGTTCCAGCAGCTGGGTTCGGGTTTCCGCTTCGAGGACGGCCAGCTGCTGCGACACGCTGGACGCGCTCAGGTTGGCGTCATGCGCCACCGCGCGGACGGTGCCGAGGGTGTCGAGCTTGCTCAGCAGCCGCAGGCGCCACGGGTTCAGCATGCCGTCATTGTTGTTCGGCGGAACCGAACAGGGAAGCCGGAATTGTGAGATGGACGTGTCGCTCGCCGCGACCTAGCGTCGAAGCCATGGCTGACTCCTTCTGGGCTGACGTCGACCGGCACCTCGTGCGGTACGGCGGCGCCTTCACCCGCGAGATCATCGACCACGCCGAGGGCAGTTTCGTCTTCACCGAGGACGGCCGCCGGATCCTGGACTTCACCTCCGGCCAGATGAGCGCGATCCTCGGGCACGCGCACCCGGAGATCGTCGAGACCGTCCGGCGGCAGGTGGGCCGGCTCGACCACCTGTTCAGCGGCATGCTGAGCCGCCCGGTCGTCGACCTGGCGCGGCGGCTGGCCGAGACGCTGCCGTCACCGCTGGAGAAGGCGCTGCTGCTCACCACCGGCGCCGAGTCGAACGAGGCCGCCGTCCGGATGGCCAAGCTGGTCACGGGACGGCACGAGATCGTCTCGTTCGCCCGCTCCTGGCACGGCATGACGCAGGCGGCGGCGAGCGCGACCTACAGCGCGGGCCGTCGCGGGTACGGGCCGGCCGCGCCCGGCAACTTCGCCATCCCGGCGCCGAACGCGTACCGGCCGGACTTCACCGACGCGGCCGGCGAGCTGGATTGGCGCCGCCAGCTGGACTTCGGGTTCGAGCTGATCGACGCACAGTCGGTGGGCAGCCTGGCCGCGTTCCTGGCCGAGCCGATCCTCAGCTCGGGCGGGATCATCGAGCCCCCGCCCGGCTACTTCGCCGCACTGGCCGAGAAGTGCCGTGAGCGCGGGATGCTGCTGATCCTCGACGAAGCCCAGACCGGGTTGTGCCGCACCGGGAACTGGTACGCGTTCGAGCGCGACGGCGTCGTCCCGGACATCCTGACGCTGTCGAAGACGCTCGGCGCGGGCCTGCCGCTGGCCGCGGTGGTGACGAGCGCGGCCATCGAGCAGGAGGCCCACGACCGCGGGTTCCTGTTCTTCACGACGCACGTGTCGGACCCGCTCCCGGCGGCGGTCGGCAACACGGTGCTGGACGTGCTGGCCCGCGACCACCTCGACGAGCGGGCGCTGCAGCTCGGCTCGGTGCTGCGCCACGGCCTCGAGCAGCTCGCGTACCGGCACGAGGTCGTCGGCGACATCCGCGGCCGCGGCCTGCTGGCCGGGGTGGAACTGGTGGTGGACCGGAAGACCAAGCGGAGTTCCGACGAGCTGGGCGCGCGCGTCACCCGGCGCTGCCTCGAACTGGGGCTGCACATGAACATCGTGCAGCTGCCCGGGATGGGCGGGGTGTTCCGGATCGCGCCGCCGCTGACGGCGTCCGAAGAGGAGATCTCGCTCGGCGTGTCCATTTTGGACCAAGCGATCGGGGACGCCGTCAAGATGTCATGAGAACGGCCTCCTTGCCCACCCGCCAATCCAACACCGCGGCGCGAAGCGCCTCCGTTGAGGGCGGTGGTGGGGGCATGGATGGACGGGCAAGGAGGCCGCTTGCGACAGCGTCAGAAGCCCGCTGTCACCTTCGTGAAGTCCCAGTCGTTCTGGGCGATGCCGCTGCACGCCGACTGGACGCCGCCGCCGGGGCAGCCCCGGTCGCGGTTGACCGACCAGAACGCCAGGCGGGCGATCTTGTTCGACTTGGCCCAGTTGGTGATCTGGGTCCAGGTCGACAGGTCCGTCAGCTCCTGCTGGTCGGACAGGCCGTTCATGCCCGAGATGCCGAGGTGGGCGTACGCCGTGGCGTCCGACCACCCGAACGTCGACTTCAGCTTGTCACGCAGGCCGTTCGCCGCGCTCACCGTGCTGGTGTACATGTTCGCGCCGCCGCCGAAGTCGAACGGCATGATCGTGTACACGTCCACGTTCGCGCCCAGCGCCTTCGACTGGTCGATGAGCCGGTTCCCGTAGTAGTTCGGGCCGGTCGTCGACGTGCCGAAGGTCAGGATCGTCTGGATCCCCGGGTTGTTCTGCTTGACGATCTTGAGCGCGCCCAGGATGCGGTCCTGCACGGCCTCGTTCTCGAACTCGTCGGAGTTCTCGATGTCGATGTCGATCGCCTTCAGCCCGTAGGCGTTGATGACCTGCTGGTACGCGCCGGCCAGCGCGGCAGGCGTCGAGCAGTTCGGGCCCAGCTTGTTGCCGCTCCAGCCGCCGAACGACGGGACGACCTGGCCGCCCGCCGCCTTGATCTGGGAGATCGCGGTGGCGTCGGCGCTGCCCGACAGCGGACGGCTGCTGTCCCACGCCGGGTTGCAGCCACCGGAGGCGTTGATGAACGCCATGGTGAACCACTTGATCCCGGTCGCGGACATCACCGTCTGCGGGTTCGGCGGGCTGCCCCAGCCCATGTAGAGGTAGGGCGCACCCCGGCCACCCGCCGGCGGCGGCGTGGTGGTGGTCGTCGTCGGCGGGGTCGTCGTCGTAGGAGGCGTCGTGGTCGTGGGGGGTGTGCCCCCGGCGGCGCACGAACCCCCGTTCAGCTTGCAGTTCGACGGCGCGGCGTACGAGCCGGAGTACGCCACGTTGAACCCGAAACTGGCGCTACCGCCGTTGGCGACGTTGCCGTTCCAGGTGTTCTTCACCGTGACGTGCTGGCCGGACGCCGTGTAGCTGCCGTCCCACAGCGACGAGATCTTCGCCCCGGAAGGCAGGTCGAACTCGACGGTCCAGGTGGCGAGCGTCGAGCCCGAGCCGTTGGCGATCGTGTACTTGCCCTCGTACCCGGTGCCCCAGTCGGAGCCCTTCGAGAAGGTCGCGGACACACCGCCCGCCGCGTTCGCCGGCGCGATCACGAACATCGCGCCGATCGTGGCGGCCGCGGCCGCCAGCCCGAGTGCGGGCAACCACCGGCGGCTCACGACAGGCCGTTCTTCATCGCGGTGATGAGCTCGCCGCCCGTGGTGTCACCGGTCAGCTCCCAGAAGAAGGCGCCGCCGAGACCCTGCTGCTTGGCGTAGGACATCTTGCCGTTGATCGTCGCCGGGGTGTCGTAGCTCCACCAGTTGCTGCCGCACTTGGCGTACGCGGTGCCGGCGAAGGTGCCGGTCGACGGGCAGGTGTTCTTGAGGACCTTGTAGTCCTCGATGCCCTGCTCGTACGTGCCCGGCGCGGGGCCGGTCGCCGTGCCGCCCGGCGCGTCCTGCGTGACGCCGGTCCAGCCGCGGCCGTAGAAACCGATGCCCAGCAGCAGCTTGCTCGACGGGACGCCCTTGCTCTTCAGCTTCTGGATCGCCGCGTCGGAGTAGAAGCCCGGGGTCGGGATGCCGGTGAAGTTGGTCAGCGGCGAGTGCGGGGCCGTCGGACCCTGCGCGGCCCAGGCACCGAAGTAGTCGTAGGTCATCACGTTGTACCAGTCGACGTACTGCGCGGCGCCGCCGTAGTCGGCGACGTCGAGCTTGCCGCCGCTGCTGCCGTCCGCGGTGATGGCCGAGGTGATGAGGAACGACGAGCCGAACTTGGCCCGCAGCGCGGACATCAGGTTCTTGTAGGCCGCGGCACCGCTGGTGTCACAGGACAGGCCGCAGGCGTTGGGGTACTCCCAGTCGATGTCGATGCCGTCCCAGATGTCGGCCCAGCGCGGGTCCTTCAGGAGGTTGTAGCAGGACTGCGCGAAGGCGGCCGCGTTCTGCGAGGCCTGGCCGAAGCCACCCGAGTAGGTCCAGCCGCCGAACGACCAGATGACCTTGAGGCCCGGGTGCAGCTTCTTCAGCTTGCGCAGCTGGTTGAAGTTGCCCGCGACCGGCTGGTCCCAGGTGTCGGCGACCCCGTCGACGCTGCCCGCGGCGTCGTAGGTCTTCTGGTAGTCGGCGTACGGGTCGTCGTTCGCGGTGCACTGCCCGTTCTTGACGTTGCCGAACGCGTAGTTGATGTGGGTCAGCTTGCTGGCCGAGCCCGACGTCTCGATGTTCTTGACGTGGTAGTTGCGGCCGTAGACGCCCCACTGCACGAAGTAGCCGACGTTCTTCAGCCCGCCCGGCGGGGGCGGCGTGGTGGTCGTCGGGGTGGTGGGCGTGGTCGGCGTCGTCGTCGGCGTCGTCGGGGTGGTGGTCGGCTGGGTCGGGGTCGTCGGCGTGGTGGTCGGGGTGCCGCCGCCGGCGTCGCAGGAACCGCCGTTCAGCTTGCAGTTCGCCGGGGCCGAGTAGGTGCCGGAGTAGGCGACGTTGAAGCCGAAGCTGGCGGTTCCGCCGTTGCCGACGTTGCCGTTCCAGCTGTTCTTGACGGTGACGTGCTGGCCGGACGCGGTGTAGCTGCCGTCCCAGAGCGACGAGATCTTCGCGCCGCTCGGCAGGTCGAACTCGACGGTCCAGGTCGGCAGCGTCGAGCCGGAGCCGTTGTTGATCGTGTACTTGCCCTCGTAGCCGGTGCCCCAGTCGGAGCCCTTGCTGAAGGTGGCGCTGACGCCGCCGGCGGCGTTGGCCGGCACGGTGACGAGGCCGACCGCGAGCGCGCCGACCGCGGTGAAGAGACCGAGGAGGTGCCATCTCTTTCTGGACATCGCTCTCCCTTGAGCCAGGTGCAGGGTGGCGGAAACCCACACCGCCGGCGGGGACCAGGGCGGTGTTTTGCGCCGTTTGCGCAAACGGTACGTGGTCCAGACCAATTACGGAAGTGTCACCACGAAGAGTGATAACGGGTCAGGACCAGTCCTCGTGCACGCGGCTTACTGGTCCAGACCGGTTACGCAGAGCAGTGGATCCTGCGCGATCCAGGACCGGACGCGGTCTGGCCCAACCGAGTGAAACCAGCGGTTCGTCAGACACATTGCTTGACGGGCGTACCGCAAAGAGTCCACAGTCGGAGCGGCGACTGGGAGCGCTCCCAAGATGGCCGGTCACTCAGCGAAGAGGAGATCATCTTGCGCGCAACGAATTCCCGGGTCCGGCGGACGATGGCCGTCGTGGCGGCCATGGCGGTGACGACCGCGCCCGCCGTGACCGGCACGGCAGCGGCCGCGGGCGGATGCCGGGTCGACTACGCGATCGGTTCCCAGTGGCAGGGCGGGTTCGGCGCCGCCGTGACGGTGACGAACCTCGGCAGCCCGGTGAACGGATGGCAGCTGACCTGGACGTTCTCCGGCGACGAGCGGATCACGCAGCTGTGGAACGGGACCCACACCCAGTCGGGCGCCCAGGTGTCGGTGACCAACGCGTCGTGGAACGGCGCCGTCGCCACGGGCGGAACGGTTTCCTTCGGCTTCAACGCCACGTCCGGCGGCAGCTCGGCCGCCCCGTCGGCGTTCACGCTCAACGGCGTCGCGTGCACCGGCTCGGTGCCGACCCCACCGGCGGGCGGCGAACCCGCGGTGAACAAAAACTTCCCGGTCACCCGGGAGGCCGCGTACGGCGACAACCGGTACACCGTGTTCCGGCCGTCGAACCCGCAGGCGGTGGGTGCGCCGATGCCGGTGCTGGCGTTCGGCAACGGGGCCTGCGCGCACACGGACAACAGCGAGGTCACCCGCGCGCTGACGTTCATCGCGTCGAAGGGCTTCGTGGTGGTGGACACCGGATCGGCGAACGGTTCGGCCAACGGCGTGCCGAGCGGCTCCCCCATCCCGTCCCTGCTGACCGGGGCGATCACGTGGGCGGAGCGGGAGCAGAACCGGTCCGGGGCACCGCTGTCGCAGCGGCTCGACCTGGCGAAGGTGGCCACCTCGGGCCACTCCTGCGGCGGCATCGAGGCCTTGGTCGCCGCGCAGGACAGCCGGGTCTCCGCCGCCGTCTCGCTCGACAGCGGCTTCTTCGCAGACGGCTCCTTCGGCTATTCGCGAGCCGAGCTCGCCCGCCTCCACACACCGACGTTGTTCATGGCCGGCGGTCCGTCCGACATCGCCTACGACAACACCCGCGCCAACTACGACCTGGTGACCGTTCCCGCCGTGCTGGCGGTGCACCCGCAGGCCGGGCACGTCGGCTTCATCACCGGGAGCCAGCTGACCGACGGAATGACCACGGTCGTCCAGTTCCTGGACATGGTGCTCAACGGCAACGCCACGGCCCGCACCTACATCCTTGACCCGTCCGGACTCGCGTCCCGGTACCCGTGGACGGTGTCCAAGAAGAACTTCTGAGGGCCGCAAAGGGCCGAAACAGCAAGGAACCCCCTGTTTCCAGGGGGTTCCTTGTACTGCTGTCTCAACCAGACGTGCGCCCGAAGGGATTCGAACCCCTGACCTTCTGATCCGTAGTCAGATGCTCTATCCAGCTGAGCTACGGGCGCGTGTTCAGTTGTAACCTAGCACCCGGCGAACCGGGTACCAGCGGAGGCTCCGGGATTTGAACCCGGGAGGGGGGGTTACCCCCAACCGCATTAGCAGTGCGGCGCCATAGACCAGACTAGGCGAAGCCTCCTGGGCCCAACGACCACTGCTCAGATAGGTTACACACCCCCGGATCACCCCCGAACGCGGCCCCCCTTATGCCCGCTGCAGCAGCCTGAGCAGGCGCGGGGAGCGGCCGCCGAGGCCCTCGGCCTCGAACGTCGCGATGCCCACCCGGGGGAGTTCGCGCACCCCCGGGTACACCAGGTACCTCGGCACCCAGCGCGGCTGGAACTTCGCGTTGAACCGGTAGAGCGTCTCGATCTGGATCCAGCGCGAGAAGAAGTGCAGCACCTTCGCCGACATGCGGGCGACCGGGCCCGCGCCGATGCGGCGGCCCTGTTCCATCAGGGCGCGGAACGCCGCGAAGTTCAGGGACACCTGCTCGACGCCGTGGCGGCCCGCCGCCAGGAGGAGCTCCGAGATCATCAGCTCGTTGACGCCGTTGTCGGCCGCGCGGTCGCGGCGCATGACGTCCAGCGACAGGCCCTTCGTCCCCCACGGCACGAACTGGAGCACGCCGCGGACGCGCCCGCCCTGCTCGGCCGTCACCAGCACCGAGCCCGGGTCGCCCATGCGGCCGAGTGCCATCGAGAAGCCGCGCTCGGTGTCCGTGCCGCGCCAGTTGGCCGCCAGCACCTCCAGTTCGGCCAGCTCGCCCGGGCGCAGGTCCTCGGCCCGGCGCACCAGAACCTTGTAGCCCGCGCGCTTGGTGCGGGACGCCGCCTGGCGGACGCCGCGCATGGTGCGGCCGTCCAACGTGAACCCCGCCGCGTCGACGACCGCCTCGTCGCCGATCTCCAGGACCTCCAGGCCGAACCGGGCCCACACCGTCGCGCCGAGCTCGGAGACGCCCATCGCCGCCGGCGTCCAGCCGTTCCTCCGGCAGACCTCCAGGTACTCCTCGATCGCGCCCGGCCAGGCCTCGTGGTCGCCGAGCGGGTCGGCCGAGCACAGCGCGACCCCGGCGATCACGCGGTAGGTGACCGCCGCCTTGCCCGTCTTCGAGAACACCGCGAACTTGTCCCGCCGCAGCGCGAAGTAGCCGAGCGAGTCACGCTCGCCGTGCTCGTCCAGCAGCCGGCGCAGCCGCGCGACCTCTTCGTCGGTCAGCCGTGGCGCCGGCTCGGCCGAGCGCAGCAGGAAGTACGCCGACACCAGCACCGCGGCGAGGCCGAACAGCGCGCCGACGGCGGCGGTGAGGTCCTCCAGCCACATCTGGTGGAACACCGCGGGCCCGCTGGCCGCGACCAGCGCGAGCGCCGACTCCGCGAGCCGGTCGCCGAACCCCATCGGCTCCAGCGCCGCGCGCGGCGCCACGGAGAGCAGGATGACGTTGATCACGAAGCCGGCCAGCGCCAGCTGGACGAACACGCGCACCGCCCGCCAGCGCCCGACCACCGGGTCCGGCTTCGCGACGAAGTAGCGCCGGTTGGCGATCAGGCCGATCAGCAGCAGCACCGACACCAGGCCGGCGCCGAGGACGTGCTTCAGCCCCAGGTGCGACATCGTGAGCAGCACGGTCGCGCCCACGGCCAGCTGCCAGGCCCGGCGCTTGCGGCGCCGGAGCCCCGCGGCCAGTAGCACCAGCAGCACGCCCATGACCAGGGCAACGGTCGCCGCGGCGACCGTTGCCTCCTGCGGCAGCTCCAGCCACTCGGCCAGGTGCCCGCGCAGGCTGCGCCGGCCGGCCGGGACCAGGATCGAGCCCACGGTCAGCAGCCCGGCCAGCCGGGTCACCCAGGTGATCACCCCCACGGTGGTGGCTCCCGCCACCTTCCAGGTGATCTGCGCGCGTGTCCCCGTCACCACCCGTTCAACCCAGCGTGGCTGATCATGCTTCCCCCATCTACCCCCCGGCGAGCTCCACGAACGGCGCGAGCGCCGCCGGGTTGGCCAGCGCGTCGCGGCTGACGGCCCGGTCAGGAGCCACACCGGCGAGGATCTTCTTCACCGGTACCTCACACTTCTTACCGTTCAAGGTACGAGGTATCTCGGAAACCACGACGAACCGATCGGGTACATGGCGCGGTGACAGCGCGCTACGGAGCTCCTTGCGCAGCCGCGGCTCGACGTCTTCGAGCGCGACACCACCGGCCAGCACCACGAAACAGATCAGCTGCCCGTCCTCGTTCCCGGCCGCCGAGGTGTCCACGACCAGGGAATCCGCGATCTCGTCGTAGCCCTCGACGACCCGGTAGAACTCCGCCGTGCCCATCCGGACGCCGCCGCGGTTGAGCGTCGAGTCGCTGCGGCCGTAGATCACCGCCGAGCCGCGGTTCGTGATCCGGATCCAGTCCCCGTGCCGCCACAGCCCGGGGTACATCTCGAAGTAGGCCTCACGCAGCCGCGAGCCGTCGGGGTCGTTCCAGAAGAACACCGGCATCGACGGCATCGGCTTGGTGATGACCAGCTCGCCGACCTCCTCGACGACGGCGTTGCCGGCTTCGTCGAAGGCGTTGACCGCGGCCCCCAGCGCCGGGCAGGACAGCTCACCGAGCCAGACCGGCACGTCGGGCGCCGACGCGACGAAGGCCGCGCACAGGTCGGTGCCGCCGGAGACCGAGCAGATCTGCACGTCCTTCCCGACCTCGTCGACGATCCACCGGAAGCCCTCGACGCTCAGCGGCGCGCCCGTGGAGCCCAGCGCGCGCAGGCCGGAGAGGTCGTAGCGCCCCGCGGGCTTGATGCCGGCCTTGAGGCAGCTCTGGATGAACGGGGCCGACGTGCCGAAGTAGGTGACGCGGTGCTGCTCGGCCAGGTGCCAGAGCGCGTTCAGGTCCGGGAAGCCCGGGCTGCCGTCGTAGAGCACGATCGTCGTGCCGACCAGCAGGCCGGAGATGAGGAAGTTCCACATCATCCAGCCGGTGGTGCTGAACCAGAAGAACCGGTCGCCGGGGCCGAGGTCGGTCTGCAGCGCCAGCGCCTTGAGGTGCTCCAGCGTGATACCGCCGTGGCCGTGCACGATGCCCTTCGGCAGGCCGGTGGTGCCCGACGAGTAGAGCACCCACAGCGGGTGCGCGAACTCGACCGGCTCGAACAGCAGCGGCGCGCCCTCGTGCTTCGCGAGCAGCTCGGCCCAGTCGAGGATTCCGTCCATGCGGCCTTCGCCGACGTACTCGACGAGCACGGTCGCGGCCAGCGACGGCAGCTGCGCCTGCAGGTCGGCGACCGTCGTCCGGATGTCGAACTGGCGGCCGTTGTAGGCGTAGGCGTTGACCGCGAAGAGCACCTTCGGCTCGATCTGGACGAACCGGTCGGCGACCGCGCGGACGCCGAAGTCCGGCGAGCACGACGACCAGATCGCCCCGATGCTCGCCGCGGCGAGGAACGCGACCAGCGTCTGCGGGCAGTTCGGCGCGAGGGCGACGACCCGGTCGCCCTTGCCGACGCCGAGTTCGAGCAGCGCGGCCCGGGCGGCGGCGACCTGCGCGCGCAGCCGGCCGTACGTCAGGTGGCTCGCGAAGCCGTCTTCGCGGTGGAAGATCACGGCCGTCTCGTCGTCGGCCTTCACCGCGCCCGCGACGCCGGGGGTGAGCGCGTGCTCGGCGTAGTTGAGCGTGCCGCCCTCGAACCAGACGGCGTCCGGCATCTCGCCGGAGAGCACCTCGCCGGGCTGGTCGTGCCAGCGGACGCCGAGGAAGTCCGCGACCGCCGCCCAGAAGTCCGGGCCGCGGTCGACCGAGAACTCGTGCAGCGCGCGGTAGTCGTCCACCTCGACGCCGCGCTCGGCGCGCAGCCACCGGCGGAAGGCTTCGATCTTGGTGTTGGCAACGTGGCCCGGCTCGGGGCGCCAGAGCACTTCGGGGGCGTCGGCGGTGTGCGTCACGCCCCGAGCCTAATCCTTCGGATCCGGAAGTCACCGTGGTCGGAACCGACACGGAAACCCGGGGAAGCATGTGGCCCGGCCACACTCACCGCAGGTGCGCGTCGAACCAGTTCAGCGTGCGCTGCCAGGCCTCCGCGGCCGCGCCCGGATCGGCGTCGAAGCGGTGGTTCGCGCCCGGGTAGTGGACGACGTTGGTGGCGACCTTCGCCGACGCGGCGGCGTCACGCAGGCGCTCGACGTCGGCGCCGCCCGCCTCGTCGCCGGCGTCGCCGTACATGCCCAGCCACGGGCTGGTGAGCTTCCCGGCGATCTCGACCAGCGCGGGCAGCTCCGCGGCCTGCTGCCCGCCGACGCTGACCGCCGCGCCGAGCTTGCGGTGCGACGCGACGACCAGCGCCGCGGTGCCGCCGAGGTCGAAGCCCATCACGCCGAGCAGGTCCGCCTGGACACCGCGCTCGACCAGCCAGGCCAGCGTCAGGTCGGTCGCGTCGAGCAGGTCCTGCTGGGTGAGGCGGTCGTTCTCGAGGTGCGGGGTGACGGTCAGCCAGCCCTCGGTGGCGAGGCTGGCGAGCAGCAGTTTCACGCCGTCGGTGACGCCGTCGGCCTCGTGGAGCACCACCAAGCCACCGCGCAGCGCGCCTTCGGGTTCCGAAAAGGTCAGGCGCAGGGTCCGGCCGTCGGTGCGCTGGTAGTCCACGGTGGAGGTCGACGTCATTGCTTCACCCAACCACCTGGAGGTGAACGGGAGGAAGCCCGGTGACGCAGGTCGCCGCGATGGGACCGCTTGAAGGGAGTCGCGGGGCGGCGGGCGGAAAAGATACGGTGAGCGGGTCGTCCCGTCGATTTCCAGGAGCGCCGAAGATGCCGTCCGTGTCCCCGCGTGCCGATCTCGAATCGTTGCCGAAATACGTCCCCGGCCGGACGATCGAAGGCGCGATCAAGCTGGCGAGCAACGAGGTGCCCGGCGGCGCGCTGCCGAGCGTCGCGCAGGCGATCGCCGCGGCCGCGGCCGGGATCAACCGCTACCCGGACACCGGCTCGCAGGCGCTGCGCGAACGGCTGGCGCGCGAGCTGGACGTGCCGGTGGAGCGGGTCGCGATCGGCTGCGGCTCGGTGTCCCTGTGCCAGCAGACGATCCAGGCGGTGTGCGCGCCCGGCGACGAGGTCATCTTCGGCTGGCGCTCGTTCGAGGCGTACCCGATCGTCACGCAGGTCGCGAACGCCGTCTCGGTGAAGGTGCCGATCACCGAGGGCCAGGAGCTCGACCTCGACGCGATGCTCGCGGCGATCACCGACCGGACGCGCGTGGTCTTCGTCTGCAACCCGAACAACCCGACCGGGACGGCGGTCCGGCGCGCCGAGCTGGAGCGGTTCCTGGCCGCGGTGCCCGAGCACGTGCTGGTCGTGCTGGACGAGGCCTACAAGGAGTTCGTCACCGACCCCGAGGTGCCCGACGGTGTCGAGTACACCCGCAGCCGGCCGAACGTCATGGTGCTCCGCACGTTCTCGAAGGCGTACGGCCTCGCCGGCCTTCGCGTCGGTTACGCGGTCGCGCCCGAGCCGATCGCGGACGCGCTTCGCCAGGTGTACGTGGCCTTCTCGGTGAACATGCTGGCCCAGGTGGCCGCGCTGGCGTCGCTCGACGCGGCCGACGAGCTGCTGGCCCGCTGCCAGGACATCGTCGCCGAGCGCGGGCGGGTGCGGGACGCCCTGCTGGCGGCGGGGTACCGGGTGCCGGAGACGCAGGCGAACTTCGTCTGGCTGCCGCTCGGTGACCAGGCCGTCCCGTTCGCCGAGCACGCGCTGGACCGCAAGCTCGTGGTCCGCCCGTTCGCCGGCGACGGTGTCCGCGTGACCATCGGGACGCCCGAGGAGAACGACCTCTTCCTGGCCGCGGCCCGCGAGTTCAGTTCGCGAACTGCTTGACCACGAGCTGGACGACGGCGGCGACGCCGATCACCACGATCACGCCGCGCAGCACCGCCGGCGGCAGCTTCCGGCCGATCTTCGCGCCGAGGAAGCCGCCGGCGGTCGAGCCGACCGCCAGCCACAGCACGACGGCCCAGCTGACCGGCGCGACGAACGCGTAGATGAGCCCGGCGACCAGGTTCACGACGGCGGCGAGGACGTTCTTGACGCCGTTGAGCTTCTGCAGCGGCTCCGACAGCAGCATCCCCATCACGGCCATCAGCATCACGCCCTGCGCGGCGGTGAAGTACCCGCCGTAGATGCCGATGAGGAAGATGAGGAACATCAGCAGCGGCCCGGGTTTGTGCTCGGTCCCGTTCTGCTCCCGCCGCTCGGCGACCCACTTCGAGACCTTCGGCTGGATGATCACGAGGATCACGGCCAGCCCGACGAGCACCGGGACGACGGCTTCGAAGGCGTCCTTCGGCAGCGAGAGCAGCAGGATGGTGCCGCCGATGGCGCCGAGGAAGGACGCGACGGCGAACTTCGCGGTCTGCGGCCAGTAGCCCTCGAGCTCGTGCCGGTACCCCCAGGCGCCGCTGAGCGTGCCGGGCGCCAGGCCGATGGCGTTCGAGGTGGTGGCGGTCACGGGCGGGTAGCCGAGCGCGACGAGCACCGGGAAGGTGACGAGCGTCCCGGAGCCGACGACGGCGTTGATCGTCCCCGCCCAGATCCCGGCGACCACGATGATCAGCGCGTGCCACCACGTCATGAAGCAATCACGTGCGGAGCCTAAGCATCGTGGGCCGCTCCCGCGCGGCAGATGTGTCAGGTCAGACACTCACGGCGATGCAGCGCTTCGGCCGGCCGCCGCGTAAGAAGCCGTACCTGAAGTGAAGGAGGCCCGATGCGGGCAGCCGACGAGGATCGGTTTCGCGAGTTCGCCAGGGACAACGCCGTGCCGCTGCGCCGGTACGGCTACCTGCTGTGCGGCGACTGGCACCTGGCCGAAGACCTCGTCCAGACCACGCTGCACAAGCTGTACGGCGCGTGGCCGCGGGTCCGCGGCACCGACCGGCCGGTGAGCTACGCGCGGCAGACGCTGACCCGCTGCTGGCTCGACGAACGGCGGCGGCCGTGGCGGCGGTCCGAGCGGCACACCGGCGCGGTGCCCGAGGTCGAGGACGCTGCGGCGGATCCGGCCGTGCTCCAGCAGCACGCCGGCCTGCGTGCCGAACTGGCCACGGCGCTGGCGGCGCTCGCGCCCCGGCAGCGGGCGGTGCTGGTGCTGCGATACTTCTGCGACCTGCCGGTCGCCGAAGTGGCCCGTGAGCTGCGGTGTTCGGAGGGCACGGTCCGGAGCCAGGCCACCAGGGCGCTGCGGACCCTCCGCGGCGCCTTCCCGGATGCGCTGGCAGAAAGCGAGCTGTGATGGACGAGCAGATGCTGGCCCGCGAGTTCATCGCGGCCGTGCGCGCCGAACCGCCACTGGGGTTCGACCCCGACGAGGTCGTCACCCGGGTCGCCCGCCGACGGCACCGCCGTCGCACGATCCTGCTGGCCTGCGCCGGTGTCGTCATCGCCGCGGCCGCCGCCGTCGCCATCCCGGTCACCCGGCCCGTGCCCGGCGTCCCGGTCCAGCCGGCGGTACCGCCCCGGCCGTCACCGCCCGCCGGGGAACGGTGGTGGCCGCCGGGCACCGGCGAGCTGCCCCAGCCGACCGACGCGCGGATCGGCGCCCGGGCCCCGCAGATCGCGGAGCACCTCGAAGCGGTCCTGCCGGAGATGCTGCCGCCCGGCGAGCCGATCCGGCGCGACTCCCTCACGACCGGCCACTTCGGCGGCATCATGCCGACCAGCCAGCGGGGGGTGGGCATCACCGAGCACGGCGGGCCGGAAGACACCGGCTACTACCTCGCTGTCGACGTGTACGTGCCGACCAACCCGGTGAAGCGGTTCCAGCCCCGGCAGCTGTGCGCGGTGATGAAGACGCAGATCAGCCCCTCGACGACCTGCCGCTACACCGCCGTCGGCACCAGCGGGATCCTGATGACGTCCGAAGCGGACACCACCGACCGGGAAGGCACGCTGCAGCACAGCATCACGGTGACCGACTTCCGGGCGGACGGCAGCTACGTCGTGGTCCACCTGGGGGGCACGATCGGGGTCACCGGTCCGCTGCCGTTGACCGCCGAGGAGCTCGCGACCTTGGCCCAGGATCCGGGGCTGAACTTCTAGCGCTCTGGAAGTGACTGCGGGGTGAAGACGCAGAACTCGTTGCCCTCGGGGTCCGCCAGCTGGTCCCAGTCGACATCACCTCCCCGCGCCCGGATCAGGGTGGCCCCCAGCGCCACCAGCTCCGCGGGGTCGCCGAAGACGTCCAGGTGCATGCGGTTCTTCACCGTCTTCCGCTCCGGCACCGGGTTGAGCCAGATCAGCGGCCCCTCGCCCGCGGGGTCGACGATCGGGACCGGCCAGTCGTCCGGGCGCGTGTCGCCGGTCAGCGAGTCGCGGCGGACGTAGCCGAGCGCCCGGCACCACCAGTCCGCCAGCGCCTGGTGGTCGTTCGCGTCCAGGGCGAGGTCTTTGAACCGCGCTGTCATGCCCCTCCTTCCGGGACGTGCGCCGGGACGACGTCGGACACCACCCGCCAGCCGAGCGCGGTGTACAGCCCGCGCCCGGCTTCGGACGCCAGCAGCGCGCTCGAGCTCGCGGCCGCCGCCTCGCCCAGCCGGTGCATCACCAGCCGGCCGAGGCCACGGCGGCGGTGCGCCGGCTCCGTCTCGATCTTGTCGAACACCGCGACGCCGGCCGCCACCCCGACCTGGCCGTGGGCCGCCGGTTCGCCGCCGGACGACACCAGCACCCGCCACACCGGCCCTTCGCCGGTCACCGTCACCGCGTACCCCGGCGGGACCGCCACCGGTGGCAACGGACCCTCGACGGCCATCAGGTACTCCGTTTCCCCCGCCGTCCACGCCGGGGTCAGGCCCGCCAGCACCTCGGCGCGCGAGCCGCATGTCTTCAGCCACGTGCCGGGCGCGGCCGCCGCCCGCGCCCGGGCCGGCACCGCTGCCGGCGCGCGCAGCAGGTACCGCACCCGGTGCCCGGGCAGGCCGACGTCGACGCGGTAGCCGTCGGGCTCGGCGACCGGCGGCGACGTCGCCCGCGACACCGCCCAGCCCTGCACCCACGCCCCCAAGATGTCCATGCCGGTGATCATGGCAGGCACCCCCGACAATTCCGTGGGCTGAGAGGATGGGCGGGTGGACACCGAGCAGGTCTGGAGCGCGACCGTCGACCGGCTGCGGGCGCGGATCGACTCCGGTGACCTGCCGCCGGGCAGCAGGCTGCCCGCCGAACGGGTGCTCTGCGAGGAGCTCGGCATCAGCCGGGGCTCGCTGCGGCAGGCGCTGCGGGTCCTCGACTCCATCGGCTACGTCCAGATCCGGGCCGGCTCCGGCACCTACGTCCGCGAACAGCAGGAACAGCCGCTGCGGACCTGGTTCACCGAGCACGACCAGCTCGTCGAGAAGCTCTTCGACCTCCGGGCGACCGTCGAGCCCACCCTGGCCGAGCGGCTGGCCCGGCACGCCACCGCGCGGACCGTCAGCAGACTCGAGGACAACGTCGCCGAGATGGCGCAGGCCGCCGAAGACGGCGACATGCTGCACGTCATCGCCGCCGACGCCGAGTTCCACCGGGTGATCGCGCAGAACGCGGGCAACGACGACGTCGCCGGGCTGCTGCGGTCCGTGCTCGCCCTGGTCGGCGAGGAGCGGCGGGCGGCGCTGCGGCTGCCCGGGCAGATCCGCAAGGCCGTCGCCGACCACCGGGCCATCCTCGACGCCATCCGCCGCTCCGACCCGGCCGCGGCCCGCGAGCTGACCCTCAAGCACCTGGTCGAGGCCAAGACCTACGCGCACGACTTCGCCGCGCACCCGGAAACGCGCTAGAATTTTCACAACATTGTGAAACTTCTGGGGTCGTGATGGAGAAGGTCCACTTCACCGAAGAGAAGGCCACCAACCTGGCCACGCTCTACGGCCGCGCGCTCGACTACCGCAGTGCCCACCCGATCCTCGGCGACAAGGCGGCGGACGACGCCGTCCGCCGGATCGACTATGACTTCTCCAAGATCGGCATCTCCCCGGACCGCGCGGTGTCGGTCGTCCTGCGCGCGAAGCCGATCGACGACTGGACCGCGGAGTACCTGCGCGCCCACCCGGACGCGATCGTGCTGCACCTGGGCTGCGGCCTGGACACCCGGTTCCAGCGCCTCGCCCCGCCGGAGAGCGCGCACTGGTACGACGTCGACTACCCCGAGGTCATCGAGCTGCGGGAGATGCTCTACGACAAGGCGCCGAACCAGACGCACATCGGCACGTCGGTGACCGACTTCGCGTGGCTGGACCAGGTGCCCTCGGACCGGACGGCGCTGATCGTCGCCGAAGGTCTCACGATGTACCTGAAGCCCGAGACCGGCACCGAGCTGTTCCGCCGGCTGGCCGCGAAGTTCCCGTCCGGCGAGCTGATCTGCGACCTCTTCAGCCGGATGGCCATCAAGAGCCAGAAGATCAACACCCCGGTCCGCCGGGCGGGCGCGACGCTCTACTGGGGTGTCGACGACCCGCGCGACCTCGAACCCTGCGGCCTCACCCTCGAGTCCTCATTGGACGCCGCACACTGGGCGACCCCGGACGTGCTGGCCAAGATGGGGCCGATCACCCGGTTCCAGCTGCGGTTGCTGAAGGTCTTCCCGCCGCTGGCGCGGACCGCGCACATCGTGCGGTACCGCTTCTAACGCGACTCCAGCACGCGCGCCACGAACTTGTGCAGCTTCTCTTCCAGCCGCGCGATGCGCTCCTCGAGCGTCAGCGTCTCGAACGGCTGGGGGACGTCGGACTTGAGCTCGCCCCGGACGTACTGGCAGCAGCCGAGATTCCCGCAGGCGTAGATGCCCAGCGTGTTGCCGTCACGGCCGGACTTCCCGGCGCGCTTGCCGGAGAAGAGCGTGATGTCGGCGAGCCCGTGCGTCGTCGTGCAGAAGCCGCAGATGTTGCTGCGCAGGCGTGACTTCGGCGGCGGTGCCGCACGCAGGGCGAGCCCGACGACTTCACCGCCGTGGGGCAGCACGAGGTAGGCGCGCCCGGGTGCCTTCGGGTCGCGCCAGCCGAGGAACTCCCGCCGCTCCCACGGGATTTCCGAGGGCTGGGCGGGCAGCGTCACGCCCTTGGCTTCGCCGCGCGTGCAGTTGACGAACGAGGCCCGGATCTCGTCCTGGCCGAGTGGTTCCATGATCGGACGGTAACCAGCGGGCACGGGCGGTGGCCACGCATTTTCGGCCGTACGATCGACGCCGTGCGCAAGATCGCCGTGAAGAACGTCCGCGTGGTGTTGCGCACCAGCCTGGGCTTCGCCGGGCTCGGCATCGGCTCCAGTGTCGCCGGTTCCGGTGTGGTCGCCCTGCTGCTCGTGCTGCAGGGCCTGCCCGGCGACGTCGGCGACCGGGGCTGGGTGCTCGGCCTGACCGCGGCCGGCATCGTCGCCGCGGCCCTGCTCGCCGGGACGCTGTGGACGGCGTGGCTGCAGCGCCGCACCGCGATCTGGTTCGTGCTCGGCCGCCCGCCGTCGGAGAGCGAGGCGCGGCGGGCGTTGCGGCTGCCGGTCGACATGGCCGTGGTCAGCGGCACGCTCTGGCTGATCGGCACCGTGATCCTCACCGCGCTCGCCGGCGCGCTCGGCTCGGCCGACGACGCCGTCGGCATGGCCACGGTGATCGGGCTCGGCGGGCTCACCACGGTCGGGCTCACCTACCTCGCGGCCGAATGGGTGGCGCGGCCGGTGATGACGATCGCGCTGGACGTCCTGCCGCCGCGCGGCTCGCTGCCGGTCACCGTGCTGTCCCGGCTGGTCGTCTCCTGGGCGCTGGCCAGCGGCGTCCCGCTCGTCGGCGTGCTGCTCGTCGCCACCCCGCCGGAGCTGGGCTCCGGCGACCACACCGCCAGCCTGATCATGCTTTCGGTGATCGGCCTCGCTGTCGGCGCGATCGGCACGGCCCTGCTGGCCAGGGCGGTGGCGGCGCCGCTGCACCGGCTGCGCGTGGCACTCGACGAGATCGCGCGCGGCAACAACGACATCGCCGTGGACGTCGACGACGCCAGCGAAATCGGCAGGCTCCAGACGTCGGTGAACCAGCTCGCCGCCGGCCTGCGCGAGCAGGCGCGGATGCGGGACCTGTTCGGCAGGCACGTCGGCGCCGAGGTCGCCCGGCACGCCCTCGAGTACGGCGCCTCCCTCTCGGGTGACGTCCGCGAGGTCACGGCGTTGTTCGTCGACGTCGTCGACTCGACCGCGCTCGCCTACCGGACCCCGCCGGAGGAGCTGGTCGGGAAGCTGAACCGGCTGTTCGCCGCGGTCGTCTCCGCGGTCAACGCGCGCGGCGGGCTGGTCAACAAGTTCCAGGGCGACGCCGCGCTGTGCATCTTCGGCGCCCCGACCCGGCTCGCGGACGCCCAGACGGCCGCGCTGGCCGCGGCCCGGGCGATCCGGGACGCGGTGCGCGAAGCCGGCGAGCTCGACCTCGGCATCGGCGTCTCCGGCGGCCCGGTGTTCGCGGGGCAGCTCGGTTCCAGCAGCCGGCTCGAGTACACGGTGATCGGCGACGCGGTCAACGAGGCCGCGCGGCTCACCGAGCTCGCCAAGGCCGTCCCGGCACGGGTGCTCGCCAGTGACGCCGTCGTCTCCGCGGCCCTGCCGGGCGAAGCCGCGCACTGGGAGAAGCACGGTGAGCTGGAGCTGCGCGGCCGCCAGGAGGCGACGCCGACCTGGACGACGGCCGCTCAGAGCTGACCGAGGTCCGGCCAGCGCACCACGGTCGAACCCCAGGTCAGGCCGGCCCCGAACGCGCTGAGCAGGACGCGGTGCCCAGGCACGAGGGTGCCGTCGGCGCGGGCGTCGGCCAGTGCGAGCGGGATGGACGCGGCGCTGGTGTTGCCGACCCGGTCGATGTTGGCGACCACGGCGTCGGCGGGCATGCCGAGTTGCTTCGCCGTCGCCTGGAGGATCCGGATGTTCGCCTGGTGCCCGACGAAGCGGTCGACGTCGCCGACCATCCACCCCGCGCGGTCCAGGACCGTGCGGGAGGACTCGGCCATCCGCGCGCAGGCGTGCCGGAACACGGCCGTGCCCTGCATGGCGAGGAAGCGGTCGGCCGGCTGGTCGGACAGCCGCCGCCGGGCGCCGCCGGCCTCGACCCAGAGCAGTTCGGCGTGCTCGCCTTCGCTGTGCAGGTCGAACGGGCCGAACGCGCCGGGCTCGTCCGGGTCGCCGGCCCGCAGGAGCACCGCGCCGGCGCCGTCGCCGAAGATCGGCACGGTGGTGCGGTCGCCGGGGTCGATGAGCGTGGTGAAGGTGTCGGCGCCGATCACGAGCACGCGCTCGGCCAGCCCGCCCGCGATGAAGCCGGCGGCCGTGGCGAGGGCGTAGACGAAGCCGCTGCAGACGGCGTTGACGTCGAACGCCGCGGCCGTGCCGAGCCCGAGCCGGGCGGCGACCTGCGGCGCGCTGGCCGGGCAGGGCTGGTCGGGGGTGGACGTGGCGAGGACGACGGCGTCGGCGGAGGTGCCCGCGAGCGCTTCGCGGCCGGCCCCCACCGCGAGGTCCACAGTGGACTCGTCCGGGCCCGCGACGCGGCGCTCGCGGATCCCGGTGCGGGTCCGGATCCACTCGTCCGAGGTGTCGAGCCGGGCGGCGATTTCGTGGTTGTCCAGGACTTTCGTCGGCAACCACGAACCGAGACCGGTCAGCACGGCGGCAGGTGCGGGCACGGGAGAGCCTCCCCACGCCGGCGGGTTGGCGGAGCGACCGGCTGGTCTTCCACTTCTATGGGCTACCCCCTGGTAGACCGGTCAGTTGTGTTCCAGCTCACGGAAAAAGTTGTTTCATCTTCCCCTCGAACGGAGTAGTGAGCGAGGTCACCCGGAAGTGATCACGGGCGGACGGTCGGGGGTGCCGGTTAGCCTGCTGAAGTGCGGACACCTGACCTCGACCAGCTCGACATCGCCATCCTCGCCTGCCTCCAGTCGGACGCTCGCACGATCGCCGAGACGATCGGCGCGAAGGTCGGCCTCTCGGCCGCGGCGGTGCAGCGGCGGATCAAGCGGCTGCGCGAGGCGGGCGTCATCGAGCGCGAGGTGGCGGTGCTCTCGCCGGAGGCGCTCGGGCTGAGCATGACGTTCGTGGTGACGGTCGAGATGGAGCGCGAGAACCTCGCGGTCTTCGACGGCTTCCGCCGCCAGGTGCTGGCCGAGGACGCCGTCCAGCAGTGCTACTACGTCACCGGAACGGCGGACTACGTCCTGATCGTGACGTGCCCGGACATGGCGGGCTTCGAGGCGTTCACCCGGCGGATGTTCTTCGACAACCCGAACGTGCGCCACTTCACGACCAGCGTGGCGATGGATCGCGTGAAAGTGGGGCTGGAGCTGCCGCTCGAGCCGTAGGCCGTCCCGCCGGGGCGCTCGCCGAAGCGGCGCATCCGCCGTTCCCGCGCTGCTCGTGCTGCGGAAGAAGCTGCCCGTCGCGCTGCGGGAAACGTCACCACCGGTGGCCGCCTGAGCGCAAGGGGTAGGTGGCCGGCGTTACACCACAATGGACGGATGCAACCGATCAAGTGAACGTGAGTCTTTCTCCGTCATGACCGTAAGCCCTGGTCATCTCCTTGCCGAACAGTTCGCGCCGCGCGAACCGACCGCGAGACTCCAGGAGGGGCCGTGCACACCGACGCCGTACACCAGAGCCAGTTCGTGCTGCTGAACGAGAGCACCACGCCCGTCCTGTCCCGGCTGTCCTACCACTCCCACGAACCCTTCGCGGTGACCGTGGCCTTCCGGACCGAGCGCGGCCGGTGGATCGAGTGGACCTTCGCCCGTGACCTCCTCGTCGCCGGGCTCGACGAGCCGGCCGGCCTCGGCGACGTCCGGATCCGCCCGGACCTCTCCGAAGACGAAGACTTCCTCACCCTGGAAATCGAGTCACCGGACGGCTATGCGTCGTTCGAGCTCGAGGTCGAAGACGTCCGGACCTTCCTGGACGCCTCCATCGAACTGGTGCCGCTCGGCGAAGAGAGCGCGCACTTCGACGTCGACGGGCTGATCGAGGAGATCAGCAACGTCTGACCCCTGAACCTCCCATTCCCGCGGCGAGGAACGGAGGGCGGGTTTCGGGCGCGCTGGAGGCGCCCGAAACCCGCCCTTTCGCTGTTCCTGCGGAAGACTCAGCTGGTCTTCAGCGTGGTGCCGGTGCCGGAAAGCGCGCCGGCGATCGGGTAGAAGTACGTCACGGACGTGTTGCCGCCGGACAGGACGCCCTGCGCGTAGTTGCCGGCGATGAAGCCGCCGCCCGAGTCACCCGCGGCCGAGCGGACGTTGGTCGCCGTCATGCCGTTGACCGTGCCCTCGGCGTAGCGGACGCTCTGGTTCTTGGCGCCGATGGTGCCGCACGTCCAGCCGGTGGTGGAGCCGGCCTTGCAGACCGACGAGCCGGTCGCGGCGTTCGACTGGCCGCGCACCGCGGTGCCGTTGTTCATCTGCGCGACCGGGGTCCAGCTGCTGTTGGTCCGGACCGCCGCGTAGTCGACGCTCGGGAACCGGTAGGTGATCCAGCTGCCGAGCGCCGCGCCGTTCGACCCGGTGAGCGAGCCGCCGCCGGTGAGCGCGCCGCAGTGGCCTGCAGTGACGAAACCGGTCGTGGTCGCGAAGCCGACCGAGCAGCGTGAAGACCCGCCGATGTAGTAGGCGTCGCCACCGCGGATGTTGGCGTAGGTGGTCGGCTTCGAAGCCGTTTCGCGGATCGTCACCGCGGCGGCGTCCACACCGGACTTGGCGAGGAACGCGTCCGCGGCGGCGCGCTGGCCCTGCAGCACTTCGAGGGTGACGCGGTTGGTGGCGTCGTCGACACCCCAGCCGGTGATCGCGGCGGGGGCCGCCTTGTCGGCCGCGTTCAGCTTGTCCACAGTGGAGTTGAGCTGGCGGGCGCTGAACCGCACGACTTCCGCCTCCGCGCCTGCTTCGCGGATCTTGCCGGCCAGCGCGGCGTTCGTCGTGGTGACGTGCGCCTTGCCGGTGGCGGCGTTGTAGGTGGCGCCGCCGAACGCGTCACCGAGTGCCGCGGTGAGCGATTCGGTGACCCTGGTCGCGACGTCCTCGCTCTTCAGCCGCGCGATCGCCTGGTCGTGGGTCAGGCCGAGGTCCCGCTGCATGGCGGGCACGATGTCGGGGTTCAGCAGGTCCAGGCCCGACGCGGGGACGGCGGTCGCGGCCAGCGCGCCCGTCGCCATGACCGCGGTGGCAGCGGCACCGAGAAGTCTCGCGATCTTCATGCTTCTCCCTAAGGTGGTTACGCGCGGCTCCGCACCGGCCACGCAGTGGTACTCCCGTGGTGAGCGTCCCCGCAGTGGGCGTTACGGTGCAATCCGGGCGCCCGGCGAATGCGTATACGCATTCACCGCGGACGTATCCCCTGCTCCAGGCGGGCCGAGGCGCTCGATGTCACCCAGTCGGACAGGTCCGTAAGTAGGGTTTCCGTGAACTACTTTCAGTAGTTGTCCGAGCCACTCGAACGCGTGAAGCGACGATCGAACGAGCGATAAGCCCCCGATTCGCACGCTCGGTGACCCGATGCCCCCGGTTCCCCCAGCAAACCGGTGACAGGGCGTAGGCGGACGTGTGACGACAGCACCCACCACGTATTCGGTGAAAGGTTTACGGACGGTTGAGCGCTGCTTAGGCTCCGCGCACCAGTTCTTCGGTGCGCGTCGAGGAGGTCATATGTGGCTGACCGCCCCCCGCCCCACCTCGGTGTCCGTCCGGTCGGGACCCGCCCGGCTGACCGGCCGCGACACCGAGCTCGACGCCATCGTCGCCGTGCTGCGGAGACGCCCGGCCGCCGTCCTCATCGAAGGCGAGCCGGGCATGGGCCGCACCCGGCTGCTCGCGGAGATCGGGCGGCGCGCGGAGTTCGACGGCGGCCGCGTGCTCACCGGCGCCTGCCAGCCGCTGCGGCACCCCTTTCCCTACGGGCCCGTCCTGGAAGCGCTTCGCGCGGTCGCCGACGCTCCGCTCGGGCCGCTCAGCCCGGTCGCCGGCGTGCTGCGGCCGTTGCTCCCGGAACTCGCGGAAGCGCTTCCCCCGCAGCCCGAACCACTCGCCGACCCGGTCGCCGAACGCCACCGCGTGTTCCGGGCGGTCCGGGAACTCCTGCGGGCCTGCGGGCCCACGCTCGTCCTGATCGACGACCTCCAGTGGGCCGACGAGGACACCCGTGACCTCATGCGGTTCCTAGCCGGTTCGATGCCGCCCGAGCTGGCGGTGGTCGCCACCTACCGGTCGGCCACGGACGTGCGACCCGGCCCGCTCGGGGCGCCCTTCCGCACCGACCCGGCGGTCCACTCCGCCCGCGTCGCGCTCGGCGCGCTCGACGTCGCGGCCGTGCGCGCGCTGGCCGTCGACATCCTCGAACTCCCGCGGGTCACCGACGACTTCGCCGCGAAGCTGCACGAGTGCACGGCCGGGATCCCGTTCGTGGCCGAAGAAACGCTGCGGGCGTTGAAGGAGGCGGCCGAGCGGCTGCCGGTCGGCGAGGTCCTCTCCGACCGGCTGCTCGAAAACCTCGAAGTCCCGGTGCTGCTGCGGGAAGCCGTCACCGAACGGCTCGCCGCGTTGCCGGGGCCCGCCGTGCGGCTGGCCGGCGCGGCGGCCGTGCTCGGCGTCGCCGCCGAAGCCGCCGTGCTCGGCGAACTGGCCGAGCTGTCCGGTGAGACCCTCCGCACCGCGCTCCTCGACGCCCTCTCCGGCGGCGTGCTCGGCGAAGCGGGCGACGGCAAGTACGGCTTCCGGCATCCGTTGGCGCGCAAGGCGGTCTACGACACGGTGAGCGGGCCCGAACGCGCATTGCTGCACGCGCAGGCGATCCGCGTGCTCGCCGCGCAGCCGTCGCCGCCGCTCACGCTGCTGGCCCGGCACTCCCGCGCCGCGGGCCGCGTCGACCAGTGGCGGCACTACGCGGAAGCGGCCGCCGACGAGGCGATCACCCGCGGCGAGACGTCCCGCGCGATCGACCTCCTGCAGTCGGTGCTCGCCGAGCCCGGGCCGGCGCAGGCCGACGTCGGACGCGTGGCGGGCAAGCTGAGCCAGGTCGCGTTGCGGGGGTTCCGCCCCGACGTGCTCGGCACGCTGCAACGCGTCCTCGAAGAGGTGACGCTCCCGCCGTCGGTCCGCGGGTCGATCCGGCTGAGCGTCGGCATGCTGCTGGTCCGGACCATCGGCGGGCTCGGCCGCGGCCGGCTGGAGGTCGAGCGCGCGGTCGGCGAGCTGACCGACCGGCCGGACCTCGCCGCCCGCGGGATCACCCTGCTCGCCCAGCCGATCGACGGGCTGACGCCGTTGTCGTGGCACGAAGCCTGGCGCGCCCGCGCGGGCGAGGTGTACGAGCGGCTCGACGACCCCGAGCTGCGGCTCGCGCTGACCGCCGACCGGATCGCGGCCGCGTCGCACGTCGGCGACGGCTCCGCGTGGGCGGAGTTCGAAGCGCTGTCGGACACCGTCGGCACCGTCGCCGAGCGCGTCCAGCTGGCCCGGCTGTGGTGCAACCTGGCCGACGGCCAGTCGTGGGCCGGGCACCTCGACCGCGCCGAGCGGCTGGTGACCGAGGGCGTCCGGCGTGCGACCGACGCCGGCGCGCTGTACGCGATCGGCCTGATCCAGGGCACCCGCGTCCGGCTCGACTGGGTGCGCGGGCGCTGGACCGGCCTGGCCGAAGCCGCCGAGCAGCTGCGGGACAGCTACCCGGAGCTCGGCCCGATCGTGATGGAGTCCTCGCTGGTGCTCGGCGGGCTGGCGGCCGTGCGCGGGGAGTTCGCCGCGGCGCAACGGCACCTGGCCGCGGCGAGCGTGCACGCGCCGGACCGCGGCCCGATCCCCGTGGTCCTCTCGGCGGCCGGGGTGCTGATCTCGGTGCTGCTGGCGACCGACGACGTCGACGGCGCGTGCGCGGCGGCCGACACGGCGGTGGCCGCGGCCGGGCGCAAGGGCGTCTGGATCTGGGCGGCCGCGCTGGTCCCGGCGGCGGCGCAGGCGTACGCGCGGGCCGAGCGCTGGCCGGACGCCGACAACGTGGTCGAAGCGTTCGCGCGGGGTATCGAAGGCCGTGACGCGCCGGTCGCCGCGGCCGCGCTGGTGGCGGGCCGCGCGGTGCTGCTCGAAGCGCGCGGCAAGCACCTGGCCGCGGCGGCGTTGTTCGACGAAGCCGCGTCCGGTTACACGGCCCTGCCGATGCCCTACCCGGCGACGGCCATGCGCGAACGCGCGTCGATGTGCCGGCTCGCCGCGGGCAACCGGTCGGCGGTCGACGAGCTGACCGCGGCCGCCGAGGCGTACGAGCAGCTCGGCGCGACCCGTGACGCCGGCCGGTGCCGTCACCAGCTGCGCGAGCACGGCGCTTGGGCACCCTCGCAACGCGGACGGCGGGGGTACGGGAGCGAACTGTCCCCGCGGGAGCGCGAAGTGGCCCGGATGTTGGCGGAGGGCCGGACGAACCGGGAGATCGCGGACGGGCTGTTCCTCTCACCGCGCACGGTCGAACAGCACGTGGCGAAGGTGCTGCGGAAACTCGGCGCCCGCTCGCGGACGGACGTGGCCCGCAAGCTCCCCGGCGAAGTGACGACCGCACCGGCTGGCTAACCGGACGGCGTCGTCCTACCTTGGGCGCGTGACAGAAGAGGCACTTCCCGCCTGGCGCAGGCGGACCTCCGGGGAGACGCGCTGGCCCGCGATGGGCGTCGTCGTCGCGACCCTCGTCCTGCAGGTCATCCTGCCCGAGGACATGGCGCTGCACCCGCGGTGGCTGCTGCCCGCGGTCTCGGGGCTGCTCGTCGTCGCGCTGCTGCTGGTCAACCCGGGGCGGATGTCGCAGTTCAGCGCGGTCGAACGGGTCATCTCGCTGCTGCTCGTCGGCGCCGTCACCGCGGTGAACGCCGGGTCCGCGGTGACCCTGGTCTACAACATCGCCACCGGGACGATCGGCGACCACGCCGGTGCCGTGCTGGTCACCGGCGCGATCGTCTACTGGACGAACATCGTCGCCTTTTCCCTCTGGTACTGGGAGTTCGACCGCGGCGGTCCGGGCCGGCGGGCCGCGGGCCGGGCCGAGTACCCCGACCTGCAGTTCCCGCAGATGGCCGACCCGGGCCTGGCGAGCCAGAACTGGGAACCGTCCTACCTGGACTACCTGTACTTCTCGTTCACCAACGCGGCGGCCTTCAGCCCCACCGACGTCATGCCCCTGCGGATCTGGGCGAAGATGACGATGATGCTGCAGGCCGTCGTGTCGCTGGTGCTCGCGGTGATGGTCGTCGCCTGGGCGATCAACAACCTGAAGTGAGTCAGTGGCGCGCGATGGTGAAGCTCTGGCCGTCCGAGCCGATCGCGCCCGGGATCCACGTGTAGGTGCCGCGGTCGTCGGCGTTCAGGCCGGACGGGCTGGTCGAGGCCAGGTTCGTCCCGTTGAACTTGACGCCGGTGAACTTGACCCCACCGGAGATCGACGGGTACGAGTCGGTCGGCGACTCGATGATCGCCTCCGCCGAGGCGTGCTTCGAGGTCAGCGACTTGGTCGTGGACTTGGACCAGCCCTTGGTGGTGTCGGAGAGGTCCAGCCGGTAGGTGTTGGTGGCGGTGCGCGTCACCGTCGCGGTGATGTGGTCGCCCGCGCTGACCGACACGCTGTAGTACACCGGCGCGGCCGGGTACATCTCGTACCAGGCCGAGTACACCGGACGCCCGCTGGAGCAGTCCGTCTCGACGCCGGTCTGTTCCACAGTGGACGATCCGTCGCCGTCGATGCCGACCCAGGGCGCGAACAGGTCGTTGGTGGAGTTGCAGGTCACCGACGGTTCGGTCCAGCTCGCCGTCGCCGTGGTGAAGCTGCCGAAGCTGACGTAACCGCCCCAGTTGCCGCCCGAGAACTGGTGTCCATGGAAGTGGGAGCCGTACTCGACGGCGGCGTGGGCGGTGCCGGAGACGGCGAGACCGGCGGCAGCGGCGGCGATCGCCGTGAGGACGCGAAGGGTTTTGGACATGCGGGGACTCCGTTCACCGATGGGGACCGGGAAAACCGTGTCCCCAAGTGTTGGAGCCGCACCGAAAAGAAGGTAGCTACTTTCGAAGGGTCTTCACATTCCGGGAAATACTCACCAATTTGCCGGAATTGCGCGGAAAGACCCGTAAAGGCCTCCGCGGGGGAAAGAGGCCTTTACGGGTCCATGTCGCTCACCTACCGCCCGGTCAGGTGAGCGGGGCTACTGCTGGTTCTGCGCGTGCGCGGCGTCCACGAACTGGGTCGTGTACGTCTTCGACAGGTCGATCTTGTCTTTCTTCGGCTTGACGTTGCTCGACGATTCGCCGAGCACCTTGAGCACGTTCTGCGCCCCGGCGGGGTCCATCCGGCCGTCCTTGGTGAACATCGGCAGGCTGTCCCGCAGCGACTTGACGTACAGCGCCTTGTCCCCGCCGGCGAACGACGGCGGCATCATCGCGGCGACCTGTTCCGGTGTGTGCGAAGAAATCCACTTCAGGGTCTCGACGTACGCATTGGCCAGTTTCTGCACGATGTCCGGATACCGCTTCACGATTTCGCAGCCCATGTACAGCGAGCTCGCCGGGTACAACCCGCCCAGTGCGGCTTTCGTGCCCTCGACCGTGCGCATGTCGTAGAGCACCTTCGCCTGGCCCGTGTTCGTCAGCTGCGCGATGGTCGGGTCGGTCGTCATGCCGGCGTCGATCGAGCCCTGGTTCATCGCCGAGATGAACGTCTGCCCGGCACCGACCTTGACCGGCGTGTACTCCTTCGACGTGACGCCGCCGCGCAGGGCGAGCGCCTTGGTCAGGAAGTCCGTCGACGAACCCAGCGACGTGACGCCGAGGTTGCGGCCCTTGAAGTCCGCGCCCGACTTGACTTCGCCGGCCTTCTTCGTCGCGACCATCTCGGCCTCGCCCGGCACGTTCGCGAACTGCACCACGCTCTCGATGCACTGCTCCTTGGCCTGCAGGTCGATCGTGTGGTCGTAGAACCCGACCACCGCCTGCACCTCGCCGGCCAGCAGCGACGTCTCGGCGTTCGCGCCGGACGGCTGGTCGAAGAGCTCGACGTCCAGGCCCTGCCGCTGGTAGGCGCCGATCTGCTGGGCCAGCTGCCCGGGCAGGTAGATCACCTTCGACAGGCCGCCGACCATGATCTTGATGTGCGGCCGGCCGCTGGTGCCGAGCGCGATCTCCCGCGAGTCGCGGCAGGCGGTGAGCCCGGCCGCGGCGACCGCGACCGCGGCCAGCACCCCGACTGTCCTCATCAGACGCATGTCAGACCGCCTTGACCGCGGCTTCGGAGGCGGACGGCGGCCGCCACCGCAGCAGCCTGCCTTCCAGCGTGCTGATCCCCCACTCGGCCAGCAGCGCGACGACGGTGATGATCAGCATGCCGGCGTACACACCGGCGGTGTCGAAGGTGCCCTGCGCGTTGGCGATCAGGAAGCCCATGCCGGCCTTCGCGCCGGTGTACTCACCGACCACCGCGCCGATCAGCGCGAAGCCGAACGCCACGTGCAGCGAAGACAGGATCCACGACGTCGCGCTGGGCAGCACGATCGACTTCAGCACCTGGCCGCGGGTCGCGCCGAGGATGCGGGCGTTGTCGATCAGGTTGCGGTCCACCTCGCGAGCGCCGGTGAAGGCGTTGAAGAACACCGCGAAGAACACGAGCACGACGACGGTCGCGACCTTCGACGACAGCCCGAGCCCGAACCAGATGACGAACAGCGCGGCGAGCACGATGCGCGGCAACGCGTTGGCGGCCTTGATGAACGGCGCCAGCACCTGCGCGAGGTAGGCGCTGCGGCCGAGGATCACGCCGAACACGACACCGGCGATGGCGCCGATGACGAACCCGATCGCCGCCTCCTCGACGGTCACCAGGATCTGGTACCAGATCGAGCCGAAGTCGGTGCCGGTGCTGAACCACTCGACCAGCCGTTCCCAGATCTTCGACGGCTTCGAGTAGAAGAACGGGTCGATCCAGTACGTGGCGGTCAGCTCCCAGCTGCCCAGCCAGACGACGACGATCGCCAGGCGCAGCAGCCAGATGTTGCGCTTGCGGCGCGCGGTGGCCTGCTTCGCGCGGGCCAGGATGTCCTGCTCGGTCTCGAGCACGGGGAGGGGTGCGGCCGGAGCCGCCGGGGTCTCAAGCGACATTGCTCGCTCCCTTCTCACGGGCCTTGTCGACCTCGCTGCGCAGTGATTCCCAAATGTCGGCGTAGAGCTTGCGGAAGTCCTCGGTCAGCCGCAGCTCCTCCACCTTCCGCGGCCGCTCGAGCGGGATCTCGAAGACGTCCTTCACGGTGGCCGGCGACGTCGTCAGCACGACCACCTTGTCCGCCAGCGCGATGGCCTCGTCGAGGTCGTGCGTCACGAAGATCACCGCGGCCCCCGAACCGGACCACAGCCGCAGCAGCTCGTCCTGCATCAGCGCCCGCGTCTGGACGTCGAGCGCCGAGAACGGCTCGTCCATCAGCAGGATCTTCGGCTTGGTGACGAGCGTCTGGGCCAGCGCGACGCGCTTGCGCATGCCCCCGGAGAGCTGGTGCGGGTAGTACTTCTCGAACCCGGCGAGCCCGACCCTGGCGATCCAGTCGACGGCCTGCGCGCGGGCCTCGGCCTTCGGTACCCCGCGGAACCGCGGGCCGGAGGCGACGTTCTCCAGCACCGAGCGCCACGGCATCACGGCGTCGGTCTGGAACATGTAGCCGACCCCGTCCGGGATCGACTTCACGTCCTCGCCGTTCACCCGCACCCGGCCGGCCGACGGCGGCTGCAGGCCGGAGACCAGCGAGAGCGTCGTCGACTTGCCGCAGCCGGTCGGGCCGACGACCGCGACGAACTCGCCGGGCTGGACGGTCATGGTCAGATCGCGGACGGCCGTGTGCACGGAACCGGACCCGCTCGGGAACCGTTTGGTGGCTCCGGTGAGTTCGATCAGTGGGGTAACCATGGCGGGGGTGACTCCTTCGTCACGTGGTGGGGCTCACGTTGGGAAGGGACGTTAAGTACGGGTGGCGCCCAGGTGAAGCTTGTCGACGTTCTCCGCGCGAGCTGCGCGTTCTGAATGTTTTGCGCATTTAGCGCACCGGCTTGACCTGGGGGTATGGTCCCGGCCATGCCAAAGTGGGCGCTCTTCCCGCGGATGCGGTTCAGCAGGCAGGTGCTGCTGCTGCAGATCGGCGTGGTCCTCCTCGTCGTCGGGATCGGCGTCGCGCTGGTCAGCGTGCTCCTGTCGCGGACCCTCACCGAGCAGTACGGGCAGCGGGCCCTCGCGATCGCGAAGTCGGTGGCCGCGGACCCGGTGGTCGTCGCGAACGCCGCGGCCAAGATCCCCGGCGGCGCGCTGGAGGAGCGGGCACTGGCGGTCAACGCGGCCAACGACGCCCTCTTCGTGGTGATCACCGACGACAAGGGCATCCGGCTCGCGCACCCCACGCCGAGCGAGATCGGCAAGCCCGTCAGCACCCCGCCGGACCGCGCGCTCGGCGGGGAGGACGAGGTCAGCGCGGTGCAGAGCGGCACGCTCGGGCTGTCCGTCCGCAGCAAGACCCCGATCTGGACGCCGGATCACCGGCGGGTGGTCGGTGAGGTGAGCGTCGGCTTCGACGTGGCCGACCCGACCGGCGCGTTCAACCGCCTGCTGACCATCACGCTGTTGTTCGCGGGCGGCGCGCTTCTGCTCGGCGCGGGCGCCTCGGCACTGCTGAACAGGCGGCTCCGGCGTGTCACGCACGGCCTCGAACCACACGAACTGACCGAGCTGCTCTACGAGCGCGAAGCCGTGCTGCACGGGATCGGGGAAGGCGTGCTCGCCGTCGACGAGGCGAACCGCGTCTCGGTGCGCAACGACGAAGCCGAACGCCTGCTCGGCACCGAGCTCCCGATCGGCGCGGCGATGGCCGAACTGCCGCTTTCGCCGCGGGTCCACAAGGCCGTCGAAGAGGGCCGCCCGGTCGACAACCTCCTCGCCGTGGCCGGGAACCGGGTCCTGGTCATCAATTCCCGCGCGGTCCGGCTGGACGACCGGCCGATCGGCACCGTGCTCACCTTCCGCGACCGCACCGACCTCGACACCCTCACCCGCGAGCTCGACGGCATCCGCGCGCTGTCCGACGGCCTGCGTGCCCAGCGGCACGAGTTCGCCAACCGGCTGCACACGCTCTACGGCCTGCTCCAGCTCGGCCACCACACCGAAGCCGTCGAGTACCTGCAGACGCTGACGGACTCGTCGTCGGCGCGGCCGAGCGAGCTGGGCGACGCGGTCGCCGACCCGTACCTGCAGGCGCTGCTCGTCGCGAAAACCGAGCAGGCGCAGGAAAAGGGCCTCACGCTCAAGCTCGCCGAGGACACCTGGGTGCCCACGACCGTGACCGACCCGATTGCCGCGAACACGGTGATCGGCAACCTCGTCGACAACGCCCTGCACGCCGCCCGGATGGGCCCGCGGCGGCCGGCGACCGTCGAGATCAGCCTGCTCGCCGAGGGCGGCACGCTACACGTGTCCGTTGTGGACAGTGGGCCGGGTGTTCCGGCGGACCTGCGGCGGACGTTGTTCGACGAAGGCGTCTCGACGAAGATCGCGCCCGGCCACGGCCTGGGACTGGCGCTCGCCCGGCAGGCCGCCCGCGCCCGCGGCGGTGACGTCTGGCTGGCCGACCCCGGTGAAGGCGAGACGGGCGCCCTGTTCGTCGCCAAGCTGCCCGGAATGCTGACGGAGGACGGATGATCCGCACGCTGATCGTCGACGACGACTTCCGGGTCGCCGGGGTGCACGCCGGGTTCGTCGAGGAGGTCGAGGGCTTCGCGGTGGTCGGCACGGCGCACACCGCCGCCGAGGCGCGCGCCCGCGTCCGCGAGCTCGCGCCCGACCTGATCCTGCTCGACGTCTACCTGCCCGACGAGTCCGGCCTCGCGGTGCTCCCGGAGCTGCAGACGGACACGATCGTGCTGTCCGCGGCGACCGACAGCGCGTCGGTGGCCGCGGCGATCCGGGCCGGCGCGCTGAACTACCTGATCAAGCCGTTCACCACCCGCCAGCTCGCGGAACGGCTGACGTCGTACGCGCGCTTCCGCGGCCTGCTCGCCGAGGACCGGGCGCTGGCCCAGGACGACGTCGACCGCGCGTACCGGGTGCTGCACGACCAGGACCGCACGAGCGCGCCGAAGGGCCAGTCGACCGCGACCTCCCGGCTCGTCTCGGAGCAGCTGCGGCGGGCCGGGCGGCCGCTGTCGGCGGCGGAGGTCGCGGGCGAGCTGGGCATGGCGCGGGCGACGGCGCAGCGCTACCTCACCGCGCTGGCCGAGTCGGGCACGGTCCAGATGCGCCTGCGCTACGGCGCCACGGGCCGCCCCGAGCACGAATACCGCTGGTCAGGGGCCTGAGTCAGCGGCCGTAGTGCTGCATCATGCTCTCGGCGACGTCGACCCACGCCTGGATCGGGTTGGCGGTCGACGGTGTGGCCGACGACGGCAGGTCGACCCGCGCCTCGCTGTCCTCACTCGGCGCCGGCTTCTTCGGCTGCGGCTTGGCCAGCGCTTGCGCCTGCTTCGGCGCCGGCTTCGCGGGCACCGGCACGTACACGGTCTTCGGCGCGGGCGTGACGACGACCGGCGCCTGCGGAACCGGCGGCGGTTCCGGCGCGGGTGCCGCGGCCACCGCCGGGCGCGAGTCGAGCTGGGCGACGTCGCGTTCCGGCTCCGGGGTGAACAGCCCGCCGGTGAAGAGGCCGCCGCCCAGCCAGCCGGCCGCGACGAGCAGCACCGCGGCCCCGCCGCCGAGCCACGTGCGGGCGCGGCGCCGGATCACCACCGACTTCTCGCGCAGGTCCTGGTCGCACACCGGCGGCCGGGTGAAGATCGGCGTCTCCGCCCGGGCCGCTTCGTCGTCGGTGCGACGGCGCCGGGGCAGGCTCGCCGCGACGATGCCGGTGCGATCCAGCAACTCCACCGCGGTGCGGTCGCTGGACTTGCGGGTCGCACTGCGCGGTGCGGTGCGAAGCATCGGGGACCTCCGGAACGGGGCTGGGGGACCCCACGCATTCTGGACCATTTCGGACGGTGCTGTCCGAAACGCAACTCCATTGAGTGACACGACGGCGGGAAACTGCAGGGCGTGACGGCCGCCGTGAAACCGATTCGGCTTTCCTACGGCTTGAGCCCGAGTCGTGCGAGCGCCGCCAGCGGCCGCTGGTAGGCCGAGCCGAGCACGCGCGGAATGGCGTCGATGACGTAGGCGTCCGGTCCGATGAGGATCCGCGCCGACTTCCGCTCGATCCCGCGCAGGATCGTCTGCGCCGCCTTCTCCGGTGTGGTGCGGGCGATCCGCTCGAAGCCCTGCGCCGCCTTCTCCTGGTCCTCGGCCCCGCTGCGGGAGTTGCGCACGATGTTCGTCTTGATCCCGCCCGGGTGCACGCAGCTCACCGCGACCGGGTGCCGCGCGATCAGCATTTCTTCGCGCAGTGCTTCGGTGAATCCGCGAACCGCGAACTTCGCCGCGTTGTAGGCGCTCTGCGTCGGCACGCCGACGAAGCCGAAGACGCTGGAAATGTTGACCACGTGCCCGTCGCCGGAGGCGATCAGGTGCGGCAGGAACGCCTTCGTGCCGTTCACCACCCCGCCGAGGTTGATGCCCATCAGCCAGTCGTAGTCCTCGAACGACATTTCCTCGACGGTCGCGCCGAGCGCCACGCCCGCGTTGTTCACGACGACGTTGACCGCGCCGAACTCGTCGGCCACGTCTTCGGCGTGCGCGAGCACGGCACTGCGGTCGGCGACGTCCAAGGTGTACGCGCGGGCGTTGTCGCCGGCGAGCTTGGCCGTCTCCTCCGCGTTCGCGGTGACGACGTCGGAGAGCGCGACGCGGGCGCCGCGGCGGGCGAACTCGCACGCGAGCGCCCGGCCGATGCCCGAGCCCGCTCCGGTGACCACCACGACCTTGTCCGCGAACTGCTTCATCGGCCCTCCCGACCGTCCGGTGTTACTACCGAGTAGGGAATCGTAGCGGCTGTGAGCTTGCTGTGGGTGTGCTCATTGTGTCGGTGCGTCGCCCTATGGTGGTCTCGTCGACAGCACCGCAACCAGGGAGGCGATGATCGTGCGGCGGCCGGCCGTCCTGCTCACCCTCGCCGCGATCGTGCTGCTCGGCGCCGCTTTCGTCGTGGTCGTCGCGGCCCGGCCGGCACAGCTCGCGGACGCGACGACGCCGGAAACGGCCACCGTCGAGGCGGCCCCGGTGGCCAGCCTGCCCGCGGTGTCGAGCCCGGCGGTCGGGGCGCTGTTCGCCGAGGGCGGGCACTACTGCACGGCCAGCGTGGTGCACAGCGAGCGCGGCGACGTGCTGCTGACCGCGGCCCACTGCATCCACAACGGCGAGGGCGGCGGCTACCTCACCGGCGTCACGTTCGCGCCGGGCTACCACGACGGAATCGCCCCCTTCGGCTACTGGACGGTGTCGGACGAGCTGGTCGCGCCGGGCTGGACGGCGTCGTCGGACCCGGACCTGGACGTGGGTTTCGCCACCGCGCACCAGGCGGGCACCACGAAGACCCTGGAGAGCCTGGTCGGCGCGAACCTGCTGGCGACCGGCACGTCGTTCGAGCAGCAGATCACGCTCACCGGCTACCCGGACGACTCCGAGGTGCCTGCGGTCTGCCAGAACACCACGAGCAGGCAGGACACGTTCCAGTTGCGCGTGGACTGCGCGGGTTTCCCGACCGGCACCAGCGGCGGCCCGTGGATCGCCGGCCAGAACCCGCAAACCCGGCTGGGCACGGTCATCGGGGTGATCGGCGGCTTCGAGCTCGGAGGCGACGACGCGGACACGAGTTACTCGAGCTACTTCGACACCGACGTACTGGCGCTCTACCGCCAGACAACGGCCCGCACCTGAGGCGGCATGATGCGGGCATGAGCGAGCCCGTCGACGTACCCATCACCGGAGAGCCGATCCGGCTGGGCCAGTTCCTCAAGCTGGCCGGCCTGGCCGAGGACGGCGCCCACGCCAAGGACCTGATCGAGGCGGAGGAGGTCAAGGTAAACGGAGAGGTGGAGACCCGCCGAGGCCGCCAGCTGACCGACGGCGACATAGTGGCGGTGGGCCCCGACCAAGGCAAGGTAGTCCTGGTCAGCTGACCAAGCCAGCCAAACAGGCGGCACTAACCGGCGGCCGAACGAACATCGAAAACCGCCGCCCGGCAACGCAAGGCAACCAACGACGTCACCAGACCTCCCCCGCCCCTCATCCCAGCGTCCCTTCAGCCGCCGGTCGGGTTTGTCAAGGCACGCTTTCCCGCCTTGACAAACC
>NZ_JBEXMD010000026.1:0-145400 GCF_040610315.1 Amycolatopsis sp. NPDC004169
CGACAGACACGTGAAGATCCAGGTCACCAAGGACTAGGTGACCCTCCGCGGTGGGGGGGGGGGCCGGCGCGGCGCCCCCCCCCCCGGGGCCGCCCGGCCGCGACCGGCTGCGGAACACGCCAGGGGACACCGCGAGCTGCCGGTGGAACGTCCGCCGCATCGTCTCGGGCGAACCGAACCCGACGCGGCGCGCGACCGTCTCCTGGCTGGCGTCGGTGGTCAGCAACAGCACTTTCGCCGCTTCGAGCCGAGTCAGCTCCACGAACACCGCCGGCGTGATCCCCAGCTCGTCACGGAACATCCGCACCAAGTGCCGCTCACTCACGGCCGCCCGCACCGCCAAGGCGGCGTTCGAATGGTCCCCCGCAGGATCGAGGGCCACTGTGTCCACGACGGCGCGGACCCCGCTCGAGGTGACCGCGGCGGCCCGCGCCCACACGCTGAACTGCGGCTGCTCCCCCGGACGGCACAGGAACACGACCATCAACCGCGCGACGCGGGCGGCGAACTCGCGGCCGTGGTCCTCCTCGACCAGCGCCAGCGCCAAGTCGACACCGGCGGTCGCGCCGGCACCGGTGACGAACGGGCCGTCCCGCACGAAGAGCGCATCCCGTTCGACCCGCAGCGCCGGGTGGCGCTTCACCAGCTCGGCGCGGTGCGCCCAATGCGTCGTGACCCGGCGGCCGTCCAGCACACCGACCTCGGCCAGCGCGAGCACGCCCGTGCCGAGCGCGGCGGTCCGGCGGGCGCGGGCGACCAGCTCGGGCAGGGCGTTCCCGGCCGGGCGCGGCGGGCTGCCGCCGGGCACCACCAGGGTGTCGATCGAGGCCGGCGCGGCCGCCACCGTGGTGTCGACGCCCAGCCGCGTGAACGACGTCGTCGTGACCGGCGCTCCGGTGGGTGAGACGAGCACGGCCCGGTAGCCCGCACCGAAGTCGCCGGCGCGCGCGAAGACCTCCAGCGGCCCCGCCACGTCCGGCAGCGCCACGTTGTCGTTGAGCACGAAGACGACCGTCCGCATGCGCCGGACGGTAGGGCCGCCGGACGGCACCGGTCGTGCTGTCGTGGCGTGCATCTCCTGGTGGGCAACGGAAATACGTGCCGGCGCACGCGGACTACGTGGCCGCGTACCGCCGGTTACGTGGAAGTCCCGATGTGCGCGGCGCCCTCGCGCGGCCAGAGTCGTCCGCAGTTCACGAACGAAGGAGATCCCGTGACGGAGAAGACGTCCACCGCGCCGTTCCACCTGCCGAAGGACGGCGGGCAGGCGCTGTGGCACCTGGGCGCGCTGGTGACGTACAAGGCGACCAGCGCCGACACCGGCGAGCAGTTCTGGCTCCAGGAGGCCTACGGCGCCCGCGGTTACGCGAGCCCGTTCCACCGCCACTCCCTGGAGGACGAGGGTTTCTACGTCCTCGACGGCTCGGTGTCGATCTACGTCGGCGACGACGTCACGCTCGCGACGCCCGGCAGCTTCCTGTGGGCGCCGCGCGACATCGTCCACGCCTTCTGCGTCGAATCGGAGACGGCCAAGTTCCTCGCCTTCTCCACCGGCGGGAAGTTCGACCAGTTCTTCTTCGACACCGGCGAGCCCGCCGCCTCGCTGACGATCCCGCCGCCGCCCGAAGGCGAGCCCGACGTCCCGCGGCTGGCCGCGGCCATGGCCGAGTACGGCGTCGAGATGGTCGGGCCGCCGCCCGCTCCGCGGACCTGACGCCGGACGTGCTCGGGGCGGGTCAGCGATCCGCCTCGAGCACCGCCTTCACCAGCTCCACCCGGCGGGACACCCCCGCCTTGGCCAGCAGCTTTTCCACGTGCTTCTCGACGGTCCGCGGGGACAGGAACAACTCTTCGGCGATCTGCTTGTTGCTGTGGCCCCGTGCCACCAGTTCCAGCACGTCGCGCTCCCGCGGCGTGACCGACCACGAAGCGACGATCGGGTCGAGCCGGCTCTCCGGCGCGCCGGCGGTACGTTCCAGTGAGGCGATCCACGCCGCGCCGGCCCGGCCCCGCGCGAGGCCGAGGTCCTCGGCCGCCCACCGCGCCGGAGTACCCCAGCCGTCCTCGACGGCCGCCCGGTAGACCAGCCGCCGGCCGATCAGCCGGTGCCACGCCGCGTCGATCGGCTCGCGCAGGGACTTGTCTGCCGCGTCGAACCGCTCGCGGGCGGCCCCGGGCGAACCGGTGCGGCCCAGGGCCACGGCTTCGGCGAAGGCGCGCATGCCGCGGTTGTAGCGGTTGACGTCCAGATTGTCCACTGTGGACAACGAAGTGCCCGTCCGGTCCGCGACGATCGTGGCCAGGGCGTGGAATCCGACGAACGGGGAACCGGTCACCTCGCCGGGCCGGGTCGCCGCCGTTTCCATCGCCTCATCGAGCAGCGACAGCGCCGGTTCGTCCTCGACCGCGGCGAGCAGCCGGTAGGCGCGGGCGCCGAGGGCCTCGCTCGCGATCTGCGGGTCGCCGGGCCGCAGCCGCAGCGCCTCTTCCCGCGCGTCATCGGCCTGATCGGTGCGCCCGAGCTGGTCGGCGGCGACCGCGGTCAGGATCAGCGCCTTCGGCAGGGTGGGCAGGTGCAGCCGCCGGGACGCGGCCGCGCACCGTGTCGCCGCTTCCAGCGCATCCACGGCGTCCCACCGGCCGATCAGCGTCGCAGCGAGCTGCAGGTCCAGCACGGCGGTGAGGCCCAGATCACCCAGCTCGACCGCGCGGGCCCGGGCTTGCCGCAGCCGTTCGATGCGCAGGGTTTCCTGGACGTCGCCGATCGCCAGCTCGGTGGACGCGCGCAGGCTCGCGAGCGGGCGGCCGGCGGCTTCGGCGATGATCCGCGCCTGCACGAAAGCGCTCTCCGCCGCGCTCAGCGACGTGCGGCGGGCGATCCGCCCGAGCAGGATCAGTGCGTCGTAGGCGGTGTCCACCTCGGCCGGGTCGTCGCGGGTGTCGCCCAGCGCGGCTCGTGCGAGGGCCGCGGCCTCCTCGAACCGCGCGTCACCGAAGGCGATCTCCGCCTCGGCGATCGCGATCCACGGCCGCATCGCGGTGTCGTCCGGCGCCAGCCGGCGCACCACCTGCAACTGTTCGCCCGCTTCCCGCCATTGTCCGGCGGCGGTGAGGATCCGGGCGAGCCGCAGGTGCGCACGGGCCGGCTCGCCACCGGCTTGCCGGAACTCCTCGAGCGAGCGGCGGGCCGCTTCGAGGGCCCGGTCGAGCTGCCCGGACTGCCGATACACCTGCGCGAACAGGCGGTGGACGTCGCCGGACGGCCCGGGCAGGCGGGCAGCGCGCTCCAGCACGCTCGCCGCGGACAGCAGTGCGCCGGCGGCGAGGTTCCGTTCCCCCGCGCGCAGGAACGACCGCGCGGCCTGCTCGGGGTTTTCGCTCTGCAGCGCCAGTTCCGCCACCACGTCACACCACTGGTCGGGGAAATCCGGGTGCAGCGCGTCGATCGCGGCGATCAGCTTCCGGGCCCACGCCGACCGTCCGGCGGGCGCGAGCGCCCCGAGCACGGCTTCCCGGATCAGCGAGTGCCCGAATTCGAACCGGTGCTCGTCGCGGGCGACCAGCACGCCGGCGTCCGCCGCCGCCCGCAGGGCCGGTGCGACATCGGCCTTGACGGCTTCGGCCACGACCCGCCAGTCGAAGGTGGTACCCAGCACCGCCGCGGCGTCGAGCACCGCCCGGTCGCCGGTCGCCAGTTCGCGCAGGCGGGCGAGCAGGACGTCGCTGACGGTCTTCGGCATCGTGGTCTCGCCGTCGGCGAAGGCCAGTGCTTCGACGAACAGGGGCACGCCGGCCGCCCGGGCGACGTCGGCCGGATGACCGAGGCAGGCCGCGACCATCTCGTCGACTTCGTTGGCGGACAAGGGTCCGAGGGTCAGCTCCTCGGCCGAGCCCCGGGCCACCAACGCCCGCGAAAGCCCGGAAACGCCCTCGTCGTCGCGGGCGGTCGCGATGACCGCGATGCGCTCGCCGGCGATGTTGTCGGCCAGGTACTGCACGACCGAAAGGGTGTCGGAGTCCGCCCAGTGCAGGTCCTCGAGGACCACCAGTACGCCGATGTCGCCGGCGAGCACCGAGAGCAGGCGCAGTACGCCTTCGCCGGTGACGGCGGGCGGGTAATCGGCGGCGGCGAGGTGCGCCCACTGCGGGACGATCTTCCCGAGCGCGGGCTTGAACCCGGTCAGCTGGGGCGAATCCGGGTCGGGCGCCCCACGCAGCCCGCCGAGCAGCGCCTCCTGCAGCGGACGGAACGCACGGTGCGCCTCGAGTTCCAGCGCCCGGCCCACCAGCACGCGGACGCCGTCTTCGCGGGCCCGGTCCGCCGCTTCGCGCACCAGCCGCGACTTGCCGATCCCGGCCGGTCCGAACAGCAGCCGGGTGCTCCCCCGTCCGGCGTGGGCGGCGCGGACGCCGCCGGTCAGCCGGTCCAACTCGGCGGCGCGGCCGATGAACACCGGGCAGCGCCGGAGTTCCCGCATGGGTGCCACCTTCACCGGGTCAGCCGAGGCGGCTCGCTTCTTCCGCGGCCTGCGCCGCCGAAGCGGCCGCGCGCCGCGAAGCGCCGGTCAGCTTGCCTTTCACGATCGCGAGGAGCATAGCCGGGCTCGGCGGGAACGCCCCGAGCTGGCCGAGCATGGTGAGGTCGTCGCGGACGGCTTCGTGGCTGGTGACGCCGTCGTCGCCGACCTTCAGCAGGTGCACCTGCTCGAAGTCGATCGGCCGCCCGGTGGCCGGGAGCACGCGCGCGGGCCGGCCGTCGTGGAACTGCACGAACGGGCGGTTCTGCACCCCCTGCATCCGGAGCCGGATCCACGCGGTGCCGTCGTCGAACCCGGCATCGAGGACGGGGAACCGCAGGTCGTCGAACGCGGCGCGCATCCAGGCACCCGACGCAAGCAGGCCACGGGGACCGGGCACCGAACACGCCGGTGGCGCGACCGCGGCTTCGCGGTTGACGAACGTGGGTGCGGCCGCGGCCCGTGCGAGATCGGGATCCCCGGTCTCGAGGACGCGGAAGACGTCGAGCGCGGACTGCAACGGGGTGGTGAGCATGGTGCCTCCTCGGGATTAGTGACACCATCCAATGATGTGAATGTATTCCAGTCAATGTGACCTGTTCCGGTGAAGTAGGGTGACCGGCGTGAAGCGCCCCTACAGCTCCGCGCGGCGGACGTCGGCCGCGGCCGAGACCCGCCGGGCCGTCTTGGCGGCCGCGCTGGCCCTGTTCGAAGAGCGGGGGTTCGTCGCGGCGACGCTCGCGGAGATCGCGGCGCGGGCCGAGGTGGCGGTCAACACCGTCTACACGAGCGTCGGCGGCAAACCGCAGCTGCTGATCGAGCTGGTCAAGGAGGCCTCCGCCGACGAGGAGATCGAGCGGGCGATGGCGGAGGTCCGCGCGGCCCGCTCCGGGCACGCGGTGATCGAGGCGCTGGCGAGCGGGACGTCGGCAGTGTTCAAGAACAGCAGCTGGGTGCTGGGCACGCTGTACGACAACGCGGCCAACGATCCGCAGATCGCCGACGCCGTCGCCGACGCGGAGGCGCGTTATGCCAGCCGGCTCGCGGAAGCGGCGGCGAAGATCGCGTCACTCGGGGACCTGCGGGCCGATCTCGATTCGGCCACGGCGTCCAACGTTCTGTGGTTCTATTTCGGCTTCCGCCCGTGGCGCGACCTGCTCGGCCGCGGCTGGACGTGGGACCGAGCGGCGGCCTGGCTCGTCGCGCAGGCGGAACACGCCCTCCTGGCGCGCGCCTAAGCCGTCTCGGCGTCCTTGCGGCGCTTGCGCATGGCGCGCATCGAGACCTGCGAGCTGCACCCGGGGCTGCAGAAGCGGCCGGACCGGTTGCGCGTGCGGTCGAAGAACCCGAAGTGGCACGGCGGGTTGCAGCAGGCCTTGAGCCGTCCCCAGACGTCACCCTGGGCCGCCTCGGCGACCGCGCCCAGCACCCCGGCCAGCACGCCCGGCACCCCGCCGGCCGCCGGCCGCAGCCGCGCCCCCTCGTGGCCGATCACGGCGATCAGCGGGTAACGCGCACCGGCCTGCTCCAGGTACTTTTCCGCCTCCGGCAGGCCGGGCGCCGGATCGCCCGCGTGCGCAAGCAGGACCGTGACCAGCGCGTCCCGCAACTCCCGAGCCGCGACGGCGTCGGACTCGGTGACCACGACCTCCGGCGGCAGCAGCTCGTACCCAGCGGCCCAGTCCGCGAAGCCCGCCGCGGTCCCGAACAGCTCCGGACGCCCACCACCGTCGGCATGCGTGTTCACGAACCGCAGCACCGCCTCGCCGGCTTCACTCTCGACCATGCTGACAGCGTAGCGCGAAACTCGGACCGTCTCCTCGACGAGCCCAACTCATGCCTTTTCATGAGTCGACTCGATGTCGGCTAGCGAGCTGAAGTCACAACCTGGTCGGCTGTTCGGCCAGCGGCTGATGTCCGGAAACGTGCCTATCGCGTCCCTTGCGGCGGTGGGCGCCGCGCTCCCGGTTCGACAGGCTTGACGATCATGACCCGGCCGGCGCGCAGCACGCCGGCAGACAGCTCGGAGCTTCAGCGATGACCTTCAGGAAGAACGTCCTCATCACCGGCGCCAGTTCCGGTCTGGGAGAAGCGATGGCGCGCAAGCACGCCGCGCTCGGCAGCAACCTCGCGCTGTGCGCCCGCCGGACCGAGCGGCTCCTCGCCCTGCAGGAGGAACTCTCCCGCGCCCACCCGGCGATCAAGGTCGCGGTCCATCACCTCGACGTCGACCACCACGACCAGGTCTTCGAGGTGTTCCGCCAGTTCCGGCGGGAGCTGGGCAGCCTCGACCGCGTCATCGCCAACGCGGGCGTCGGTCACGGGAAGCCGATCGGCACCGGCGGGTTCGAGGCCAACGCGCGGATCCTGCGGACGAACCTCGTCGGCTGCCTCGCTCAGACCGAAGCCGCAGTCGAGATCTTCCGCGAGCAAGGTGCCGGTCACCTGGTGGCGATTTCCTCCGTCAGCGCGGTGCGCGGACTGCCCCACCTCACCGCGTACGGCGCCAGCAAAGCCGGCGTCGCCATGCTCGCCGAGGGCATCCGCGCATCCCTGCTCGATACCCCGATCAAGGTGACCACCCTGTTCCCGGGCTACATCGAATCGGAGCTGACCACCACGGGCGACGAGCCGACACCGATGATGGTCTCCACGGAAAAAGGCGTGACCGCCATGATGAAAGCCATCGAAGCCGAGCAGCCGGAAGCCACGGTTCCGGCATGGCCCTGGATCCCGATGAGCTTCCTCATGCGCCACGCACCCCTGCGCGTCGTGGCCAAGTCATGACCGGCGGAGCGCTCCACGCCGCCCGGCAGAACCGTGCCGTAGCGAACGCACTCTCATGTCGCAGAGCGTGCGCCTCGACAAGCGGCGCTCGGCAGCCCAACGCGGGAAACCGGCCGCGCGACTGACGCAGCTACGGCCCTCTCACTAATTTCACTGGGGCACAGCTGGGGCAAACCCCCTGTTACAACTGCACTGAACAACACACCGTTGCAAACAATGGCGATCAAGCCCATCATTTCACCAGGCGATCCTCTATCGCCGCAGGTCAGGGCAATGATCGACCCTCACTGGCAGTGAGGGGGTCAGGGGTTCGAGTCCCCTTAGCTCCACATCGTAGGGAACCCCTTCGTTTCAGCCTTATTGGCTGGCCGGAGGGGTTTTCTGCGTTTTGGGTTCGATCTTCGGTGGTCGGCTTGCGGCGTGATCTTGTGCTCCCGGTGGGGCAAAACTGGAGCACTGCCCAGCCTCGTTCCGGCGTCGGCGTGGTGTTACAGCTGCTCCCGGCCCCGGCCGGCGAGGGACCCCATCGTGGCGAGCGGAGGACAACCGGCGCCCGTTTCCACCGTCGGCCACGTACGGCGACGGCGTCGGCGGGGCCGCCGTATGGCTCCCGGCCCACTCCGTCACGCCCAGCGCCGTGATCACCAATGACAGGCCTCGAACTTCGGCAGGATGTGACACGGCAGCCGACTCCGATAACTCTCGATCGTCCGCGGGTCCAGATCCAGCGACCAGAACCACCGCACCAGCCTGCAAACAACGAAATGTCGTCCCCAACAGATGTAGTTCCCCAACGGAGACATCACCAGCGGCCGCTCCTAACGACGATGCAGGTGCAGGCGCCGGCCAGCATCTAGGAAGCACAGACCGGACAACCGATCCGTACGAACTATCGTAGCCGCTGGAAGTGCGTCCGCAATTCTCCGAAAAAGCAAGTCGTCGGATAGCGATTCCGGCCGAACTAACGCGCCGGGACGGGTGCAGCGACGAGGTGCCGGCGGTGAGGGGCGAACCACGCTCCGAAGTGCGCGGTGTCATCGGACAAAGGGCTGCAGGCCCTCACCCCAACGGGCGTTGCCGATCCAGTGCGCTGACGATCTCGCCCGCGGGGAACGACAGCCTGCCGACCGGGACCACCCATTCCGCCCACGCGCCGATCGGCTCGGCTAGAGGCAGGTTCCGCCGGGCCGCTTCCTCTCCGGCCGTGCGCAGACCGTCGAGCATCGCCTGCCACTGCTGTGCCCGCGCGTGCTTCATCACCGGCTCCGCTGGGTTCTCCCACACCGTCGTTTGGACCGGTCGCAGCGCGTCGAGGAACTCCGGCCACGACATACCGGGCCGCTCGGCGGCGGTGTGGTGCAGGTGTACGAGGAACGCAGGACCGAGCGCCGGGTATGCGACGAGCGCAGCCAGCAGCACAAGCCCCGCCCGGTAAGGACGGAAGACTACCCCGTCGACCGTCGTCTCCGCGAGGTCGGTGTGCCGGTGTTCTCGTCGGATGGCGGTCAGCAGGCCGTAGCTGTTGGTGAGCCGCTTTACAGCGCGGGGCGTTGCCACGAGCAACGGCGGGCCAAGGATGTCCAGCAATGTCAGCTCTTCGGGCTCCAGGGTGAGGGGGTCGACGCGTTCCACGGGCCGCGCAGCAGGCATCGCCGCCCCGGCGGCTGGGAGACCCCGATCATCGACAGCAGCCTCGGCGCGCGGCGGCACAGTGACGGCGCGGGTAGCCTGTTCGCGACCGACCGCTGACGGCTGGGAAGCGCGCGTCCCGACAAGCGTGCGCAGGAGCCGCTGGTAGCCGACAGTCTCCATGGGTGGCAGTGTCAACACGACCTGGAAGATCTTCTCGAGATACTGCGCAGGCGAGGACTGCCGAAGCGCCTCGTCATCGGGGTCGGCACCGGGCTCGTCGAAAAGGCCCCGATAATGGGACCCGATCGCCCGCAGTAGCCACCGCGGGTCCACCGCGACGACGACCACGAACAGATCGACGGCGAGCAGAAGATGGATCGCCTCCAGAGTCTCCACCACGCGCCGCGGCGGGCACCGGTCGAGGTCGTCAATGTAGATGATGATCCGATCGATGCGAGGCAGCGTGTCGCCTGCCTCGTCGCGATCCGCCTCCTCCTCGTCGTCGGCAGACTGCATCAGGAGGGCGGCCATCCGGTGGAAGTCCTCGCGGATACGCGTCATCACCCCGAGCCTGCCGCGGTAGTCGCTGTCCTTGACCCGGTCGGTGACCAGTCCGGCCAGCTGTCCCGCCGCGGTCAGATTCTGCTCCTCCCGCGCCAGTTTGGCGACCTCGGCCGCCGCGACGTCGACTGCGGTGCGCAACCGTTCCCGTTGCGCCTCGGCGGCGCGCGCAGCGAAGCTCCACGCCGGCGCGGCCCTATCCTTCGCCGTCGCACGCAGCGCCACCAGCACACCGACCACCGTGGACACTGCGGGCAGGGCGGCCACCACCGGTAACAGGAAGAGCACGGACACGGTCGCCACGAGCCCGCCTACCAGCGTCATCCAGGTCACCGGCCGGAGGCTACGCAAGAACCGCTGCCACCTCTTGGTGTTGTCCCGTGCGAAAGCGATGGTCCGGGTCGCGTCCCGATACACGGACTCCGCCCGTTCACCCGCCAGATTCCGCAGCTCCGCAAGCTGCTCGTCGGACAACCCGGCCCACGACCCCTGGTCATCGCGTTCAGCCTTGGCCAGCTGCTGCCGGAGCGCCTCGTGCCGGGCACGGGCCGCCTGATGCCGTGCACGCACCCCGTGCTCAGCCACCAGCTCGGCGGTGAGCCGCGAGTGGCGGCGTTGTTCCGCGGGCACGTCACCGTCTGGTGGTGATGCCAGCTGTGCGAACAGTTCAGCCACGAGGCTTGCCCACAAGTCAGTCTCGGCGTAGTGCCACGCGTTGAACCGGATTTGGCGCACCGCACTATGCGCGAGCGAGTTGCCCGACCTCGCGGTCGCATCCACTTCCTGCCACAGCAGCGATAGGAAGTGGCTCTTACCCGCACCCCAGTCGCCGAATAGACCGACCGCGAGCGGAGGCCGCGCCGTGCGCGCGGTGATCAGCTCGGCGAGCGCAGTCGCATCGATATCGCGGAAAAGCTCGTCGACGGTGTGGGCCGCGTCGGACTGGTAGGACGGAAGCCTCGGTACTGGCCGGTCGGTCACGACCTCCCATAGCCGTACCGTCGACTCGGACCCGCCCGTCGCCAACACGGGTTTCCCGTCCACCGACTGCCAATCCATCCACAGCACGGCATGGGTCTGCCGAGTGAACGGCTTCGCGATTTCCGCATGGGCAAACGGGTCCCAAAGCCGCACGGTTCCTCCGGCGTCCCCGGTGGCGAGCACGAGCCGGCCGCCGATCCGTGCCCACGCCCCGCACCGGACGGCGCTGGTGTGCCCGGACAGGGTGGCGAACAGACCGCCCGTCTCGCCCTCGATCAGCACCACCTTGCCGTCCTCGCCACCCGTCGCGAGTATCGGCAGCCCGGCGGCGGTCGTCCATGCACCCCACCATGACGGCCCCTCGACCGCCACCCTCCTGAGCGTTGCGCCGCCCGGCCGCCACAACGTTACGGCACCGCTCTCGTCACCTACAGCGAGCGTCGGCGAATCCGGCTCCGGACCCCACGCGCCCCACCGGACGGCCGCGCCCAAGTCCACGGACACGGGGTCGGAACCGGCGTCCCGGAACCAGAGGCGCACAAACTGGTAGTCCCCGCCGGTCGCGAGTACTGGCTGCCCGTCGACTCGTCCCCACGCTCCCCACAGGAGACCCGAACTGTGGCTCTGCAGCGGTGAGTGCCTGGATGGCGTGCCAGAGTCCCACAACCGCACCGATCCGGTGCTGCTCCCGGTAGCGAGGAGGGACCGACCGTCGAACTCGGCCCAGGCGCCCCACGAGACCTGCCCGTTGTGGCCGGTGAGTGGTGAGCCGATCGCTGTGCCCGTCACCGGGTTCCAGAGGATTACTGTGGAGTCGTGCGAACCCGTCGCCAGCACAGGCTCACCGTCGATCTCTCCCCACTTTCCCCAGGAAACTGAATCCGTGTGCCCGGAGAGAATCATCGCCTCCCCGGTGCGGGGATCCCACAGCTGCACCCGTTCGTCGTCGCCGCCGGTCGCCAGCACCGGCCTGCCGTCGGCGACGCCCCAACGGCCCCACCACACCCGGCTCTGATGGCCGGTGAGCGGAGCGCCGAATGGCAGGCCACGCAGGTCCTCCCACGGCGGGACGGATTCGGACGCGGACAGCCACCCCGCAGCCGCTCCGTTCCCAATCTCGACGGAGAGCCACGCCGACTCGTCGCGTGCCCACGCCAGCCGGAACGTCGCGGCCGACACGATCACGGTGAGCCCACCCGCGGTGGTGTGTGGCTCGCCTGCGGCGGACAGCCACGCCATCAATGCGTCCGGCTGGTCGGTGTTGTCCTCGATGTGGATTGCGACGACGACCCCGGACCTCCTGGAGCGCGTGCCCGTGCGGTAAGCCCGCGCCAGTGCCTCGGGAAGCCGGCCGACGAGCACACCGATATCCTCCGGCGCAGGTACCGCGATGAAGCCCTGAACACTGTCATTGTCCTGCGCCGTGGGTAACGACAGCCCCACCTCGTCGAAGGCACGCAGCACCGCCCGCCACGACACTCCCGGCATGGACCCCGCTCTGCGCCCAACAACGCTGACGGCCACATAGGCCGTCCAGGTTGGTGCCACGTTCGCATTCCTTTCCTGGGCCGGCGTCACCAGCGGTCACGCAGAGACTGCGTGGAATTGTAGAACCGGATTTCCTCATCGGACAGGAACAGTGGCGGCGGCGCCTCGTACCAGCCTTCACCGTCCCCGGATCCCGAAACGGGCTCGAAGTGCCAGGTATTGCCAGAGTGGCGGACACAGACGAAGATCCCGTCGCTTTTCACTCTGGCCAATCGCGCGCCCTGTCGGACGAGTTCGGTGAGCATGCCGACGTCCTCGCCTAAGGAAACATCCCGGTAACCGGCTGACCGCTGCCACGCGGCTCTGGTAAACGCGAGCGTTCCGCACACAACGCTGTCGAGGTAGTTTAGCCGAAGCCTGGCCGACCTCCGCCAGAACCGGCGAGCCGGGACGTCGTACAGGTAGTCCCAGAGCAGCGCCGACACTTCGGCGTCGCCACGAGCAATCGGTTCGACCTGTCGTCGTAGCCGGTGGCTGCCGTACCAGTCGTCGTCATCCCATTGCACGAGGACGTCCCCAGACGCCGCCTCGCAGGCGAACTGCCTCGTCCAGCCGATGCTCCTACGGACGTCCAACCGGTGGTACCGGACGACATCACCGGCCGGAATCAGGTCGGCGATCGGGTCTGTGCCGCTATCGACGACGATCAACTCGCAATTGTTGTAGTCCTGGCCGAGGAAGTGGTCGATGGCACGCCGGGCGAGCTGTCGCCGGTCGCTGGTCAGCATTAGGCAGGAAACCGCCGGAAGCCGATCCCGGGACTGGTCCACGATGTCCAGAGTCTGCACAGTAGTACTCCGCCTGTTCGAGGGCAGCGCAGGTGCTGATTCTTGCAAACTCGGTCAGAGCATACCTCCCCGCCACACCCAAAACCGATCCTCCGCGGCGCCGGTGTCGTGAGTAGTCGCGCCGGACCCCGTCGCCGTTACACACCAGATCACGGTGCGTGAACGCACTCTTCTGTCACAGAGCGTGCGCCTCGGCGAGCGGCGCTCGGCAGCTCAACGCGAGAACCGGCCGCAACACTGATATAGCTCGCCAGTGCCGGTTCCGTCTACACGGCGCCGCTGGATTTGATCCCGCTCGGCTGGCTCCGCCCACCGTCATGTGCCGACCGCATGGTTGTTCGAAACAAACGCGGGCGGTCCTCTCACCAATTTAACTGCGACACAGCTGGGCAATCCCCCTACTGCAACTGCACTCAACAACACATAGTTGCAAGCGACGGCGATCAAGCGCATTATCTCACTAGGCGATTCTCCATCGCCGCAGGTCAAGCCCATCATCGACTCTCACTGACAGTGAGGGGTCAGGGGTTCGAGTCCCCTTAGCTCCACAGTGACGAAACACCGCTCACCGGATCCGAAGATCCAGGTCGGGCGATTTTTCATTGTACAGATCTTTAGTTTGCCAATAGGAAATTCAGCTACCGGTAGGTAGCTGAGGTAAGGCCGGAGCACCGGCCCGATGGCGGCGAAATGGGGCCACGAGAGGTGCCCCACTAGCGTCCCCGAACAGGTGGACCTTCGAGTCACCTCCCAGCCCGACGCCTACGGGAAGCGGCTGACGCCCGCCGATGCACTGCGTGGGGCGTCAGCGAGGAATTGGAGCAACCCCGAGGATCCGCCGCAGGAACGTCGAGCGCCACAGCCACATGCGCTGGGTGCGGTGACCACCAACTCAGTACACCCCATCAACAACCGGCCCACGCCGCCGTGATGACCAGCCACGCGATCGGCCCACCGAGCACACCAGCCTGCTCGGCGATCCGCACCACCTGCTCCGGCGTGGGCCAGATCCGCTCCACCACTGCCCGCCGCGACCGCCGACCCCGGCGCCCCGCCGACGCACCGGATTGAACGGAATCGGCCGCTCGTCGGCGGCATCGGTCAGCACCTCCAGCGCCGTGATCGCGCCCGACGATCGGTGGCCGACCTTCGGCAGGCTGTGACACGCAGCCGGCTTCGGCCGCCTGCGCGTCGGCGCCGACGTCCAGACGACGATCAACAGCAGGAACGGCAGCTCGTTCAGCAACTGGATCATGGCGGCGAAACCACGGTACGTGGTCTATTGAACGGCCGAAGCGAGGCAATCCGCTGGTCGGTTCGCTTGATTCTCGGGAAAGGGTGACGCCGAAGCACAGCGCACAGAACTTGCACTGGTGCGGGAACCGCGGAAGAGTCGGCACCGTCGATACCTGGGTGAACAGGTAAGGGGGCGCGATGGCGGACTTGTCGGACATCGAACGGATGGTCGACGACTGGGAGCGGGACGCGGCGGCGAAGTCGCAGCGCTATCAGGCGATGCAGGCGCAGGTGGAGCAGATCTCGCTCACCGGCACGGTGGCGGGGGGCGCGGTGAGTGTCACGGTGGGGCGCAACGGGTTGCCGACCGGGATCAGGATGACCGACGGTGTTCGTTCGATGAGCCCGGACGAGATCGCGGCGAACGTGATGAAGGCGATCCGGAAGGCCCAGTCGCAGTACCCCGAGAAGATGCGCGAGATCCTCGCCGAGACCGTCGGCGACGACGACACGGCCCGGCACCTCGCGGAGACCGCCGAGCGGAACTTCCCGGACGCGCCGCAGGAAGACCCGGAACTGCCGCCGGAGCGGCGCCGCCGGCTGTACGAGACGGACGACGAAGACTCCGCCGCACCGAGGACGCCGCCGGTACCCAAGTCACCCGCCGCGCCGCGTCGTCCGGCGTCGCCGGACGACGACGACTTCGGCGATCAGACGTTCCTCCGGCGCGACTAGCGTTCCGGCGACACGACGAGGGGGTGGACATGCCCGACGGAGGGTTCAAGGTCCTCGGCGAGGAACTCGGCTCCCACGAGAGCAAGGTGCGCAGGCTCGCCGAACGGATGAAGACAGCGGTGGACGCCGCGCGGCAGGTCACCATGGACAACAGCGCCTACGGCGTCATCTGCCAGCCGTTCGCGATGATGCTCGACCCGTTCGAGGAGATGGGCGTGCGCGCGCTGCAGGAAGCGTCGGCGTCCCTCGACGGCACGGCCGACAAAGTCAAGGACGCGGCGGACGCGTACCGCCGGCAGGACGAGGCGTCCGTCGCCGCGATCAAGCAGGCCGGTCCGAAGGGCGCCTGAGGCGCCCCGGGGTGAGGGGGAACGACGTGGCAGGCAACCCGCTGGTGGCGCAGGCGCGCTCGCAGACGACCGGGGTGACCGGGATCGGTGTCCTGGAGTCGGCGAACGACCTGGCGAACGGCGTCAAGGACGGTTCGTGGGTCGAAGCTGGGCTGGGCGGGCTCGGTGTCGGCCTCGAGGCACTGGCGCTGGTCACCGATCCCATCGGGACGTTGGCGCAGTACGGCGTTTCGTGGTTGATCGAGCACGTCAAGCCGCTCAAGGACTGCCTGGACTGGCTGGCGGGCAACCCGCCGGTGATCCAGTCCTTTTCGGACACCTGGGCGAACGTGGCCGAAGAGGTGAACGCGATCACGGGTGATCTGGCGAACGAGGCGAAGAACGGGACCGCCGGATGGGAAGGCGCGGGGGCGGACGCCTACCGGGGTGAGGTCGCGGAGCAGACGGACGCGCTCGCGGGCGCCGCGTCGTTGTGCGACGGGATCTCCACCGGCGTGATGATCATGGGCCAGGTCGTGGCGGCGGTGCGGGAGACCGTGCGCGACTTGATCGCCACGCTGGTGGGGAAGCTGATTTCGTGGGCGCTGGAGGAGGCGTGCACCCTCGGGTTCGCCACCCCCGCCGTCGCCGTCCAGGCCACGACGGCGATCACGAACACGATCAACAAGGTCTCGACGCTGATCCGCAAGCTGATCAAAACGATCTCCAACGTGGGGCCGAAGGTCCGCAAGATCGTCGACAAGCTCGGCGAGATCATCGAGAAGCTGTCCAAGCTCGCCAAACGCCTCGGCAAGCCGGGTGAGCACACCACCCCCTCCGCCGCCCGCAAGGCCGGACACGCCGCGGACGACGTCCACGCGCCGAAGGACCACACCACCCCGGCCGGCATGCACGAAACCCCGGACGGCACCACGCCGTCGCATACGCCGGACGCCGGGACGAAACCGTCCGGGGCGGACGACCACGCGCCGAGCCGCCCGAACGACGAGGCCGCTAGCAAGACCCCGGAAGACGGGCGGACGACCTGCAACGACCCGGTCGACGTCGTGTCCGGCGAGGTCGTGCTGGCGCAGACCGACGTCGAGCTGCACGCGCAGCTGCCGCTGGTGCTGACCCGCACCCACGTCTCCTCGTACCGGGCGGGCCGGTCGTTCGGGCGGTCCTGGGCGTCCACTGTGGACCAGCGGCTGGAGTTCGACGCCACCGGTGTGGTGTTCGTGGCCGAGGACGGGATGCTGCTGACCTACCCGCACCCCGCGGACGACGGTTCAGCCGTGCTGCCGCGGCTCGGGCCGCGGTGGCCGCTGGCGCGCGTCCAGGACGGGTTCGAGGTCAGGCAGCCCGATCGCCGCCGGGTCCTCCACTTCCCGGCGGGCGGCGCGGAAGCGCCGATCGGCGGGATCAGCGACCACAACGGCACGCGGCTGTCCTTCCTCCGCGACGCGGACGGCGGCCTGGAGGCCGTGACGCATCCGGCCGGTTACCGGGTGGACGTCCGGCGCGCCGGGGGCCGGGTGATCGAGCTGCGGCTCGCCGTCGCCGAACCGATCACCCTGGTGCGCTACCACTACGACGACGCGGGCACGCTGGCCGAGGTCGTCAACTCTTCGGGGCGGCCGATCACCTTCTCCTACGACCCCGACGGCCGCATCACGCGGTGGGCCGACCGCAACGGCCAGTGGTACAGCTACCTCTACGACGCCCAAGGCCGCTGCGTCGCCAACGTCGGCGCCGGCGGTTTCCTCAACGGCACGTTCAGCTACGACCGTACCGCTCGTGAGACCCGGTTCACCGACGCGCTCGGCCACACGACGACCTACGTCTGCAACGAGCTGAACCAGGTGGTCCGCGAGATCGACCCGCTGGGCAACGCCACAACGCGGGAATGGGACCGCTTCGACCGCCTCCTCGCCGAAACGGACCCCCTGGGCCGGACGACACGCCGGGAATACGACGCCGCGGGCCACCTCGTGGCGATCGTCCGCCCGGACGGGAAGGGTGAGTTCGCCGAGTACGACGAGCGCGGGCTCCCCGTGGTCGTGACGGATCCGGACGGCGCGGTTTGGCGGCAGGCCTACGACGAGCGGGGCAACCTGGTGGTCCAGATCGACCCCGCGGGTGCCGAAACCCGGTACGAACACGACGCCGCCGGCGGTCCGATCCGGGTCGTCGACGCCCTGGGTGGCGTGCACCGCATCGAGAACGGGCCGTCGGGACTGCCGGTCGCGATCACCGACCCGGTCGGCGCCACCACGAGGTACACCCGTGACGCGTTCGGCAGAGTCGTGTCGATCGCGGATCCGGCGGGCGGCGTCACCGGACTGGGCTGGACAGTCGAGGGCAAGCAGGCCTGGCTGCGCCAGCCCGACGGCGCTACCCAGCGGTGGCTGTACGACGGGGAAGGCAACGAAACGCGTTATGTGGACGCCGCCGGTGGCGTGACCGTCAAGGAGCACACGCACCTCGACCTGCTCGCCGCCCAGACCGAACCCGACGGCGCCCGCACCGAGTTCACCTACGACGCGAACCTGCAGCTCGTCGCGGTGCGCAACCCGGGTGGCCACAGCTGGCTGTTCGAGTACGACGCCGCGGGCAACCTCGCGGCCGAAACCGATTTCAACGGCCGCCGCACGGAGTACCGCTACGACGCGGCCGGCAGGCTGGTGGCGCGGGTGAACGCCGTGGGGCAGACGACCCGCTTCGAGCGCGACGTGCTCGGGAACGTCGTCCGCCGTCTCGCCGATGACGGCACCGAGGCCTCGTTCGCCTTCGACGCGGCCGGCAGGCTCGTCCGGGCGGTCAACGGGGACGGCGATCTCGTCTTGGAACGCGACGCACTGGGCCGGATCACCCGCGAGGCGGTGAACGGCCGCGCGGTCGAGTCGGTGTTCGACCTCATGGGGCGCCGCGTGCTGCGGCGCACGGCCAGCGGCGCGGAAAGCGTGGCGCGCTACGACGCCGCCGGACGGCAGGTCGAGCTGCGTGCCGGCGAGCGCACGTTGTCCTTCGGGTACGACGTGGCAGGGCGGCAGACCGAGCGCGTCCTCGATTCCGGCGTCGTCGTGTCCTTCGCCTGGGACGTCAACCACCGCGTCATCGGGCAGACCGTTTCGGTGGTGTCGAAGGGAGCCGCGCGGGCGAACGTGCTGCAGCGGCGTTCGTACCGGTACCGGGCGGACGGGGCCGTGCTGGCCGGCACCGACCAGCTGCGCGGAGCTCGCGGATTCGAGCTCGACGCGGTGAGCAGGGTGAAGGCGGTCGCCGGGCCGTCGTGGTCGGAAACGTACGCCTACGACCGGACGGGGAACGTGGTCGCGGCGGCCTGGCCGGCCGGTGACACCGCGGCCCAGGGAGAGCGCGCCTACCGCGGGACGATCGTCGAGCGAGCCGGAAACCTCGTGTACCGGCACGACGCGCAGGGGCGCCTGGTGGGAGTGCGGCGCAAGCTGCTGTCCAGAAAGGACGAAAACTGGCAGTTCTCCTGGAACGCCGAAGACCGCTTGGTGGGTGTGGTCACGCCCGACGGCACGCGCTGGCGCTACCGGTACGACGCGCTGGGCCGCCGCACGGCGAAGGAACGGCTCGCGGCCGGCAGCGACGAGGTCGCCGAGCGGACCATCTTCGGCTGGGACGGTGGGAACCTCGTCGAACAAGAGACCGCGGGCGGGACGACCACGTGGGAGTGGGACGTCGAGGGTGAGCAGCCGCTCGCGCAGCGGGAACGGATCCGCGCGGACGACCAGGGCTGGGTCGACGACCGGTTCTACTCCATCGTGACCGACCTGGTGGGCACGCCGACCGAGCTGGTCGGCTCCACGGGCGAGCTGGCGTGGGTGTCCCGGACGAACATCTGGGGCAGGCAAGTGACGGAATCGCCGGACGGCGTCGACATGCCGCTGCGGCTGCCCGGCCAGTACCACGACCGCGAAACCGGCCTGCACTACAACGTCCAGCGGTACTACGACCCGCGGGCGGCGCGGTTCGTTTCGCCCGACCCGCTCGGGCTGCCCGGCGGGGTGAACCCGCACGGCTACGTCCCGAACCCGATCACCTGGCTGGACCCGCTCGGCCTGCAGGGGAAGTCGTGCTGGGAGAATGCGAGCCGGGCCGACAGGTCGACCGAGGCTGGCCGGCTCACCGCGCCGCAACAGCGGGACATGGCGAAGTTCTGCGGACTCCAGGAAGTCAAGGCGAAGATGAAGGGCCAGCCGGTGTTCACCGACGGGAAGCGGTTCTACACCTACGACATCGACGGGCACAACGGCGGGCTGTGGAAGGTGGCGGACGACGTCAGATCGCTGGGCTCGAAGAAGACGCGGTCCGGCACCTGGGGGCTGGGGCGGCCGGGTGGCAGCCGGGAACCCTGGCAGCTGTACCGGGTGGGAGACTGATGGCCGCGTTCCGGTACAAGATCACGAAGTACGACCCGCGGTTCTACGGCGGGCCGGGTGGGGCGTACACGCGAGACGAGTGGACGTCGATCTCGGACATCGGGAAGACGTTCGACGGGGTGGAGCTGACCCGCGAGGAGTACGAGCGGGTCGAGGGGCTGTACCTGGAGGCCGTGCGCACCGGCCTCGAGGCGGCGGGCATCGAGCGGCTGCGGGTGTGCGGGCTCGAGGACCACGGTGACGCGCCCGCCTCGCTCGAGGAGGGGCAGCCGGTCACGGTGCCCGAGGCGGTGGAGATCTGCCGGGCCCTGCTGCGCGAGGCCGGGTTCTGGTGCCGCCTGGAGGACGGCGACCGGGCCTACGTCCACGTCGGCTACGACTACTACCTGTACCTGGGGACGCCGGTCGATGTCGGGGCCGCACTCGCGCCGCTCGAAGAGGCGGGATTGTTCGTCGAGGCCGGGTTCTCCTCGCCGTTTGCCGAGTAGCAGCGCGGAGGGCGCACCGGCGCGAGCGGACGCACCTGACCGTGACCTGCCCCACAGAACCATGCTTGAAATAGGCTAACTGGTCATGCTTATTTCATGACCTGGCTCGCGACGGCACGTTACGGCCTCTCCCCCGCCCCAGGCGGGCTGGGGTTCGTCCAAGACCTCCTCAACACCCGGTCAGCCGGCCGCCCGCGGCAGCCGGATCTGCTCGCCGATGCGACGTCGGCGCAGGGGTGGGCCGACGGAGCGCTCGCGGCCTGGACCGAGGGAACCGGCCAGGACGTCCCCGCCGTCGTTGTCGGTGAAGGCGACCTCGACCCGCTTCGCGACCTTCGCGTCGATCTCCAAGCCCACGTCGCCGGTTCGGGTGCCCGCGCACCCGAACACCAGGCGGGAGTGGTGCTCCACCTCGGCCCGGACGGCCGGGTTCGGCCGGAACCGCGTGGCTCCGGCTGGCGGGCGCTGGCTTCGCTCGCGCTGATCGCCATCGCGGAGGCGCAGTCCGCCGACACGTGGCGCCGCCTCAAGACGTGCCGCAACCCCCGGTGCGAAGCCGCGTTCTTCGACCGCTCGCGCAACAACAGCGGCACCTGGCACGACGTGCGCGTCTGCGGCAACCCGGCGAACTTGCGCGCCTACCGCGAGCGGCAGCGTTCCGGAAACAACTGACCAAGGAACACCTATTTCGGAGGACACCACCATGCGAGCGATCCAGTACGACGAATTCGGCGGTTACGACGTCCTCCGGGCCGTCGAGGTCCCCCTCCCGGTGCCTGCCGACGGCCAGGCCCTCGTGCGGCTCACCTACGCGGGCGTGAACCCCCTGGACGACACCGTCCGCAGCGGCAAGCTCCCCGCGGCGGCCGTCAAGCCGCTGCCGATCCGGCCCGGCGGGTTCGGCGTCGGCGTCCTCACCGAGCCCGGCGCAAGCGGGCTGCCGGCCGGCGCCCGCGTCATCCTCAGCGGCGGCCGGTACGGCGTGGGCGCCGACGGCTCCTGGGCCGAGTACATCGCCACCGACCCGCGCCACGTCCTGCCCGTACCGGACGGCGTCGACGACACCGCCGCGGCCGCGCTCACCGCCGCGACCGGGCACCTCACCGCCTACCTGGCGCTCACCGAACTCGCCGGGTTCCGCCACGGGCAGTCCGTCCTCGCGCCGGGCGTCGGCGGCGGAGTCGGCCAGGGCGGCGTCGACGTCGCCCGGGTCCTCGGTGCGAGCGCGGCGATCACCACCGCCACCAGCACCGCCAAGGCCGAACGCGGCCGCGCGCTCGGGTTCGAGGTGATCGACCTGTCCACCGAGTCCCTCCGCGACGGCGTGAACCGGCTGACCGGCGGCCGGGGCGTCGACGTGGTCCTCGACGGCGTCGGCGGCGCGGTGACCGGAGCGGCACTGGGCGCGCTCGCCGTGGACGGCACGCTGGTCAGCATCGGCTACGCGGCGAGCACCCGCACCGAAATCGACGTCACCGACCTCATCTGGAAGAACACCCACATCCACGGCTTCCGGTTCGCCCTGTTCACCCCGGAACAGATCAATGCCGCGAACACGCGCCTGCTCGACCTGGTCGCCAGCAAGGAGATCATGCCACTGGGTCGACCGCGTGTTCCCGCTCGAGCAGGCCGCCCAGGCACAACGCCACCTCGCCGAGAACGGTCCGTTCGGCCGCGTGCTCCTGGCGATGTAGCAGCGACCGGCCGGCGTTGCTCCCCGGCCGGCAGGCCGCGCCCCGGATCGACGTTGTCCGATGTGGACCACACTGCCGTCCCCTCGCGTTCGTGCGGCTCCGGGCGGTGCGGTGCTTCAATGGCGCCCATGTCGCTCGACGAGTTGCGTGACTTGCTGGCCCGGCACGCCCGCCCCGATCTGAGCACGGACATCGATGCCGTGCGCATCTTCCGCGCCGATCGGCCCAGTCCGCCGATTCCGACCACCTACGGCCAGGTGCTGGCCCTCGTCGCCCAGGGCGCCAAGCGGTTCGCGCTCGGCGATCGCCTCTACGAGTACCGCGCCGGCGAGTACCTCGTCGCCTCGGTCGATCTGCCGGTGACCGCGCAGTTCCTGCGCGCCGACCCGGGGGAACCCGCGCTCGGGTTCGGCCTCGACCTGCGGCCGGCCGCGGTCGCCGAGGTGCTGCTGGCCGCCGATGCGGGTGACCTGCCGGAACTCGAGCCCGGCGCGCCGGCCGGCCTGGCCGTCAGCACCGCCTCGCCCGAACTGCTCGATGCCGTCGTCCGGCTGCTGCGGCTGCTCGACCGGCCGCGCGACATCGCGGTGCTCGCGCCCCTGATCAAGCGGGAGATCATCTGGCGGCTGCTCACCGGTGAACAGAGCGCCGTTCTGCGCCAGTTCGGGCTGCCCGACAGCAGTCTCAGCCACATCTCCAGGGCCGTGCAGTGGATCCGCGACAACTACGCGCTGCCCTTCCGCGTCGAGGAGGTGGCGCAGCGGGCGGGCATGAGCGTCTCCGCGTTCCACCGCAACTTCCAGGCCGTCACCTCGATGAGCCCCATCCAGTACCAGAAGCAGATCCGCCTGCAGCAAGCCCGGCTGCTGCTCGCCGCCGATCCCGGCGACATCGCCGGGATCAGCCGTCAGGTCGGCTACGAAAGCCCCGCGCAGTTCAGCCGCGAGTACCGCAGGCAGTTCGGTGACCCGCCGCGCCGGGACGCCGTCCGCCTGGGCGTGAACGTCCGGACAGGCGGCAGTTGACCAGAACTCGCGACTTCTTGCCCGTTCCTGCCGCTTGTCCCGTCGACCGGCTCCGGCGCCGGCGACTCGCTATAGCCTGGCCGGCAAGCAACGAGGGGCACGTGAGGTAGTGGGTGACCGGTGTCGAACTGTTCGGGCGTCACGATGAGCTCGCCGGGATTTCCGGGTTCCTGGACCGGGTGCGGCAAGGCGGCTGCGTCCGGCTGATTCGCGGCGAACCGGGTGTCGGCAAGTCCGCCCTCATGACCGCCGCGGCGGAACTCGCGCTCTCCCAAGGGATGCACGCGCTGCGGGCGTCCGGTTCGGAGTTCGAAGCCGACGTCGGCTACTCCTGTCTCAACCAGTTGCTGCTTCCCGCGCACGCGGCTCTGGACCGGCTCCCATCCGGCCCGCGCGAGGCACTGTCGGTGGCGCTCGGTTTCGGAGCCGGTGCGCCCCCGGATGTTCTCCTGGTCTGCAACGCCGCGCTGCTGCTCGTCACGGAGCTCGCGGCCGACCGGCCGGTCGTCCTGGTCGTCGACGACGTGCAGTGGATCGACCGGGCGAGCGCCGTCGTCCTCGGCTTCCTGTCCAGGAGGCTCGAGGGCCGCCGGGCCGGGCTGCTGCTGTCGGCCAGAACGGGCTCGACGAGCTTTCCCGGCCTGCTGTCCGAACACGTCGTCGAACCGCTCGACGACGAGGCGGCCGGGCGGCTGGTCGAAACCCTTCACCCGCAGATGCCGGCCCGGGTGCGGCGGCGGCTGCTCGACCTCGCCCAGGGCAATCCCCTCGCGTTGCTGGAGCTGCCCGCCGCGTTGCTGGGTTCCGCGCGGCGCACGGTGCCGGACGCCGAAGTCGTTCCCCTCAGCGATCGCCTGCAGGCGATCTTCGCGGCACGCCTCACCGCACTGCCCGACGCCACCCGGCAGGTGCTGCTGCTCGCCACCTTCGAAGGCGCCGGCGACGTCCGGGTACTCCGCGCCGCGCTCCCCGACCGGCCCAGCCTGGAGGACCTGGCTCCCGCCGAACGTGCCCAGCTGGTGCGCGTGGACGACGCGACGGCCCGGATCGCGTTCCGGCATCCCCTGATCCGGTCGGCGATCGTGGCGATGTCCACCCACGAGGAGCGCCGCACCGCGCACCTCGCCCTCGCCGGTGCCGTGGACCGGGAACGCCGCGCGTGGCACCTCGCGGCGGCCGCACTCGGCCCCGACGAGGCAGTCGCGGAACTCCTCGACGATGCGGCGCGGCGCGTGCTGCTCCGCGGGGACGGCTTCGCAGCGATCGCGGCCTTGGTCCGCGCCGCCGAGCTGAGCACCACGAGCACCGGCCGGGGACGGCGGCTCGCCGAGGCCGCGTACATCGGCGCGGAGGTCAACGGCACCGTCGACGACGCCGAAATCCTGCTGACCGACGCCCGCCGGGCGGCTCCGGACTCCGCGGGCTCCCTGCACGCGGCCGGCGCGGCCGCCTTCCTCATGATCAACGGGGACGGCGACGTGAACACCGCGCACCGGCTGCTGACCGGTGCCATCGAGACCGGCGACCACGGCTACCGGGCCGACGACCCCGCGCTCGTCGAGGCCATGCACACCCTCCTGCTGCTGTGCTGGTACGGCAGCACGCCGGAGCACTGGAAACCGTTCTTCTCGGTCCTGCGGCGGCTCCGGCCGCAGCCGCCGGACCTGCTCGCGCTGGCCGCCGACAGCTTCGCCGATCCGGTACGCACCGGGAAAGCCGCTCTGCCCCGGGTCGACGCGGTCCTGCGGACGCTGACCGACGACGTCGACCCCGCCCGCGTCGTGCGGGCCGGGACCGCCGCGGTGTACCTCGACCGCCTCGGCGACTGCCGCGAGGCGTCCTGGCGGCTGGTCCGGCACGGACGCGACGGCGGCGCGCCCCGACGGCACCTCGGGGCCCTGATGCACCTGTGCCTCGACGACTACCTGGTGGGGCGGTGGGACGAGGCCGAAGAACTCGCCGACGAGGGACAGCGGATCTGCGACACCGGCGGCTACCCGTTCTTCGCCTGGTACTTCCGCTACAGCCGGGCGATCCTCGCCGCCGGCCGCGGGCGGTTCGACGAGGCGTACACGCTCGCCGACGAGATCACGCACTGGGCGCTCCCCCGCGGCGTGGCGGCCGCCGTGCTGTTCGCGCACCACCCGCGGGTCCTCGCCGCCGCGGGGCAGGGTGACCACGACGCCGCTTTCGGCCACGCCGCCGCCATGAGCCCGCCCGGTGTGCTCGCCTCCCACGTCCCACACTGCACGTGGGTCATGTTCGACCTGGTCGAAGCGGCCGTGCGGATCGGCCGCACGACCGAAGCGACGGCACACGTCCGCGCGATGCGGGACGCGGACGTGGGGGCGTTGTCGTCCCGGACGGCCTTGCTCCAGGCCGGCGCCGAGGCCCTTGTCCTCGACGACGACGAGCAGGTGCTCCGCCTGGAAGGCGCACTGGCCGGCGCCGAGCGGTGGCTGTTCGACCGATCGCGGGTGCGGCTGGCGCTCGGCGAGAAACTGCGCCGGACCCGGTCGGCAGCGCAGGCGCAGCAGCACCTCCTCGCCGCCCACGGCGGATTCGCCGCCATGGCGGCCGGACCGTGGCTCTCCCGGGTGGCCGGGGAGCTGCGTGCCGCCGGCTACCGCCCGGCCACCGAGCAGCGGGGTGAGCCGACCGCGCTGACGGCGCAGGAGGCCCAGATCGCGCAGCTGGCGGCGAGCGGCCTGACCAACAAGCAGATCGCCGAGCGCCTGTACCTTTCGCACCGGACGGTCGGGGCCCACCTCTATCGGATCTTCCCCAAGCTGGGTGTCACGTCTCGCGCCGGCCTCCGGGATGCTCTGTCGCCGCCTGCGGTCTGACCGGGAATCCGCGAGCGGCCGGTCCGTCGTCCGTGTTCCCGTCCTCGTGGCGTCACGCCTTCGATGGTGGGACACGGCTGGCCGCCGCAGCATCTGTCAAACGACCTAACCGCGTTGTGGGGTGACGGCGCCGGATTCCCGGAGTCGGATGACTGATGTGGATCGGCAGGCCGGCACCGACAGTGGAGCCATGACCGAGCACACCCGCAGCGAGATAGCGCTGCGAGTCAACGAGACGACCCACCGGCTGTCGGTGGACAACCGCCGGACGCTGCTCGACGCGTTGCGGGAGGACCTCGGCCTCACCGGCCCCAAAAAGGGGTGCGACCAGGGGCAGTGCGGCGCCTGCACGGTGCTGTGCGACGGCCGCCGGGTGGTCTCCTGCCTCACCCTCGCGGTCGCCGCCGACACGACCGCCGTCACGACCGTCGAAGGACTGGCCACCGAGGGCGAACTGCGGCCGATCCAAGAAGCCTTCGTGCGCCTGGACGGCTTCCAGTGCGGCTTCTGCACGCCCGGGCAGCTCTGCTCGGCGGTCGGGATGCTCACCGAACACGCGGCGGGCTGGCCCAGCGCTGTCACCGCCGCAGACGCACCGGACCGGGCGCCGGAACTGGACGAGGCCGAGGTGCGCGAGCGGATGAGCGGGAACCTGTGCCGCTGCGGGGCGTACCCGCCGATCGTGCGCGCGGTGCTCGAGACCGCGGCACGCGAGGGAGGTGCGAAGTGAGGGAGTTCGCCTACCAGCGCGCGGCGCAGATCCGCGACGCGCTCACGGCCGTCGCCGAAGACGCCGGCGCCCGGTACCTGGGCGGGGGCACGAACATCGTCGACCTGATGAAGTGCGGAGTCGAGGAGCCGACCCGGCTGGTGGACGTGCGGCGGCTGCCGCTCGACGGCGTCAGCGGAACACCGGACGGCGGGCTGGTCATCGGTGCGACCACGACGAACAGCGACCTGGCCGCGCACCCGGAGGTGCGCCGCCGGTTCCCGGCGGTGAGCCAGGCCGTCCTCGCGGGGGCGTCCGGCCAGCTGCGGAACATGGCGACGGTGGGCGGCAACCTCCTGCAGCGGACCCGGTGCGGCTACTTCGCCGACCTCTCCCGGCCGTGCAACAAGCGGACGCCCGGCAGTGGCTGTGCCGCGATCGAAGGCGTGCACCACAACCACGCGGTACTGGGCCACTCCGAGCACTGCGTGGCGACCCACCCCTCGGACATGGCGGTGGCGCTCGCCGCGCTGGACGCGGTCGTGTGCTACGAGACGCTCGACGGCCCCGGCGAGGTCCCGTTGTCCCGGTTCTACCTGCCGGTCGGTGACCGGCCGGACCGCGAAACCGCGTTGCCGGCAGGCGCGCTGATCACCGCCGTCGTCCTGCCGGGGTCGGCGGCGGGACTGCGGTCGCGTTACCGGAAGGTCCGCGAGCGCGCGTCGTACGCCTTCGCCACGGTCTCCGTCGCCGCGGCGCTCGACATCCGCGACGGCGTGGTGCGCGACGTGCGCATAGCGCTGGGCGGCGTGGCGTCACGTCCCTGGCGGGCCGGCTCCGCCGAGGCCCTGCTCCGCGGCACCCGCCCCACCGCCGACCGGCTCCTGGCCTGCGCCGAGGAGGCGCTGAGCGAGGCGAATCCGTTGCCCGACAACGGGTACAAGGTGATTTTGGCGCGGAACCTGATCGAGGCCGTGCTCGGTGAGCTCGCCGGAACGGAGATGGATCGATGAACGCGGATGCCGTCGGCACCCCACGCCCCCGGATCGAGGGCAGGCTCAAGGTCACCGGCGCCGCCCACTACGCCGCGGACATCCCGGTGCCGGACCTGGCCCACGGCTGGCTGGTGACCGCCACCCTCTCCCGAGGCCGGATCCGCGACATCGACACGTCGACCGCGCTCGGTATGCCGGGTGTGCTGGGAGTACTCGACCACCGCAACGCACCCCGGCTCAACCCCCAGGCCGGCAACTACTTCGGCCCGGACGGCAGCCTGCAGCTCCTGCAGGACGACGTGATCCCCTACGCGGGCCGGCCGCTCGCGCTGGTGGTGGCGGAAACGCCCGAGCAGGCCAGAGCGGCCGCGGCGGCGGTGCGGGTCACCTGTGAGGGCCAGCCGCACGACCTCGACTTCCGCCTGGAGCACCCGGCCGCGCGGCCGGCGTCGACCGCCTTCGGCCCGGAGGCGGACCTCGGCGACCTGGAGGCGGAGCTGGCGGCGTCCGCGGTCGTGCTCGAGGAGCGCTACCGCACTCCGGAGGAGAGCCACTGCGCGATGGAGCCGCACGCCGCGACCGTGTGGTGGGACTCCGATCACCTGTACGCCGTGGACGCCAACCAGGGCGCGTTCAGCGTGTCCGAGGTCCTCGCCGCGTTGTGGTCCATCGACCGGGAGCGGGTGCACGTGCGTTCCGAGCACGTGGGCGGGGGTTTCGGCGGCAAGGGCGCCTGCGGCCCGCAGGTGGTGCTCGCCTCGATGGCCAGCCGTCGGTTCGGCCGCCCGGTGCGGATCGCCATGACCCGGGCGCAGGTGTTCGAGACGACCTCGTCGCGGCCGCGGACGGACCAGGTGCTGACCGTCGGCGCGGACGCCGACGGCCGCCTGCGGGCCATCCACCACCGGGCGGCCTACGCCCTCTCACCGCTTTCGGAGTACATCGAGGCGTGCACCGAGCAGGCCAAGGTCCTGTACGCGGCGCCGGCCATCCGCACCCGGCTCACCGCCGTGCCGCTCGACGTCCTGCCGCCCGCCTCGATGCGCGGGCCCGGCGCGACGCCCGGCTCGTTCGCCCTGGAGTCGGCGATCGACGAGGTCGCCGAGCGGCTGGGCCTGGACCCGCTGGACCTGCGCCTGCGCAACCAGCCCACGGTCACGCCCGCCTCGGGAAAGCCCTTCAGCACCCGCCGCCTGGTGTCCTGCATGCGGGAGGGCGCGCGCCGGTTCGGCTGGGCGGCCCGGGACCGGCGTCCCCGCTCCCGGCGCGAAGGCCCGCTGCTGATCGGCAGCGGCATGGCCGCCACGTCGTTCAGCGCCGGGGTGTTCCCGTCGAAGGCCTCGATCACGGCGGAGACGGACGGGACGTTCACGGTGTCGATCGGGGCGAGCGACATCGGCACCGGCGCCCGGACCGCGCTGACCGCGGTCGCCGCCGACGCCCTGGGTGTCGGCACCGAACGGATCCGCCTCCGGATCGGCGACAGCGATCTCGGCATGGCGTGGGGCGCGGGTGGTTCCCGCGGGACGACGTCCTGGTCGTTCGCGATCACCGAGGCCGCCGAGAAACTGCGGGACGATCCCGTCCGGCCGACGACCGCGACGGTGGACACCACCACGCTGATCGACTACCAGCCGGAGCGCGAACGCCAGACCTACAGCGCGGTTTTCGCGGAGGTCAGCGTCGACCCGGCCACCGGCGAGGTCCGGGTCCGCAGGCTGCTGGGCATGTTCGCCGTCGGCCGGGTGATCAACCCGCTGCTGGCCCGCAGCCAGGTGGTCGGCGGGATGATCATGGGGCTGTCCATGGCCCTGCACGAGGAGAGCGTGCGAGACCCCCGCACCGGCCGGCTGGCGAACGGCGACTGGGCGGGCTACCACATCGCCGCGCACGCCGACGTCCCCGGCATCGAGGCGGATTTCGTGCCGGACTACGAGCCCCAGGACCCGTCGGGGTTCAACGGCCTCGGCGAAATCGGTACCGCAGGCACCGCGGCGGCGATCGCCAACGCCGTGTGGCACGCCACCGGCACCCGCCAGCGGATCCTCCCGATCCGCCTCGACCGCGTGCTGGAGAAGAGCACTGCCGTCGCGGGCGAACTTCGTGCGGTGTGAGCCGTAAGCTGACCTCCGATGCAGGAAACCCGCCCATCTCCCAAGCCGTCGGGCGAGGTGACGCCGGAAGGCGCGGGCTGGCTTCCGCACGGCTATCACCTCCGAAGCCACTCCCACCTCGACGGGCAGCTGGTGTACGCGGCAGCCGGGGCGTTCACCACCACGACTGCCTACGGGACCTGGATCGCGCCCGCCGATCGGGTTACCTGGACGCCGCCGGGGTTCGAGCACTCGCACCGCTTCTACGGCCGGACCGATGCGCGCATCGTCGCCGTCCCCGTCGACGAGTGCGGCCAGCTCGCCGAGCACCCCTGCGTGTTCGCGGTGTCACCGCTGTTGCGAGAGGGCATTCTGGCGCTGACCGGCGACCGGACGAGATCCGCCGATGCCGCCCGGCGGCTGCGTGCCGTGGTGCTCGACGAACTCGGCGAGCTTCCCGAGCAGTCCTTCCACCTGCCCGAGCCGCGCGATGATCGGCTGCGCGCCGCGACCGATCTGCTGCACGCCGATCCCGGGCGGAACACGACGCTGGCCGAACTGGGCCGGGCCGCCGGGACGAGCGAGCGCACCCTCAGCCGCCTGTTCCACACCGATCTCGGCATGAGCTTCCACCGCTGGCGCACCATCCTGCGCATCCACCACGCCCTCATCCGGCTCACCGACGGCGACTCCGTCACCGACACCGCGATCACCTGCGGGTGGTCGAACCCGTCGACGTTCATCGAAGCGTTCACCGCCGTCGTCGGGCAGACCCCCGGGCGCTACCAGGCCGGTCTGCGCGACCGCGGCGATTAAGAAGGTTGGCGGGTTTCCGTTATCGCACGTCGGGTTATCGGTGGACCGCAATCGCCGGCGCGGTCACAGTGGTGATCATGATTCGAACCGAAGAAAGCACCACCGCGGTCATCGTGGGCGGCGGGGTCGCCGGGCTCGCGCTCGGCACCTTCCTGCTGCGCAACGGAATTCCGTGCGTCATCTTGGAAAAGCACAGCCGCGGGTACGTCGAGAACCGGCAACGCGCCGGCGCACTCGACGCCCGTGGCGTACGCATCCTGCACGAATGGGGAGTGGGAGAGGCCGTCGAAGCGGCCAGTCACGATTCCTCCGGCGAGCCGATGCCGCTGATCATCGACGGCGAAAAGCGCGCATGGAAGATGGACGATCACGAGGACGCCGAAGGTGCCTTCCTCCCCCAGCAGGTCCTGGTCCGAAACCTGATCAGGATCTTCCTGCGTGACGGCGGCGACCTGCGTTTCGAAGCCGAGGACGTCTCGCTGGACGGTCTCGGCACCGGGCGCCCCCGGGTGCGCTACCGGGACGCCGCCGGCTCGACCACGGTGATCGGCTGCGACTTCGTCGCCGGGAGCGACGGCCACCAGGGCGTCAGCCGGAAAGCCGTTCCCGACGGCGTCCTCACCTGCCACACCCACGAGTTCGGCTACGCCTGGCTGACCGTCATGACGGAGGTGCCCGCCGACCCACCGGCCGTGCTGGCGGTGCATTCCCGCGGCTTCGCCGCGCAGATCACCCGCGGCCCGAACGCGAGCCGTGTCTACCTGCAGTGCCCGGTCACCGACACCGTCGAGGACTGGCCGGACGAACGCATCCGGAGCGAGCTCGCAACGCGGTTCGGCGAGCCGGCGCCGAAGGGCCCGATCGTCAGCAAGCAGGTCGTGCCGCTGCGCGGGGTGGTGTTCAGCCCGATGAACTACGGCCGGCTCCACCTCCTCGGCGACGCGGCGCACCTGATTTCCCCGATGAGCGCGGAGGGGATGAGTCTCGCACTGCACGACGCCGGGAAACTCGCGCAAGCGATCATTCACCAGGTCGTGAAAGGCGATGGGAACCTGCTGGAGAACTATTCGGACACCTGCCTGAGCCACACCTGGGAACGACAGGCAGCCGCGGTCTCGATGACCGACACGATGCACGACTCCGGTGATTCCACCTACCGCGGCGAGTTCCTCAAGCACGTCGCGCGCGCGAACCTGGAAAACCTCCTCCAGCCGCTGGAGAAGTGACACAGCTCGTCAGCGCGGGTCCCGGCGGCCCGGGCCGTCACCCCTGCAGGCCCGCCTCGTGGGCCGCGTCCTCGACTGCCCTGCCCGCTTCGGCGGCCGATCCGGCCAAGTCGGGCAGGTCCGGGTTCAGCTCCCTGGCCCTGGCGGCGAGCCGCTGCACCAGCGCCGCCGCGTTCCGGGCCAGCCGCACCGCGTCGGGCATGCGGTCGTCCGCGGCCAGCCGTTCGATGTGCCAGGCCAGCCCGGCCAGCGTCTCGTCGTCGGTGTCCGGGGACAGAAAGCCGGACAGTCCCGGCGGGTAGCGGGTCTCCTCGCGCAGTTCGGACAACGCGGTCACCACCGAGGGCTCGGCGCTGTAGCTCTCCAGCAGGTCGATCAGCGCGAACAGCCTGGCCACGATCTTCGGACGGCCGGGGAAGCGCTCCAGCCACCGCATCAGCTCGGCTTCGCCGCCGAGGTGGCGCACGATCCGGGTCATCTGCGCGGCGAGCGCGGTGGGCAGCTCCGTGTGGAACACGGCGATGATCGCCACCTGGCCGGCCAGCTCCGCCTGGCCGGCCTCGTCCAGCTCGCCGGCCACGAACCTCTTGACCAGCTTCGTGTCCAGAGCGAAGCCCGGCTTCGGCAGCTGCTCTCGGTCGGTCATGGGTCTCCCGGTGACGGCGTCCGCTGTGGACGAAGTGGGACGGCCGGTCTCGACGATGCACCGGACCGCACCGGCGCCGTACCGGCCTGGCAGGGTGAATCGGGGCGGTGAAATCCATCCTCGGAGTCCGAGACGCCATCCGGCCGCGGCAGCCATGCTGGGCCCATGGACCATCACGCACAGGAGGCCTGATGCCGGTCATGGGTGCGGCCCGGTTCGAACGGTTCTTCCGGATGGCCGCGAGCCTCGACGTCGACAAGAGCGATCTGAAACGGTACGACGAGTTCCTGGACCGCAAGATCCACGACCTCTTCGTCGCCGCCGAAGCCACGGCCAAGGCCAACCGGCGGGACGTCATCGAGCCGCGCGACCTGCCGATCACCAAGGGGCTTCAAGAACGCATGCACGAATTCGCCAAGCTGGAGGAGGACCTGGAAGTCGTGCCGCTGCTCGAGCAGCTCCTGGCGCGTCCCCCGCTCGGCCTCGCGCTCTCCGAAGACGCCGAGGCGCGGCTGCCGGCCGTTGCCGGTGGGCTCAGCGTTGCTCTCGCCGAGGCCTTCAAGGTCATCGACCCGCGGGTGAAGAACCCCGGGGCCGCCGAATGGGAGCAGGTCTTCCGGGTGTTCGACCTGCTCCTCTGAACCGGCCGCTCACTTGGGTGCGCGGTACGGGCGCTCGTAGTCGGTCCGGTCGTGGAACTTCGTGATGTCGCCCTTGCCGTCCGCCTTGAGGCGCGGGTACTCGGTCTCGTCGAACACGTTGTCCGGGCGCCGGTACGGGTAGACGTCGTGGCCCTTGCCGGGGTAGCTGGGGAAGACCACGTGCGTCTTGCCTGCCTCGGCGTTCTTGGCGAACGTGTCGGACACGTAGTCCCACTTCTCCTGGACCAGCGGCCGCCTCGGGTCGTTGGGGTCCTTGATCCAGCCCGGCATCTGGACCTTGTTGTCCTTGAGGGTGCCTTCCAGGGTGTTGCCGCCGTGCTTCTTCGCGATCTCGGTGGCCTTGTCCTCCATCGACCCGAGGTACTTGTCCGGGTTGTTCTTCCCGGGCACCCGCTCCATGTGGCCGCCGGACCAGAAGAAGTGCTTGTCGGCCTTCAGCATCTTGTCGAGTTCCGGCTTGAACTTCTCGAACTCTTCCTTGGTCATGTTGTCGACGCGGATGGGCTTCTTCCGCGGGCTCTTCCGGATCGCCGGCTGGGCCACCTGCTTGTTCTTGTTCCGGTCGCGCAACCGCTTCGCGCGGTCCTTCACCTTGCCCTTGAAACACCGCTGCGGCGCGAGGCCCAGCGGGTCGCTCTCGAGCAGCGGCTGGTCGACGTAGCCGACCGGGTTGGGCGCCGCGGCGAGGCCGAGGGGGTCCTGGCTGAGGTACCGCGTGGTCCGGGGGTCGTAGTAGCGGAAGACGTTGTAGTGCAGCCCCGTCTCCTCGTCGCGGGTCTGCCCCGGGAACGCCAGCGGCATCGACGCGGTGTCGGCGCCGGCCGCCGGCACGCCCCAGAAGCTGCTGCGGTCCTGCCAGACCAGCGTCCCCCGCTCGTCGAGCAGCTCGGTCGGCGTGCCGGCGGGCGAGGTGATCACCACCCGGAACCGGGCCTCCTCGGCGACGCCGGTGTGCTCGACCTGCACGACGGGGCGATCGTCGCCGAAGCGCTCCCACGTGAGGAACCGGTAGGACCCGTCCGCCGGGCGGTGCTCCACCTGCTCGACGAGGTTCAGCTCGCTCCACAGGAACCGCACGTCCAGCGCGAGCTCGGGCTGCCCGTCCGGGCCGCTCACCCAGCACCGCTTGGCGAACCGCCGTCCGAGCGGGTCGTAGTGGTAGGTCCAGAGCGCGCCGTCGGGCGTGCGCGCCGAACGCAGCCGGTCGAGGTGGTCCCACGTGTAGCTGCACGAGCGGTCGCCGTGGCGCCAGCCGGTGACGCGGCCGTGGGCGTCGCCGTCGAAGTGGATGTCCCCGATGCGGGCGAGCCGGTTGCGCTCGTAGCCGCGCGGGCCCGGCGGTGACGGGGCCGTCGCCGAGGTGATGTTGCCCGCGGCGTCCCGGGTGAACCGCTCCACGACGTCCGGCCCGTGCGCCTCGCTGACCCGGCCCGCCGGGTCGTAGGAGAACCGCCACGGCCGGATCTCGTCGTCGACGCCGGTGAGCCTGCCGTCCGGGCGGTAGCGGTAGGTGCGCCGCCCGACGCCGGCGACGTCCTCCTCGGCGAGGCGGTCCTCCTCGTCGAACCGCCGCCGGAGCACCACCTCGCCGTCGACGCTGCGGACGACTTCCCGCTCGGCGTCGTCGTAGCCGAATTCGACGTCGTGACCGGCGATCCGCAGCGCCTTGGGCAGGCCGGACTCCGTGAAACGCCACTCACTGTCCACACCGGACGAGGTCCGGCGGATCACTGTGCCACCCTCGTCTCCCTCGTCGCGCCAGCACACGCCGAGGCCGTTGATCGTGTCGGTGATGACCCGGTCACCGCCGTCGCGGCGGATCTCGACGCGCGACTCGGCGTTCTCGGCGGCGACCAGCCGGCCGAGCGGGTCGTAGGAGTAGGTCGTGACGTCGTCGGGGGTCCGCCGCGCCACGACGTTGCCCTCGAGGTCGTAGTCGTACTCGACCACCTGGTCCGCGCCGGTGGTCATGCGGCGCAGCTGTCCTGCCGCGTCGTGGGTGTAGGTGGTCCGCCGCCCGTCGAAGTCGGTCTCTTCGACGAGCCGTCCGGCCGCGTCGCGGACGTAGTGCCAGGTGAGGCCGGCCGGGTTGGTCACCGAGGTGAGCCGCAGCTCGCCGTCGTAGGTGAACAGCGTGCGCGCGCCCGCGGCGTCGGTCTCCTCCATGACCAGGCCGAACGGGCCGTGCTTGCGGCGCCGCGGCGCCCCCGCCGCGTCGCGGTATTCGACGACGTTGCCTTCCGCGTCGTGTACCCACGTCTCGCGGCCGCCCTGCGGGCCGAGCCGCCAGGCGCGGCGGCCGTCGGCGGTCCAGCCGAGCCGCGCGGCGCCGCCGGACGCCGTGTGCGCCAGGCGCGGGCGGCCGTAGGAGTCGCGGTCGCCGGGACGGGCCGCCCGGTCGGTCGCGGGCGCGTCCTCGAACGGGTCGGCCGGCTCCAGGACGTCCACCGGCAGCCCGTTGCCGAGCAGGCTGGTGGCCGGGTCGAACCCGAACACCAGCCGCTCGAGCACGTCGTCGCCTTCGCCGGCCAGCAGCCACGTCGCGCCGTCTTCGGCCGGGGTCAGCCGCACGGCGGGCGCTCCGGGGCGGTGGATGGCCACCAGCCCGTCGTCGTCGTATTCGTAGCGGGTTTCGCGGCCCAGTTCGTCCACTTGGGACAGCAGTTCGTCCCGCCGGTTCCATTCGTAGCGCCGGGAACCGCCGAGCGGGTCGATGCGCTCGATCAGCTGGTGGGCCGGGTTGAGGCGGTAGGTCCAGGTGTGGCCGAGGGCGTCGGTGTGCCGGGTCGCGCCGGGTTCGTAGGCGAAGGCGGCGTTGTAGTAGCCGTTCGCGCCCACCGCACGGACGCAGCGGCCCGCGGTGTCGTAGACGTACCGGTACCAGGTGCCGACCCGGTCCTGCCAGCCGACGAGCCGGTGGTCGAAGTCGTAGTCGAGCGCCATCGAGCGGCCCGCGAAGTCCGTCACCGCGCTCAGCTGGGTGTGCCGGTTGTACGAGAACCGCACCACCGGCGGCTGCCCCGGCGCCCCCAGCGCGACGATCCGCCCCCGCGCGGTGCTGACCAGGATTTCGACGCCGCCGGGCCGGCGGAGCCTCGTGGGTGCGCCGTCGGGGGCGTACTCGATTTCGGTGCGCTCGCCGCCCTGTTCGATGGCCGTGACCGGCAGAACACCGCCGGTGCCGGAGAAATGCAGCTCGCGCTCGCCGGCCTTGAGCAGGTAACCCTGCGGCACGCGGCGGAGCCGGTACCGCGGTCCCTGCGCCGGCAGCACGGGCTCTTCGCCAGGGACGGGGTAGTCCAGCACCATGCCGTCTTCGGCGTAGAACCGGACCCGGTGCGCGTCGAACTCCAGCCGCTGGTCCCATGTGGACGTCCACGATGGACCGAACCACCGGCCGGCCCGGTAGGACGACAGGTGCGTGCGGGAGATCTCCAGGTCCGCGGCCTCGCCGGGCAGGGTGAGGTCGACCTGGGTCATCACGACCTCGCCGGTCGCGACGTCGATCGGGTCGCCGCAGTAGTTCTTCGACTTGTCGGGCGTGGAACGGTCGGCTTTGTCCTTCTTCGCGGTGTCGTTGCGGCCGCCCTTGTCCGCCTTGCCCCCGCTTCCGGCACTGCCGGCGGTCGTCTGGTCGCCGTCGTTCTTGGGGGCGCTGCGGTCCGGGCCGTTGTCGGGACCCTTGTGGCCGTCGCCTTTCGCGCCGGACGAGCTGGTGCCGTCGCCCTTCGCGCCGGACGAGCCGGTGCCGTCGCCCTTCGCTCCCGAGGTCGAGGTGCTGTCGTCGTCGTGCGGTTTGTCCTTCTTGGTGTCGGGGCCGCTCTTCTGCTTGATGTCCTTGGTGGGCTTCGGGACGTCGGCCTTGCCGGGCTTGATCTTGCGCAGCGCCTTGGCGGCGTCGTCGAACAGCGTGCCGGCCTTCTTGAGCAGCGGGACGAGCGCCTTCAGCGCCGTGACGAGCCTCTTGGTGAGGTCGGCGATCTTCGACGCGGTCTTGGCGACCGCGGCGACGACCTGCGGCACCACCCAGGTCAGGCCGATGCCGAGGGTGAACACCACCTGCAGCGCCCAGCTGATGAGGTGGCCGACCAGCTCGGCGATGATGTCGCGGACGAGCATCCGGACGGCGGCGACGACCTCGCCGGCCGTCTTGACCCCGCTGGAGGCGCCTTCGCAGCCCTTCTGGGCGGCGGTGAGGATGTCGACCGTGTCGGCGGCCCGGCTGCGGTACTGGTCGGCGGCGTTCCCGGTCCACGACTGCAGGTCGGCCTTGACCATGTCGGTCAGGTCCTGGCCGACGGCCCCGAGCTCCTTGGCGACGTTCGCCCACGTCTCGGACTGGGCCTTGATCTGGTCGGCGTCCCCGGTCAGCGCGTCGAGCGCGGCGGACAGCGGGCCGACGTGCTCCAGCAGCCACCCGACCCCGGCGGCGAGGATCGCCCCGAAGGGGTCCAGTGCCATGGAGAGCGTGTCGAGCGCGACCCCGACGGCGCCCATCGCGATCGAGGCCCAGTCGCCCTTCTCGATGCCCTCTTTGAGGTCGTTCGCGGACTCCAGCAGCGGCAGCCCGGAGATGGCCGTGGTGGAGTCTTTGCGCTCCGCTACCAGCGGGTTCGCCATGGCATCCGTCCCTTTTCACGGTTCACGATGACCACCGGCTCCCACCGTGACGGCGGCGCGCACCACGGGCGCCGCCGACGAGGCTTGTGACCGGGTAGCGTCGATCTCCCCGAGGTGACTTTAGCGAGTCTTGCCCGCCAACCGGGGGTTAACAACGGCGGAACTGCGCGGAAGTCCCAGCGGAAGGGCCCGTTCGCACCAGCGCATCGGCGCTGTTCCGACGGCCGGCGGATGCGGGTCCCGGACTCGAGGCGGCGTGCACGGCAGCGGCCTCGGCCGACGGAGGGACCGTGTGCGGCCGACGCCGGTTCCTCGACGAAGGAGCTGCCTGCGCTCGACGTGCGGTGATCACCAAGGTGGGTTCGTCGTCCCGCTGCGGGTACGGAGTGGCGGTGCTGGACCGAGCGCGCCGTGCGACCTCGCGACCGGTTCGAACGCCGTATCCACGTATCGCGTTCGCGCTCGGCGGTCAGCCAGTTTCGCCGGGTCGGCCTTGCCGGAACTGCTCCGCGCCGCGGCCGACTGCGCCACCGTCGGCGTGATGATCACCAGCCTCGGCTTCGACCGCGTCCATCACCCGTACGACGGCGGCGCCGACGTCCTGCTGTCCACCGGCGGCGAGCGCGATGCCCTCAAACGCCGCCACGCCGGCTGGCTCTCCGATCACCCTTCCGGGTACTGAGCTTCCGGAGTCAGCGGGCCGGGCGTGCCCCGTAACCGTCGGCGAGATACGTGTCCAACCGCCGTCGGCGTGCAGCTATCTGCTGCTCCTGCCGCACGAGTTCGTCGCGGACCACCGGCAGTTTCCTGGACGCCGACGGGATTTCGCCGTGGTGACTCTCAGGGTGCTCGCTGTTCGATGGCCGGCCACAGGGCGTCCAGCGCCGAGTTCACCAGCCTGACGCGCGGTACCGCCGGGTGGTCGTACCACCAGAGCGCGAGGGCGCGCAGGGAGGCGGCGATGATCTCGATCAGCATTTCGGTGTCGAGATCGTCGGTGGCCAGCGCCCCGGTGACGAACGGGGTCAGCGCGGCCCGGCTCGCGCGCGTGGCGTCGACCTGCGCCTGGCGGGCCCCCTCGTCGGCGGTGGCGACCTGGAACAGCACGGGGATCGACCTGCGGCGCCGCTCGACGTGGGCGAACCAGGCGTCGAGCGACGCGGCGAACCGGTCCCGCAGGGGTTCCGGGGCGGCGAAGGTGACCTCCCAGGCGGCGCGCAGCCGGCCGTACTCGGCGGCGAGCACCTCCTGGAACAGGGCGAGCTTCGACGGGAAGTGGTCGTAGAGCACCGGCGCCGAGATCCCCGAGCGCCGGGCGATCTCGTCGACCGGCGCACCGTCGTACCCGCGTTCGGCGAAGACCTCGGTCGCGTTCTCGACGATCACCGCGCGCCGCTTCTCCGCGGACATCCGCCGCTTGGGCTCCCTTGACATCCCGACGGCTCCTGTCTGATGCTTAACCTAACGATCACTAGGTTAGCGGGTGAAGCCATGGCCGACCAGCTCACGGAATGGCACGGGCAGGGCGAGACGACGAGCGTGCCGGTGCGGGGTGTGCCCCGCGCGGTGTTCCGCCGGGTGACCGGGAGCGGCAGCCCGCTCGTGCTGCTGCACGGCTTCCCGGCGTCGTCGTTCGAGTGGGCCGGGGTGGAGCCGCTGGTGGCGCGCCGGCACACCGTCGTGACGTTCGACTTCCTCGGCTTCGGCGCGTCCGAGAAGCCGAAAAAGCACCGCTACAGCGTCTTCGAACAAGCCGATCTGACCCAAGCGCTGATCGCATCACTCGGCTTCGAAGCGGTCACCTTGGTCGCGTACGACTACGGCGCGATCGTGGCTTCGGAGCTCCTCGCCCGTGAGCTGCCGTTCCGGATCGACCGGTGCGTGTTCCTGAACGCGGGGCTGTACTCCGACCAGTACCGGCCGCGCCTGATCCAGCGGGCCTCGCTGTGGCCGGTGGCCGGCCGCCTGCTCGCCCGTTCCCTGACCGAGCGGCAGTTCGTCCGGTCGTGGTCCCGGGTGTTCTCCCCCGAGCACCCGTTGGACCCCGGAACGGCTGCGCTGCACTACCGCGCGCTGCGCGCGGGCGACCCGGACCCCGACCTGACCGCACGGCTGCTGCGGTACATCCCCGAGCGCGCGGCTCACCGTGACCGCTTCGAGCCGGTTTTCACCGGCACTGAAGTTCCCCTGTCGTTCCTGTGGGGGATGCGCGATCCGGTTTCCGGGCCGCGGGTCGCGCGGGAACTGCGCAGCCGCAAGCCGGACGCCGACCTCGTCGAGTACGCGGACGCCGGCCACTGCCCGCACCTCGAGACACCCGAGCGGGTGGCCACGGACATCCTCACCAGAACCGGCTTGCGCTCCTGAGGGTCCGACGCCCTACGCCGATCCGGCACCCACCTCCTCGAAGAACCTGATCATCCGCACCGGGCCGCCGTCGACGAACATCATGTCGAGGCCGTTCTGCGACGCCGCCGCGGCTTCGGCGGCACGGGGGAACATCCCGGCCTCGTAACGCGCCAGCGCGGTTTCGACGTCGGCGCGGCCGAGGAGCTCGCGGGCCAGGTCGGCGCCGTCGATCAGGGCGATGTTGGCGCCTTCGCCCGCGAACGGCGACATGACGTGCGCGGCGTCGCCGAGCAGGGTCACGCCGGGGACCCGCTCCCAGCGCAGGCCGGTCGGGAGCGCGTGGATGGGCCGGGGCCAGATGGCGTCGTCGTCGCACTCGCGGATCAGGTCGGTCAGTGCCGGGGCCCAGCCGGCGTACTCGCGCACCAGCCCCGCACGGACGGATTCCGGTTCGTGCCAGTCGATCCCGCTGTCGGTGACCCAGTTCTCGGGCACGCGCAAGCCGCAGCCGAACGCGATCGTGTCACCTCCGTGGCCACCGATGTACTTGTGGTCCGACAACGCGAAGAAGGTTCCCCTACCGGCGAGCGCGAGTGCCTCGGGGTGCTTGGCCGCCGCGTCGGCCAGGCGCAGTTCGACCACCGTGATCCCCGTGTAGTGCGGCTTGACCGGGGTCAGCAGCGGCCGGATCCTCGACCACGCGCCGTCCGCGCCGACGACGAGATCGGCACGGGTGACCGAGCCGTCCGCGAACTCCAGCGTGTGTCCCGTCTCGGCCGGCCGTGCGGCGACGACCTTGCGGCCCCAGGCGATCGTGCCCGGCTGCAGCGACTCGACGAGCAGCCGCCGCAGTTCGGCCCGGTCGATTTCCGGACGGCCGTTGCCACCCGCCGGTTCGCGCCGGTCGATGTGGACGCGTCCGGTCTTGTCGAGCAGGCGGACGTCTTCACCACCGACGTGCGTACGAGCGCGGAACTCCTCGTACAGGCCGGCTTCCTCGAGCGCGACCTGCCCGGTGTCCTCGTGGATGTCGAGCGAGCCGCCCTGCCGGCGGGCGTCCGGTGTGGCGTCCGTTTCGTAGACGGTGACGGGAATTCCGTTCCGCTGGAGAATGCGCGCGCAGACAAGCCCGCTCAGGCCCGCGCCCACGATGGCGATGCGTGTGGACATGCCGATTCACCCCTGTCCCGATGGAGAAAGCGTTTCCGTGGCCGGCGGCCACCCCGCGAACAGTAGGCTTAACGAACCCTGTTCGTCAAGTTGACGAACAGGGTTCGCGAGGGCTATCGTCCGGTGGTGCTCCACCGTGATCCCTTCGGCGCCGCCGAGGTCGAAAGCCGTCGCCGCGCGGCGAAACCGCTGCTGAGCCGCGACGCGATCATCGAGGAGGCGCTGCGTCAGCTCACGTCGGACGACGGGGTCATGAGCCTCCGCAAGATCGCGAAGGCCCTCGACACGGGGCCGGCTTCGCTCTACGCGCACGTCTCCGACCTGAGCGAACTGCAGGCGCTCGTCCTGGACCGCGCGCTGGAAGCGGTCGAGGTCGGCACGGCCGAAGGTTCCTGGCGCCACCGGCTCGAGGAACTTCTCCGCTCCTACACCGGAGTCCTGATGAGCAGCCCGGCCGTCGCCCTGATGGCCGTCCGGACCACCGCTGTCGGACCGAACGCGCTGCGCATCACCGAAGCCCTGCTCGAATTGCTGGCCGAAGCCGGTGTGGACCAGGCGAACGCGGCGTGGGCCATCGACCTGCTGACCGCGTTCGCCACCGCGATCGCGGCGGAACACGCCCAAGGCCCGGACCCGGGAGCGCCGGACGGCCCCGTCGCCCAGGCGATCAACCGCGCCCCGGCGGAGGAGTACCCGCGAGTCCACGCCGCACGGAAGGACATCGTGTCCGGCACCGGCGAGGAGAGGTTCGCCTGGTCGATCGACGTCCTCGTCCGCGGGATCCTCTCGCGCGCGCAGTCCTAGCTGTCTTGCGGCGGCAGCGCCGCGGCGAAGCGTGCTGCCACGTCCGCGACCGCGGCGCGCAGCTCCGGTCCGCCCTCGACGTGGAAGGGGAACGGCACCGCCGCCAGCCACTCCTGGGCGTACATCGCCGGGTTTCCGGTGCTGCCGATGAGAACGCACCCGTCCCCCGCCGGGTGCAGCCGGCCCATCGGCGGGCGGATCCAGGGGGCCACCTCGGCCGGCGGGGCGTCGAACACGACGCGGGTGGGGAACTCCCAGCCCGTGCCCAGGTTCTCCTCGAGTGCCGCGACCGGGTCGAGGTCCTCGGGCGGCTCGAACTCGTGTCCGGTCCGGCTCACCGTGCGGATCCGGTCCACCCGGTACGTGCGGGTGGCGGCCGCCCGGTGGGAGTGGCACAGCAGGTACCAGCGACCGTGGCGGACCACGACCGCCCACGGGTCCACTTCGGACTCCCAGGCCCGGCCGGCCTCGCTCCGGTAGGCGATCAGCACCCGGTGCCTGGCCGCGACGGCGGCGACGAGGACGCTGGTCGTCGCCGGGTCCGGGCGGGCCGAGGTCCGGTCGGGCGCGGCCGTGGCGTGCTCGCGCAGGGCCGCCGCCTGCTTGCCGACGTTCTCCGGCAGCGCCTGGATCACCTTGCCGAGAGCCGCCCCGACCGGGTCGCCGGCTTCGGTGGCGGCCGGCTGGCCGTCGAGCACCGCCATGACCAGGCCCAGCGCCTCGCCCTGGGTGAACACGATCGGCGGGAGCTTCGTCCCGCGCCGCAGCCGGTAGCCGCCGTGCGGGCCCCGCGCGGACTCGACGTCGATGCCCGCCTCGCGGAGGATCCCGACGTAGCGGCGGGCGGCGCGTTCGGTGACGCCGAGCCGGACGGCGAGCTGCTCGGCCGTCGTACCGGGGCGCGCCTGGAGGATCTCCAGCGCGCGCAGGGCCCGGGCGGTCGGGCTGAGCTCACTCGGCACCCGGGCAGGCTAGGCGATCGTCCGCTGAACCGGAAGCGGATTGTCCGGAATTGCCTCTAGCGTGGCACCCGACCGCACGAGAGGAACTGCTCATGGACATCCTGCTCATCCCCGGCCTGTGGCTCGACGGCGCCGCCTGGACCGGCGTCGCGGACACGCTCCGGTCGCTCGGCCACCGCCCGGTCCCGCTGACCCTGCCCAGCCAGGCCGACGCCACCCTCGACGACCAGGTGGCGGCCGTGCTCGCCGCCGTGGACGCGGCCGCCGGCGAGCCCGTGGTGGTCGGGCACTCGGCCGCGGCCACCCTGGCGTGGCTGGCCGCGGACGCCCGGCCGGGCAAGATCGCGAGAGTGGTCCTCGTCGGGGGCTTCCCGGGTGTCGACGGGAAGCCGTACGCCGACTTCTTCGAGCTGCGGGACGGCGTCATGCCGTTCCCGGGCTGGGCCCCGTTCGAGGGGCCGGACTCGGCGGACCTGGACGAGGAGGCCAAGCGCACCTTCGCGGCTGCCGCGATCCCCGTTCCGGCGGGGGTGGCCACCGGCACCGTCCGGCTGACCGACGAGCGGCGCTTCGAGGTGCCGGTCACGCTGGTGTGCCCCGAATTCACGCCGGCCGAGGTCAAAGCCTGGCTCGACGCCGGCGACCTTCCCGAGCTGGCACGGGTGAAGAATCTCGATCTGGTGGACATCGATTCCGGGCATTGGCCGATGCACACGAAGCCGGCCGAACTCGCCCACCTGCTCGCGGCGGCGGCGAAGCTGGGGTAGTGGCTCGGCCCGGCCGGTAACCGGCTCGGGCTCGCCGGAGCCGCCCCGGGGGCACGGCCGTCACCCGGCGGCAACCCTCCCCGGGCCATAAAATGCTTTCGAGCACAAATTCACCAGTGGGCACACAATTGCATCGACAGCAAATCGATCCCCGGGCATATCACCAGTTCGACCGCAAGATAATCGGCGATAATCACGAAACTTGACAGCGTTGCGCGCGTTTGCTTATGGTCGATCGAGTTCCCGTCGATCGAAATCCGAAGGTGTCCATGACCGCGCCTCCAACGCTGCCCAAGTTCCGGCAGCAGTTGATTCTTGCCGTTCTCATGGTTTGTTCGCTGCTGATTTGGCTGGACAACACCGTTCTCAGCATCACCCTGGAAACCCTGGCCGACCCGGTCCGCGGGCTGGGCGCGAACCCGGCCGAGCTGCAGTGGGCCACCGGGGCGTACACGCTGGTCTTCGCGACCTTGATGTTCACCGCCGGCGCGCTGGGCGACAGCTTCGGCCACCGGAACGTGCTCGCCGTCGGCCTGGTGGTCTTCGGCGCGGCCTCGGTCTGGGCGGCCTACGCGGGTGGCGCCGAACAGCTGATTGCCGCCCGGGCCGCGATGGGTGTCGGCGCCGCGCTCATCATGCCCGCCAACTTCGCCATCCTGTTGTGGACTTTCACCGGACCGGGACGGGCCACGGCCATCGCGATTTCCTCGACGTCGACCGGGGTCGGAATGGCCGCGGGACCGGTGCTGGCCGGGCTTCTGCTCAGCCATTTCTGGTGGGGTTCGGTGTTCCTCGTCAACGTCCCCGTCGTCGTGGTGGCGCTGGCCGGGATCGTCCTGTTGGTCCCCAATTTCCGCAGCCCCACCGTGCGCCCGCTGGACCCGGCCGGGATCCTGCTGTCGATCAGCGGGCTCGCGGCGCTGACCTACGGCCTGATCCGCGCCGGGCAGGTGGACGACTGGGGCCGGTGGGACGTCTGGGCGCCGATCGCCCTCGGGCTCGCCCTGCTCGCCGTCTTCGTGCTCGTCGAGCTGCGGACCCGGGAGCCGAGCTTCGACCCGCGGCTGCTGGCGCAGCGGATGTTCGGCGGCGGCAACGCGTCGATGGCGCTGCTGCTGTTCTCGGTGGCGGCGGTGACGTTCTACAACGCGTTCTACATGCAGGGCGCGCTGGGCTTCTCGCCGATGAAGGCCGGGCTGGCCAACGTGCCGACCGCGGTCGGTGCGGTGGTGGGCGCGCCGCTGGGCGCCCGGCTGGTCCGCCGGTGGAACCTGCGCGTCGTCGCCGTGCCGTCGGTCGCGGTCGCCGCGTTGACCTTCGGCGCGGTCGGCTTCTTCGACCTGGACACCCCGCTTGTCTGGATCGAGGTCCTGCTGCTGGCGCAGGGGCTGGCCGTCGGCATGGTGCTGGCCCCGGTGACCGGGGCGCTGATCAGCAGCCTGCCGCTGGAGCGTTCCGGCGCAGGCTCGGCGGTGACGAACACCGCACGGCAGGCGGGCAGCGTGATCGGCATCGCGGTGGGCGGCACGATCATGTCGATCGCCTACCGCAGCGCGATCGAGCCCTCGGTGGCCGACGTCCCGAAGGGGCTGCAGGACAGCGTCCGGGTTTCCGCGGAGCAGGCCCGGCACGTGGCGGGCACGCTCGACCGGCCGGACCTCGCGGAAGCGGCGGACCACGCGTTCATCCACGCGATGCACGTCGGCGCGGTGTGGATCATGGTGATCGCGCTGGTCGCGACGGCGGTGCTGGTGTACGCGCTGCGGCCGTCCCGGAAGCGGGTGGAACCGGCCGAGGACGAAAGCCGCGCCGAGGCGGCCTCCCCCGCGGGCTGATCGCGGTCCAGCGCCGGGACGCCACTCGCGGGTGGCGTCCCGGCCCCGCCGGAACTTGTGCCCCGCACCGTCGAGCCGCGGCGCCGGTAACCCCCAACCGGCGCCACATTTCCGGATGCGGGGTGCAAGCGGGCGAGCCCGGCTCTTCGTGAGCCGGGCTCGCCCGGACTTCCCCACCGGCCGACGAACGATTCGAGCCGGCCACACGCCACGCGCGTCGCGGATGCAATCCCTCCCCGGCGCCCCTGAAACTTGCCCCCGAACCGTCGAGCCTTAGCCGGTCTCCCCCAGCCGGCGGTGTGCTCCGGGCTGCGGGGCGCAAGCGGGCAGGCCCGGCTCCCCATGAGCCGGGTCTGCCCGGACTTCCCCATCGGCCACCGAGCGAGGCGGCCGCCGCCTTCGGGGCTTGCTCCCGCCGCACGGTGCTGACCGAGCCTCGCTTTCCCTGCTCCGGCGCCGGAACGGACAAGCTCTCGCCTAGCGGCCCTTTCCATGCCCAGCAAAGGAAATGGCGGAGCACTCCGCCGGGCCGATCGCCACGTTCGCTCGTGAGCTGCGGCTCTTGCGGAGCCCGCCCGGGAATGCCCGCTACCGGGAGCGGCAGGACACTACGCGCGCATCGCGGAGTGGCGCCCCGGCCGATCGGCGAGCGATCCCTTCCCCGCGCCCTGAAACTTGCCCCCGCACCCGTCGAGCCCCACGCCGGTCTCCCCCAGCCGGCGCCGCGGTTCCGGGCTGCGGGGTGCAAGCGGGCAAGCCCGGCCCGCCACCAAGCGAGCCGGGCTTGCCCGGACTTCCCTAGCCACCCAGCGAATCGAGCCAGCCGCGGAGCCGGGCCGCCGTCTTCGGGGCCTGCTCCTCGATGATCGAGAAGTGGTCCGCCTCGATCCACTCGGCCGCTCCCCCGTGCTGCCACCCCGGCACCGGTGCGGCGTCGCCGAAACCGGTCAGGGCCTGGGTGGCGCGCAGGTTCAACGTCGGCGCCGTGATCGGCCGGGCCTCGCGGTCCGGGTAGATCCGCACGTAGCCGCCCATGGCGACCAGGCCGTGGTCGTCGACCGGGGTCAACGCGTTGTCGCGAACCAGGATCTGGCCCAGCGCGTCCGTCAGCACCGAACGGTTCAGCTCGACGTCCTCCGGTGCGTACGTGTCGATCATCGCGACGCCCGCCAGCTCGACGCCGTCGTCTTCGAGCCTGCGAGCGACCGCGTGGGCGATCGCGCCACCGGCCGAATAGCCGAGCAGCGCCACCGGGCTCCGCTCGGCTTCCGCGGCGACCGCCGCGGCGAGACTGCCGATCGCCGCCGTCCAGGTGGCCGGGAGGTTGTCGCCCGGGTGGGTTCCCGGCAGGCGCAGCGCGCTGAACCGGCGCTCGCCGCCCAGTTCGCGGGCCAGGCGGGCGAACTGGTGCGGACCCGACCCCGCCAGGAACGACGGGATGCCGATCAGGGCCGGTGCCGCCGTGCCGCGGGCCAGCAGCTGCACGGCCGCGCGCCGAGCCGAGGCGTCGCCGTACGTCGCCGACAGCTCCGAGCTCGCGACCAGCAGGGGCAACGCCCCGGCCAGGTCGCCGCGGCGGTGCGCCGCCGACACCAGCTCGGTGATCGTGCCGCGCACGCCGGCCGGGGCCTGCTCGGCCACGCCGGTGTCCTCGAGCTGCGAGCGCACCAGTTTCGCCACGTCCGCGGCGGTCGGGTGGTCGAAGACCAGCGTCGACGGCAACGTCAGGCCGGTCAGCCTGCCGAGCCGGTTGCGGAACTCGACCGCGCCGAGGGAGTCGAACCCGAGCTCGGTGAACGGCGCCGCCGGGTCGATCGCGTCACCGGACGCGTGGCCGAGCACCGCCGCGGCGGCGGTGCGCACCTCGTGCAGGACCACGCCGTCGCGGTCGGCCTCCGGCAGGGCCGCCAGCCGGCGCGCCAGGCTGACCTCGGCACCCGCGGCGGCCCGCGGCACCCGGACCATCCCGCGCAGCACCGCGGGCAGCGTGCCGCCGCGGGCCAGGTCGGCGAGCGCCGCCGGGTCCAGCAGGGCCGTCACCGGGGTCGCCCGGCCGCTCGCGAGTGCGCTGTCGAACAACGCCATCCCGGCCCCCGGGTCGATCGGGAGCAAGCCCAGCCGGGCCCGGATCTGCCGGGCGTGCTGCTCGCCGCCGTCGCCGCCGAGCGCCCCGGCCATGCCGACCGTCCACAGGCCCCAGGCCAGCGAGTGCGCGGGCAGGCCGGCCCCGCGCCGCACGCGGGCCAGCGCGTCCAGCACGCTGTTCGCAGCGGCGTAGTTGCCCTGTCCCTGCCCGCCGAGCAGCGGCGCCGCGGACGAGAACAGCACGAACGCCGACAGCTCGAGGTCGCGGGTCAGCTCGTGCAGGTTCAGGGCCGCATCGACCTTCGGCGCCAGCACGCGGGTGGTCTGCGCCGCGGTGAGCGTGTCGAGCGTGCCGTCGTCCAGGACACCCGCCGCGTGCACGACGGCGGTCAGCGGGGCGTCGCCGTCGAGGCCGGTCAGCAGGGCCTCGACCGCGGCCCGGTCGGCGACGTCGCACGCCTCGACCCGGACCTCGGCGCCCAGCCCGGTCAGCTCGGCGACCAGCTCGGCGGTGCCGTCCGCGGCGGCACCGCGCCGCGACACCAGCAGCAGCCGCCGCACGCCGTGCGCCTCGACCAGGTGCCGGGCGACGATCGCGCCGATGCCGCCGGTACCCCCGGTGACGAGCACCGTGCCGTGGCCGAACGACGGCGGCTCGCCCGCTCCGGCGGCCAGCGGCTGCAGGCGCGGGACCAGGAACCGGCCCTCGCGGACGGCCACCTGCGGTTCGTCCCTGGCCACGGCGGCGGCGAGCGACTCGAGCGGCAGGGCGTCGCTGTCGTGGTCGACGAGCAGGAACCGGCCCGGGTGCTCGGACTGCGCGCTGCGCACCAGGCCCGCGACGGCGGCCCCGGTCAGATCGGGCCGCTCGCCGGGCAGCCCGGCGGCCAGCCGCGTCACGATCGCGAGCCGGCCGGTGTTCCCGGAACCGAGCCAGCGCTGCAGCAGCGCGAGTGTCGTGAGCACACCGGTGTGGACGTCCACCGCGCCGGAGCCTCCGGGCGCCGGCCAGACGACCGTGCCGGGCACGTCCGGCAGTGGCGCGGGACCGGCCGGGTCGCCGAGCACGACGAGACGTCCGGAGTCCACTTCGGACACTGCGGGCGCGGCGACCCAGTCGAGGTCGTACAGCGGTGCCGCGCCACGCAGCCGGGCCAGCGCCTGCCGCTCGACCGGGCGGACCCGCACCGAGTCCACGCCGAGCACGAGGGCGCCGGTCGCGTCGGCCGCCTCCACCCGGAAGGTGTCCGGTGCGGTGCGGGCGACGCGGACGCGCAAGGCACCGACGCCGGGTTGAGCCAGCTGGACGCCCTCGAAGACGGACGGCAACGGCGTCCCACCCTCGGTCAGCAGGCCGGCCGCCGCGTGGAACACCGCGTCCAGCAACGCCGGGTGCACGCCGAAGGCCCCGGTTCCGGCGTCGAGCGCCACTTCGGCGAAGACCTCCTCCGCCCGCGACCACGCGGCGCGGACGCCGGTGGACGCCGTCCCGTACCCGAAGCCGCGGTCGCCGAGCGCGCGGTACAGCTGGTGCGCGTCGACCCGTTCGGCCGCCACCGGGGGCCACGACCAGTCCGGCGCCGCGGCCGGCCCGGCCGGCGTGAGCAGGCCACGGGCGTGCCGTACCCAGACGTCGGCGGCACGGGCGTGCACGGTCACGGTCCGGTGGCCGTCGGCGTCGGGCTCGCCCACGGCGAGCTGGAGGTCGACGCCGCTGTCGGCCGGGACGGCCAGCGGGGCCTCGAGCGCCAGTTCCGCCAGGCGCGGCACGCCGAGCCGCGCGCCGGCGGCCAGCGCCAGTTCCACGAACCCGGTTCCGGGCAGCAGCACCGTGCCGTGCACCGTGTGGTCGGCGAGCCACGGGTGCGAGCGCAGCGAAAGCCGGCCGGTGAACAGCCACTCGTCCGTGCCCGCGAGCTGCACCTGGGCGCGCAGCAGCGGGTGGTCGGCGGAGTCGGCGCCGGCGAGCGGCACGTCGGCCTCCGCGGGCAGCAGCCAGAACCGCTCGTGCTCGAACGGGTAGGTGGGCAACGTGACCTGCGGCCGGGCACCGAAGAAGTCGGCCCACCGCACCGCACGGCCCGCGCAGTGCACGGTGGCGAGCGCGGTGACCAGCTGCTCGGGTTCGCCGGTCGTGCGCCGGGAGCCCGCGACCACCGAGGCGCTCGCCGTGGGGTCGGCCGCGAGCGTGGCCCGGGTCATCGCCGTCAGCACGGCGTCCGGGCCCAGCTCGAGGAACAGGCCTGCGCCCGCATCGAGCAGTGATCGCACCGCCGGAGCGAATCGCACGGCCTCGCGCACCTGCCGCACCCAGTACTCGGACGTCAGCGGCTCGTCGAAAGCACCGGAAACCGTGGAGCACAGCGGGATCCGCGGCTCGTGGTAGGTCAGGCCCGCGGCGATCTCGGCGAACCCGGCCAGCATCGGCTCCATCAGGGCGGAGTGGAACGCGTGGCTCACCCGCAGCCTGCTCGTCTTGACGCCCTCGGCCACCAAAACCGCTTCGAGCGCCGACACCGCTTCGGTGGTCCCGGAGAAGACCACCGCATCGGGCGCGTTCACCGCGGCGAGCGAGACGTCCCGGGCGAGCTCCAGCGCCCGCTCCTCCGGCACCGCCGCGGCCAGCATCGCGCCCCCGGACGGCAGCGCGCCCATCAACCGGCCACGGGCGGCCACCAGCCGGCACGCGTCCGGCAGCGACCACACCCCGGCCACGTACGCCGCGGCCAGCTCACCGATCGAATGGCCGGCCACCACGTCCGGCGTCACGCCGAACGACTCCAGCAGGCGGAACATCGCCACCTCGAACGCGAACAGCGCGGGCTGGGTGTATTCAGTGCGGTCCAGCGGGGTTTCCGCATCGAACATCACGTCCCGCAGCGGGGAATCCAGGTGGGCGCCGAACTCCGCGCACACCTCGTCGAGCGCGGCCGCGAACACCGGGAACGCCCGGGACAGCCCGGCACCCATCCCGCTGCGCTGGGCGCCCTGCCCGGTGAACAGGAACGCGGTCCGGCCGGTGGCCCCGCGGGGTTCCGGTTCGTCGGCGGCCAGCCGCGCCAGCTCCGCGAGCAGCGTCTCCCGGTCCGGGCCCACGACGGCGGCGCGCTGGTCGAGCTGCGCGCGGTGCAGGGCCAGCGTCGCCGCGACGTCGGCGAGGTCGAGCTCCGGACGTTCCTGCAGTGCGTCGTGCAGCCGGCTCGCCTGGGCCCGCAGCGCGGTCGTCGTCCGGGCGGACAGCAGCAGCGGCACCACTTCCGGCCGCGGGAGATCGTCCGTCCGCGGCGAGGCCGCGGGCGCTTCTTCCAGGATCAGGTGGGCGTTGGTCCCGCTGATCCCGAACGACGAGACCCCGGCCCGGCGCGGCCGCTGCCCGGCCGGCCACGGCTCGGCCTCGGTCAGGATCCGCACCTCGCCCGCCGACCAGTCCACGTGCGGCGACGGCGCCTCGACGTGCAGCGTGGACGGCAGCACCTCGTGCCGCAGCGCCTGCACCATCTTGATCACCCCGCCGACGCCGGCCGCCGCCTGGGTGTGCCCGATGTTCGACTTCAGCGACCCGATCCGCAGCGGCTCGGCGCGGTCCGGCCCGTAGGCGTTGATCAGCGCCCGCGCCTCGATCGGGTCGCCGAGGGTGGTGCCGGTGCCGTGCGCCTCGACGGCGTCGACGTCGGCCGCGGCCACCCGGGCGTTGGCCAGTGCCTGCGCGATCACCCGCTCCTGGGACGGCCCGTTCGGGGCGGTCAGGCCGTTGCTCGCGCCGTCCTGGTTGATCGCGCTGCCGCGGATGACGGCCAGGACCGGGCGCCCGTTGTGCTGCGCGTCGGACAGCCGCTCCAGGGCCAGCACGCCGACGCCTTCGGCCCACGAGACGCCGTCCGCGGTGCTCGAGAACGCCTTGCAGCGCCCGTCCGGGGACAGCGCCCGCTGCCGGGAGAACTCCAGGAACAGCAGCGGGGTCGCCATCACCGTCACGCCGCCGGCCAGCACCAGCGACGTCTCCCCGGCCCGCAGCGCCTGCACCGCCAGGTGCACGGCGACCAGCGACGACGAGCACGCCGTGTCCACCGTCACCGCCGGGCCTTCCAGGCCGAGGGCGTAGGACACCCGGCCGGAGACGACGCTGCCCGCCGATCCGGTCGCCAGGTAGCCTTCCGCGGCCCCGCCGGCCTCGCGGGCCGTGTGGCCGTAGTCCTGGTACATGACACCCGCGTACACGCCGGTGTCGCTGCCCCGCAGCGAAGCCGGGTCGATCCCGGCGTCTTCGAGGGCTTCCCAGGACGTCTCGAGCAGCAGCCGCTGCTGCGGGTCCATCGCCGCGGCCTCGCGGGGCCCGATCCCGAAGAAGGCGGGGTCGAAGTCACCGGCGCCACGCAGGAACCCGCCTTCGCGGGTGGCGATCCGGCCCGGCTTGCCCGGTTCGGCGTCGTAGAGCCGGTCGGGGTCCCAGCCGCGGTCGCCGGGGATCGGGGTGATGGCGTCGACGCGCCCTTCGATCAGGTTCCAGAGCTGGTCGGGGTTCTCGACGCCGCCGGGGTACCGGCAGCTCATGCCGACGATCGCGATCGGCTCGTCGGCCCCGGCCTGCGCCCGGACCGCGGCCGGACGCGGGCGCGCCGGCGCCGAACCGTCGACCCGGGTGCGCAGGAAGCCCGCGACCGCGGCCGGGGTCGGGTAGTCGAACACCAGCGTGGACGGCAGCTCGACACCGGTCGCGGCGGTCACCTTGTTGCGGAACTCGACGCCGCCGAGCGAGTCGAAACCCAGTTCGGTGAACGGGGTTCCGGGGTCGACGGCGTCGGCCGACTCGTGGCCGAGCACCGCGGCGGCGATGGCCCGGACCTCGTCGCGGATCAGCGTCTCCCACTGCTCGGCGGGGGTGTCGAGCAACCGGCGGCGCAACGGGCTGTCGGCGACCCGGCCGCGCGCCGGGACGTGGATCAGGCCGCGCAGCACCGCGGGCAGCGTCCCGAGCCGGCCCAGCGCGGTGAGCGCGGGGGTGTCGAGCACCGCGGTCATCAGCAACGGCGCGGTCGTGGCCAGCGCCTGGTCGAACAGCCGCATGCCGGTGTCCGGCTCGATCGGGGCCAGCCCGAGCCGGGTGCGGATCTGCCGCACCAGGTGCTCGCCGCCCGGGTCGTTCAGCGCCTCGGCCATGCCGAGCTTCCATAGTCCCCAGGCCAGCGAATGCGCGGGCAGGCCCGCGCTGCGGCGTGCCTGGGCGAGGGCGTCCAGTGCGGCGTTCGCGGCCGCGTAGTTGCCCTGGCCCTGCCCGCCGAGCAGCGGCCCGGCCGAGGAGAACAGCACGAACGCCGCCAGGTCGCGGTCGCGGGTCAGCTCGTGCAGGTGCCAGGCGGCGTCGACCTTCGGCGCGAGCACCCGGTCCACCTGCTCGGCGGTCAGGGTTTCGACGGTGCCGTCGTCGACCACGCCCGCGGTGTGCACGACCGCGGTCACCGGTTCGGCCTCCAGCAGGGCGGCGACCGCGGCGCGCTCGGTGACGTCGCACGCGGCGACGCGGACGTCCGCGCCGAGCCCGGTCAGCTCGGCGACCAGCTCCGCGACACCCGGGGCGCCCTCACCGCGGCGCGAGACGAGCAGCAGGCTGCGCACCCCGTGCGCGGTGACCAGGTGGCGGGCGGTGACCGCGCCGAGGCCGCCGGTACCGCCGGTGATCAGGACCGGGCCGGTGCCGAAGGCCCCGGCGGCCGGTTCGGCGGCCGTGGTCCGGACCAGCCGCGGGGCCGTCGTGACGCCGTCGCGGATCGCCAGCTGCGGTTCGTCCGTGGTGAAGGCGGCGGTGACGGGCGTGTCGTCGACGACGTCGATGTTCACGATCCGGCCCGGGTGTTCCGACTGCGCGCTGCGGACCAGGCCGCGGACGGCGGCGGCCGCCGGATCCGGCGTCTCGCCGGGCAGGCCCGCGCCGTTGCGGGTCAGCACGACCAGCGTCGAGCCCGCGCAGCGGGGTTCGGCGAGCCACTCGCGCAGCAGCGCGAGGGCTTCGTGCACGGCGGCGCGGACGGCCGCGGGGACGTCGTCCGTCGTCACCGGTTCAGGCGACCAGACGACCGCCGCGTCCGGGTGCTCTCCGGCCGCGAACGCGGCGACGTTCGCGAAGGTTTCCGCGCACCCGGAAACGGGACGGCCCAGCGCGACCAGCGGCCGGTCCGGCACCGCAGGGGCACTCACCGGTGTCCATTCGAACGCGTGGAGCGGGCTGCCGGTACCGGCGAGGGCGCGCGCGTCCGCGGGACGGGCGAGCACGGCGTCGATCGACAGCACGGCGGCGCCGGTGTCGTCGCACGCGTCGATGCGCACCTTCCCGGCGCCCGAACGGCTGATGCGGGCGCGGATCGCGGTGGCGCCGGGGCGGAACACCCGGACGCCGCTGAAGGAGAAGGGCAGCGGCAGCTTGCCCTCGGGCAGGTCTTCGGCGAGGCCGGTGAGGGCCGCGTGGAAGGTCGCGTCCAGCAGCGCCGGGTGCACCTCGAAGCCCGCGGCCTGCTCGTCCGGGGCCACCTCGGCGAAGACGTCGTCGCCGCAAGTCCAGGCCTCGCGGACGCCCTGGAACGCCGGGCCGTAGCCGAAGCCGAGCTCGGCGAGCCGGTCGTAGAGGTGCGTGGCGTCGATCGGCGTGCCGCCGGACGGCGGCCACTCCGGGTCGGTCCAATCCGGCGTCCCGGTGTCCTGGGCGAGGACACCGGTGGCGTGCAGCGTCCAGTCCGGCTCGCCGGTGCCGGTCGCGGCCCGCGAGTGGATCGACAGGCGACGGCGGCCGGTGTGGTCGGGCTCGGTCACCGCGACCTGCACGTCCACGGCGGCGGTCCCGTCGAACAGCAGCGGGGCCGACAGGACGAGCTCGTCGACGACGGGCCGGTCCAGGTGGCGGCCCGCGGCCAGCGCGAGGTCCACGAACCCGGTGCCGGGCAGCAGCACCGTGCCGAAGGCCGTGTGGTCGGCGAGCCACGGCTGGCCGGTCGGGGAAAGCCGGCTGCTGAACAGCCATTCGTCGCGGCCGGCCAGCGGCGCGGCCACGCGCAGCACCGGGTGGTCGAGCGCCGCGAGCCCGGCGCGGCCGAGGTCGCCGAGCGCGAGGTCGTCGGGCTCGACCCAGTGGCGGCGGCGCTGGAAGGCGTAGCCCGGCAGGTCGAGGTGGGTGGCCGGCTTTCCCGGGACCAACGGCGTCCAGTCGACGGCGAGGCCCGCGCAGTGGGCGGCGCCGAGCAACCGCAGGAACTGGTCCGCCTCGGGGGCCTTGCGCCGGGACGCCGCCGCGACCAGCGAACCGGACGCCACCTCGTCGCCCAGGGTCCGGCGGGTCAGCGCGGTCAGCACGGCGTCCGGGCCGACCTCGACGAACCGGCGCACGCCGGCGCCGGCGAGCGACTGCACCGCCGGGGCGAACCGGACGGCCTCGCGCACCTGCCGCACCCAGTAGCGCGGTGTCAGCAGCTCGTCGCCGGCCGGCGCACCGGAAACCGTGGAGCAGACGGCGATCCGGGGCGCCCGGTACGCCACCGAGGCGGCGACCTGCTCGTACTCGGCGAGCATCGGCTCCATCAACGCCGAGTGGAACGCGTGCCCGACGGTCAGCCGGGTCGTCTTCACGCCCTCGGCCACCAGCCGGTCCTCCAGGGCGGCGATCGCCGCCGCCTCACCCGAGAACACCGTCGCCTCCGGCGCGTTCACCGCAGCCAGCGAGACGTCTCGGGCGAGCTCCAGCGCCCGCTCCTCCGGCACCGCCGCGGCCAGCATCGCGCCGTGGGACGGCAGCGCGCCCATCAGCCGGCCGCGGGCGGCGACGAGGCGGCACGCGTCGGCCAGTGACCACACCCCGGCCACGTACACCGCGGCCAGCTCACCGATCGAATGCCCGGCCACCACATCCGGTGCCAGGCCGAACGATTCGAGGAGGCGGTAGAGCGCCACCTCGAACGCGAACAGCGCCGGCTGGGTGTATTCGGTGCGGTCCAGCGGGGTCTGCGCACCGAACATCACGTCCCGCAGCGGGGAATCCAGGTGGGCGCCGAATTCCGCGCACACCTCGTCGAGCGCCGTGGCGAACACCGGGAACGCGGCCGCCAGCCCGGCGCCCATCCCGGCGCGCTGCGCGCCCTGGCCGGTGAACAGGAAGGCCGTCCGGCCGGTGGTGACGGCCCCCGTCACGACGTGCGGGGAGTCCGCACCGGCCGCCAGTGCGGTGAGGCCGGCGAGCAGACCGGCGCGGTCGGCGCCGACCACCGCGCCGCGGCGGCCCAGCCGGGCCCGCGCGGACAGGGCGGCCGCGACGTCCGTGTCGGCCGCCTCGGGGTGGGCGGCCAGCCAGGTCAGCAGCCGGCTCGCCTGCGCACGGAGTGCGGGCTCCGACTTGGCCGAAAGCAGCCACGGCGCCGGCCGGACTTGCTGCGGCACCACGGCTTCCGGCTCGGCTGCGCGCGGTGCCTCTTCGAGGAGCACGTGCGCGTTGGTCCCGCTGATCCCGAAGGAAGACACCCCGGCCCGGCGCGGCCGGTCGACCGCGGGCCATGGCCGAGCCTGCGTCAGCAGCCGCACCGTGCCCGCCGACCAGTCGACCTCGGGGGTCGGCTCGTCGACGTGCAGCGTCGAGGGCAGGACACCGTGGCGCAGGGCCATGACCATCTTGATCACGCCGGCCACGCCCGCCGCGGCCTGCGTGTGCCCGATGTTCGACTTGACGGAACCCAGCCACAACGGGTGGCCGTCCCCGCGGGCCTCGCCGTAGGCCGACAGCAGCGCCTGCGCCTCGATCGGGTCACCCAGCCGCGTACCGGTTCCGTGCGCCTCCACGACGTCCACTTCGGACGCCGACAGCCGCGCGCCGGCCAGCGCGGCCCGGATGACCCGTTCCTGCGCGGGGCCGTTCGGCGCGGTGAGCTGGCTGCTGGCGCCGTCCTGGTTGATCGCGCTGCCGCGGACCACGGCCAGCACGCGGTGCCCGTTGCGCTGTGCGTCGGACAACCGTTCCAGCACCAGGACACCGGCGCCTTCGGCCCAGCCGGTGCCGTCCGCCGACGACGAGAACGCCTTGCACCGCCCGTCCGGCGCCAGGCCGCGCTGCCGGGAAAACTCCACGAAGGTGCCCGGGGTCGCCATCACCGTGACGCCGCCGGCCAGCGCCATCGTGCATTCGCCCTGCCGCAGGGCTTGCGCCGCGAGGTGCAGCGCGACCAGCGAAGACGAGCACGCGGTGTCGACCGTGACGGCCGGGCCTTCCAGGCCGAAGGTGTAGGCCAGCCGCCCCGACGCGATGCTGCCCGCGCTGCCGGTCAGCAGGTAGCCCTCGAAGTGCTCGGGCTCCTGGGGCGTCCGGGTCCCGTAGTCGTCGTACATGACGCCCGCGTACACGCCGGTGCGGGTGCCGCGCAGCGCGGTCGGGTCGATCCCCGCGTGCTCGAAGGCCTCCCACGCCGTCTCCAGCAGCAGCCGCTGCTGGGGGTCCATCGCGGCCGCTTCGCGCGGGCTGATGCCGAAGAACTCGGCGTCGAACTGGTCGGCGTCGTACAGGAAGCCGCCTTCACGGCTGTAGGAGGTTCCCAGCCGGGCGGGGTCCGGGTCGTACAGCACGTCCAGGTCCCAGCCCCGGTTCTCCGGGAAGGTGCCGACCACGTCCCGCCCGGCGCTCACCACGTCCCAGAACTCGTCCGGCGACCCGACCCCGCCCGGCAGGCGGCAGGCCATGCCCACGATCGCGATCGGCTCGTGCGCGCGCTCCTCGAGCTCCTGGACGCGCTGACGGCTCTCGCGCAGGTCGACCGTGGCCCGCTTGAGGTAGTCGCGGAGCTTTTCCTCGTTGTTCATGCCTACCTGCCGAGTTCGTTGTCGAGTACCGCGAAGAGGTCGTCGTCGGTTTCCAGCTCGAGGGCCACGGCGGTGGGCCCGCCGTCCACCGTCCGGAGCAGCCCGCGCAGCCGCGCGGCGACCGTTTCCGCGTCGGGGGTGTCCGGGCCGGCGAGCACGGCTTCCAGCGCGTCCAGTGCGTGCCGGACGGGGTCCGGCTTCTCGCCGGCCAGCCGGCTCCGGAGGTACGCGGCCAGCGCCTCGGTGGTCGGGTGGTCGAACACGAGCGTGCTGGGCAGCCGCAGCTCGGTGGCCGCGGTGAGCCGGTTGCGGAGCTCGACCGCGGTGAGCGAGTCGAGGCCCAGGTCCAGCAGGCCGCGCCGGACGTCGATCGTCCGCGGCGCCGGGTGGGCCAGCACCAGCCCGACCTGCTCCTGCACGAAGGACAGCAGCAGGGCGTCCTGCTCCGCCTCCGCCAGGCCCGCCAGCCGCTGGGCCAGCGGGAGTTCCGCCGCGACGGCCGGCCGGGTGGTCCGCTGTCCGGTCCGCACCAGGCCGCGGAACAGCTCGGGCAGCGCGTCCCCGAGGGCCCGCAGCGCGGCGAGGTCGAGGGCCACCGGCGCGAGCACCGGCCGGGCACCCGGGTTGACGGACATGGCCAGGTCCAGCGCCGCGAGAGCCTGGTCGTCGGGCATCGGCAGCACGCCGCCCCGCAGCAGCCGGGCCCGGTCGGCGTCCCCGAGGGCCGCCGCCATCCCGGCCTCCCACATGCCCCACGCCAGGGACACCGCGGGCAGGCCCGCGCCGCGGCGGTGCTCGGCCAGCGCGTCCAGGAAGGTGTTGCCCGCGGCATAGCCGGCCTGCCCGGCGTTGCCCACCAGCCCGGCCACCGAGGAGAAGAGCACGAACGCGGTCAGATCCAGCCCGGCGGTCAGCTCGTGCAGGTGCCAGGCCGCTTCGACCTTCGGCCGCAGGACGCGGGCGAGGCTCTCCTGGCTCAGACCCTCCACAGTGGAGTCTTCGACGACGCCGGCCGCGTGCACCACCGCGGTGAGCGGGTGCTCGGCCGGGACCGAAGCGAGCAGCCCGGCCAGCGCGGCCCGGTCGGCCACGTCGCAGGCCGCGACCCGCACCTCGGCGCCCAGCGCCGTCAGTTCGGCGACCAGGTCCTCCGCGCCGCCGCGGCGGCTGGTCAGCAGCAACCGGCGGGCGCCGTGGCCGGTCACCAGGTGCCGGGCGACCAGGCCGCCGAGCGCGCCCGTGCCGCCGGTGACCAGCACCGTGTGGTCCGGGTCGAACCGGGTGCCGGAGCCTTCGGCGGGCACCTTGGCCAGCCGGGTCACCCAGGCCTGGCCCCCGCGCAGTTCGAGCTGGGGCCGGGGATCCGCCAGGGCCGCCCGCAGCGCGTCACCCGCGAGCGGGCCGTCGGCGAGCACGTGCTGGAACCGGCCCGGGTGTTCCGACGCGGCCGTCCGGATCAGCCCGGACAGCGCACTGTGCCCCAGTTCCCCGGTGCCGAGCACGGCCAGCCGCGACCCGGACAGTGCCTCGGTGGCGAGCCACTGCCGCACCACCGCCAGCACTTCGCCGGTGACCTGGCCCGTCTCCTGCGGGGTCGACGGCCGGACCGGCAGCACGACCACGTCGGGCACGGCCGCCGCCGTCAGGGCGGCGAGGTCGGAGTGGCACTCGGCGCCGAGGCCCAGGTCGTCCGAGCCCAGCACCGCGATCGTCGGGGCTCCCGCGGCGGGGAGGTCCACCGCGGTGCGCTCCACCGCGTACACCGACGGAGCGGTGGGGCCGGCCGGCAGGGCGCGCAGCGCGAGCGACTCGACGGTGGCGACCGGCGTTCCCGTCTCGTCGGCGATGTGCACCGAGACGGCACCGTCCGGACCGGCCGAAAGCTTCACCCGCAGGGAGCCCGCCGGGCTTCCGGACAGCTGTACCCCGGAGAAGGCGAAGGGCAGCCGGACCTCCGGCTGGTCCTCCAGGAGCAGCGCGTGCAGCGAGGCGTCGAACAGCGCCGGGTGCAGGACGAACCCGTCGGTCTCGACGGAAGCCCTTACCTCGGCGTAGAAGTCGCCACCCGATCGCCAAGCCGCCTGGAGGCCCTGGAACGCCGGGCCGTACGTGTAGCCGCGGTCGGCGAGGCGGTCGTAGAGGTCGTCGACCGGCTGCGGTTCGGCCCCGGACGGCGGCCACGACCCGAGCTCCGGGTCCGGGCCGACGGGGAGAGCGGGCACCACGCTTCCGGTGGCGTGCCGGTTCCAGCCGTCGCCGTCCCGGTCACCCCGGGAGTGGACGGCCACCGGACGGCGGCCGCCGTCGTCGGGGCTGCCCACGGTGATCTGCAGCTGGAGTGCCCCGGTTGCGGGCAGCACCAGGGGTTCCTGCAGGACCAGCTCCTCCAGCCGGGCGCAGCCGGCCGCGGCGCCCGCGTGCAGGGCGAGCTCCACCAGTGCGGTTCCCGGCAGGAGCAGGGTGCCGGCGACGACGTGGTCGGCGAACCACGGGTGGCTGCGGGCCGAGACCCGGCCGGTGAACAGGACGCCGTCGGAGTCCGCGAGCGGAACTCCGGCGCCGAGCAGCGGGTGCCGCGCGGAGTCCAGGCCGGCCGAGGTGACGTCGCCGCCGCCGGAGCCGTCGGTGAGCCAGAAGTGCCGTCGCTGGAACGGGTACGTCGGCAGGTCCGCGCCCGGGCCGTCCGCACCGAAGAAGCCGGGCCAGTCCACCGGGACACCCCGGACGTGGGCGGTGGCCAGTGCGGTGACCGCGGTGTGCGGTTCGGGACGCCCGTCGCGCAGCACCGGGACCAGCAGCGCGGTCGCGTCGAGGAAGTCCTGCCCCAGCGCGCTGAGCACGCCGTCCGGGCCCAGCTCCAGGAACGTCCGGACGCCTTCGGCCTCGAGCGAACGGGCGGCGTCCAGGAAGCGCACCGGCTCCCGGACGTGGCGGACCCAGTACTCCACCGTGGTCAGTTCCTCGGCGGCCGGCTTCCCGGTCAATGCCGACACGATCGGGATGGCGGGCGGGGCGAGGGCGAACTCCTTCACCACCGCGTGGAAGTCGTCCAGCATCGCGTCCATGTGCGGGGAGTGGAACGCGTGGCTGACGCGCAGCCGCTTCGTGCGCCGCCCCCGCGCGGTGAGCTCCGCGCCGGCCGCTTCGACGGCGGCCGTGTCGCCCGAGAGCACCACGGACGCAGGGCCGTTGACGGCGGCGATGTCCAGCCGGCCCTCCCGCCCGTCGAGCAGGGCCAGCACCTCCTCCTCGCCGGCCTCGACGGCGAGCATCGTGCCGCCGCCGGGCAGGGCCTGCATCAGCCGGCCGCGGGCCGCGACCAGCTTCGCCGCGTCCGCCGCGGAAAGGACGCCGGCGACGTGCGCGGCGGCCAGCTCGCCGATGGAGTGCCCGGCGAGGAAGTCCGGCCGGAGCCCCCAGCTTTCGAGGAGCCGGTAGAGCGCCACCTCGGTGGCGAACAACGCGGCCTGGGCGAAATCGGTCCGGTTCAGCAGCTCGGCGTCCGCGCCCCACAGGACGTCGAGCAGCGGCCGCTCCAGCCACTGGTCGAGCTCGGCGCAGACGGCGTCCAGGGCTTCGGCGTACGCCGGGTAGGCGGCGGACAGCTCCCGGCCCATGCCGAGCCGCTGGCTGCCCTGGCCGGTGAAGAGGAACGCGGTCCGGCCGGCCACCGGCGTGCCCCGCACGCCCGGGGCCGCGAGGTCCCGGACGGCGTCCGGGACGGTGGCCGCCACGACCACCGCGCGGTGCGGCAGGGCGGCGCGCCCGGTGGCCAGGGTCCGGCCCGCCGCGGCCAGGTCCTCCGGCGTGGCCCCGGCGAGGGCCGCGCCGATCCGCTCGGCCTGCGCCGGCACGGCCGCTTCGGTGTGCGCGGACAGGACCAGCGGCACGACCGGCATCGGCCGGGACGGCGGCACCGGCTCGGCGGCCGGTGGCTGCTCGACGATGACGTGGGCGTTGGTGCCGCTGATGCCGAAGGAGGAGACACCCGCCCGGCGCGGCCGCCCGGACTCCGGCCACGGCGTCGCCGCGGTGAGCAGCTCGACCTGACCGGCGGACCAGTCCACGTGCGGGCTGGGCTCGTCGATGTGCAGGCTCTTCGGCACGACCCCGTGCCGCATCGCCATGACCATCTTGATCACGCCGGCCACCCCGGCCGCCGCCTGGGAGTGCCCGATGTTCGACTTCAGCGAGCCCATCAGGAAAGCCGACGGGCGCTCCCGGCCGTAGGTGGCGAGCACCGCCTGGGCCTCGATCGGGTCGCCGAGGGTGGTGCCGGTGCCGTGGGCTTCGAGCGCGTCGACGTCCGCGGCGGTCAGGCCCGCGTTGGTCAGCGCCTGCCGGATCACCCGCTCCTGCGAGGGGCCGTTGGGCGCGGTGAGGCCGTTGCTAGCGCCGTCGGAGTTGACCGCGGTGCCACGGAGCACGCCGAGGATCCGGCGGCCGTGACGCCGGGCGTCGGAAAGCTTTTCCAGCAGCAGGATTCCGGCACCTTCGGCCCAGGCGGTCCCGTCCGCCCGGCCGGCGAAGGGCTTGCACCGGCCGTCCGGGGCCAGCCCGCGCTGCCTGCTGAACTCGACGAACATCCGCGGCGTGGCCAGGACGGTCACGCCGCCGGCCAATGCCAGCCGGCATTCGCCGTTGCGGAGTGCCTGCGCGGCGAGGTGCATCGAGACCAGCGAGGAGGAGCAGGCGGTGTCGACGGTGATCGCCGGCCCCTGCAGGCCGAAGGTGTAAGCGACCCGGCCGGAGGCGACGCTGACCGTGCTGCCGACCGAGAGGTAGCCCTCCATGGCCTCGGGGGCGTCCTGCAGCCGTCCCGCGTAGTCGTTCGCCATCACGCCGGCGAACACCCCGGTATCGCTGCCCTTGAGCGAGGCCGGGTCGATGCCCGCGCGCTCGAACGCCTCCCAGCAGATCTCCAGCAGCAGCCGCTGCTGCGGGTCGACGGCGGTGGCTTCGCGGGCGCTCACCCCGAAGAACTCGGGGTCGAACCGCGTTGCCCCGTCGAGGAATCCGCCGTGCCGGGTGTAGGAGGTGCCGGCGTGGTCCGGGTCCTCGTCGTACAGGTTGTCCAGGTCCCAGCCGCGGTCGGCGGGGAACGGCCCGATGGCGTCCCGCTCTTCGGACAGCAGCGCCCACAGCTCTTCCGGCGAGCTGACGTCACCCGGGTAGCGGCAGGCCATCGCCACGATCGCGATCGGCTCGTCCGCCGCGGCAGCGACCGGTTCCGCGACCGCCGCCGCGGGGGCGGCCCCGAGGAGCCCGGTCCGCAGGAAGGCGGCCAGCTCGGCCGTGGACGGGTGGTCGAACACGACCGTCGCGGGCAGCTTCAGCCCGGACGCCGCGTTCAGCCGGTTGCGCAGTTCCACCGACTTGAGCGAGTCGAAGCCGAGGTCGTTGAACGCACGGTCCGGGGACACCTCGGCCCCGCCGGTGTACCCCAGCACCGAGGCCACCGCGTCCCGGACCAGCTCCAGCAGGACGCGGTCCTGCTCCGGGCGGGGCAGGACGGCCAGCCGCTCCGGCAGCGGGCTTTCCGCGGCCCGCTCCCCGGCGGCCGACCGGCGGGCCGGGGGCACCAGCCCGGAGAAGAGCGCGGGCAGCGTGCCCTCGTCGCGCTGCCGCCGCAGGGCGGTGTGGTCCAGCGGGGCCGGGACGAGCACCGGCCGCCCGGTCGCCAGAGCGGCGTCGAACAACGCCGTCCCCTGCTCGCTGCCGATCGCGGCGATCCCGCTCCGGGCCAGCCGGGCCAGGTCGGCGTCGGTCAGGTGGGCCGTCATCCCGCTGTCGTCGGCCCACAGGCCCCAGGCGAGCGACGTCCCCGGCAGGCCCAGCGCCCGGCGGTGCACGGCGAGGGCGTCGAGGTAGGTGTTGGCCGCCGCGTAGTTGGCCTGTCCCGCAGTGCCGACCGTGCCGGCCAGCGAGGAGAACAGGACGAACGCGGCCAGGTCGAGGCCGGCGGTGAGCTCGTGCAGGTGCCGGGCGGCGTCGACCTTGGGCCGCAGCACCGCGTCCAGCTGCCCGGGCGTGAGCGCCGGCAGCGTGCCGTCGTCGAGCACGCCCGCGGTGTGGAGCACCGCGGTGAGCGGGTGCTCGGCGGGGACGTCCGCCAGTACCGCGGCGAGCGCGGCGCGGTCGGCCGTGTCGCAGGCGGCCACCGAAACCCCGGCCCCGTGGGCGATGAGCTCGGCTTCCAGTTCCAGCGTGCCCGGGGCCTCCCGCCCGCGGCGGCTGACCAGCAGCAGGTGCCGCACGCCGTGTTCGGCGACGAGGTGGCGGGCGAACAGCCGGCCCAGGGTGCCGGTCGCGCCGGTGATGAGCACGGTGCCGTCGGGGTCGAGGGCCGGCGTGGCCGCACCCGCCGCCGGTGCCTTGACCAGCCTGGGGACGAACAGCGTGCCGTCCCGGAAGCTCACCTGGGCGTCCGGGACCGCCAGCGCGCGGCCCAGCTCGGCCTCGGTGAGCTCGCGGTCCGCCACGTCCACCAGGCCGAACCGGCCGGGGTTCTCGGCCATCGCGGTCCGCACCAGCCCCCAGACGGGCGCCGAGGCGAGACCGGTCTCCGTGCGGGCGGTGGTCGCGTCCCGGGTCAGGAAGACCAGCCGTGAGCCTTCGAACCGCTCGTCGGCCAGCCAGTCCTGCGCCAGCCGCAGGGCGCGGTGGGCCACGGCACGAGGACCGTCCGCCGCGTCGACGGGCACCACGACGAACGGGGGCACGTCGACGATGTCCGGCAGGGCCGCGTAGGTCCCCGCGGGGGCCGGCCGGCCGTGGCCGCGCACCGCCCACCGGGTACTCGCCGGGCCGTCCGGGGCGGCCGTCCACGCCACTTCGAGCAGCGGGGGCTCCGGGGTGGTCCGGCCGGTCAGCTGCGCCGGGTCGACCGGCCGCAGGTTGAGCGATTCCACCGTGGCGATCGGGGCACCGGTGGGGTCGGCGAGGGAGAGCCTGGTGCCCGAGCCGTCCGGGGTGAGCCGCACCCGCAGCGCGGTGGCGTGCGCCGCGTGGAGCCGGACGCCGGTCCACGCGAACGGCAGCACCAGCCTGCCGTTTCCGGCCAGCGCCAACGGGTGCAGCGCGGCGTCGAGCAACGCGGGGTGGATGCCGAACTCGCCCGGTGCGACGTCCTCCGGCAGGGCGACTTCGGCGAACATCTCGTCGCCGTCCCGCCACAGCGCGCGCAGCCCCTGGAAGGCAGGGCCGTACTGGAAGCCCCGCTCGGCCAGCGTTTCGTAGCCTGCCGACAGGTCGACCGGTTCGGCACCGGCGGGCGGCCAGGCCGTCGCGTCCGGCAGCTCGGTACCCGCCTGCGCGCGGCAGAGCGTTCCGGTGGCGTGCAGCACCCACGGGCCGGGCGGCGCGTCGGCGTTCTCCGGCTCCGGCCGGGAATGGATCGACAGGGCACGCCTGCCCTCCTCGTCCGGCGCGTCGACGACGACCTGCAGCTGCACCCCGCCGCGGCCCGCGAGGACCAGCGGGGCCTGCAGCATCAGCTCGTCGAGCCGGTCGAGCCCGGTGTGGTCGCCCGCGCGGACGGCGAGGTCGACGAAGGCACTCGCCGGCAGCAGCACCGTGCCCGCGACGGCGTGGTCGGCCAGCCACGGCTGCGCGGCCGCGGCGATCCGTCCACTGAGGACGATCTTGTCCTCGTCGGCCGTCCGGAGCACAGCACCGATGAGCGGGTGGCTTTCGGCGGTCAGCCCGAGGCCGCCCGCGTCCCCGGCGAGCGGCGGGCCGTCGAGCCAGTGGCGCTGCCGCTGGAAGGGGTACGTCGGCAGGTCGACCGGGACGGCGGGGCCGCCGGTCACCGCCGCCCAGTCGACCGCCACGCCGGCGACGTGCGCCTCGGCGACCGAAGCCAGGAACCGGCCCCGGCCACCCTCGTCGCGGCGCAGCGAACCGACGACGACGGCGTCGCCCACTCCGGCCGCGTCGGCGGTGTCGGCGAGGGCCGAGGTGAGCACCGGGTGGGCACTGACCTCGACGAACACCCGGTACCCGGCACTGAGCAGCGCCCGGGTGGCCTCTTCCAGCCGGACGGTCTGCCGGAGGTTGCGGAACCAGTACCCGGCGTCGAGCTCGGCGCCGTCCAGCGGCTGCCCGGTGACGGTGGAGAAGAACTCGACGGTGCCGGGACGCGGCGAGACGCCGGCCACCAGCTCCCGCAGCTCGGCTTCCAGCACGTCGACGTGGGCCGAGTGGGAGGCGTAGTCGACCGGGATCGCGCGGGCCCGGGTGCCGTGGGCCTTGCTGTGCGCGACGAGCTCGGCCAGCGCCTCCGGGTCACCGGAGACGACCGTGCTCGCCGGGCCGTTGTGCGCGGCGATGTCGATCGCGCCGTCCCAGCGGGCGATGAGCTCGCGCACCTCGCCCGCCGGCAGCGCCACCGACACCATCCCGCCCGTGCCGACCAGCCGCACGATCGCCCGGCTGCGCAGCGCGACGAGCTTCGCCGCGTCCTCGAGCGACAGCACCCCGGCGACCACGGCCGCCGCGATCTCGCCCTGCGAGTGACCGGCCACCGCGTCCGGCTCGATGCCCACCGAGCGCCACAACGCCGCCAGCGACACCATCACGGCCCACAACGCGGGCTGCACGACGTCCACCCGGTCGAGACCGGGCGCACCGGCCACACCGCGCAGGACGTCCAGCAGCGACCAGCCGGTGTGGGGCGCCAGCGCCTGGGCGCACTCCGCCAGCCGCGAGGCGAACACCGGGGCGGCATCGACCAGCTCCAGCGCCATCCCCGGCCACTGCGAACCCTGGCCGGGGAAGACGAACACCGTCTTGCCCGCACCGGAAGCCGTGCCCTGCACCAGGTTCGGCGCGGACCGCCCGGAGGCCAGCGCCTCGAGACCCGCCAGCAGATCGTCGCGGTCGGCACCCGACACAGCCGCCCGGACCGGGAGGTGCGGGACGCGCGTTGCCAGCGTCGAAGCGACCGCCGCCGGCGTCACGTCCGGGGAAGCCAGGAGGCCGCGGATCTGCTCGGCCCTGGCCGCCAGCGCCGCCTCGCTCCGGGCGGACACGACCACCGGAAGCCCCGCCGCGTCCGGCGTCCCGGCCACGACCGCCGGCCCCTGTTCCAGGACCACGTGCGCGTTCGTGCCGCTGATCCCGAACGAAGACACCGACGCGCGGCGGGGACGGTCCCGCTCGGGCCACTCCCGAGCCTGCGTCAGCAGCTGCACCGTGCCCGCCGACCAATCGACCTCGGGGGACGGCTCGGCCACGTGCAGGGTCGACGGCAGCTCGCCGTGGCGCATCGCCATCAGCATCTTGATGATGCCCGCGACGCCGGCCGCGGCCTGCGTGTGCCCGATGTTCGACTTGATCGAGCCGAGCCACAGCGGCTGCTCGCCGGACCGCTCCCGGCCGTAGGTGGCCAGCAGGGCCTGCGCCTCGATCGGGTCGCCCAGCCGGGTGCCCGTACCGTGCGCTTCCACGGCGTCCACTTCGGACGCCGCCAGGCCCGCGTTGGCGAGCGCCTGCCGGATCACCCGCTGCTGCGCCGGGCCGTTCGGGGCGGTGAGGCCGTTGCTCGCCCCGTCCTGGTTCACCGCCGAGCCGCGGATCACGCCCAGGACGTGGTGTCCGTTGCGCTGCGCGTCCGACAACCGCTCCAGCACCAGCACGCCCGCGCCCTCGGCCCAGCCCGTGCCGTCCGCCGACGACGAGAACGCCTTGCACCGGCCGTCCGGCGACAGCCCGCGCTGGCGGGAGAACTCGATGAACGTGTTCGGCGTCGACATCACCGTCACGCCGCCGGCGAGCGCCATCGAGCACTCGCCGCGGCGCAGGGCCTGGGCCGCCAGGTGCACCGCGACCAGCGACGACGAGCACGCCGTGTCCAGCGTGACCGCCGGGCCTTCGAGGCCGAAGGTGTAGGCCACCCGGCCCGAGAGGACGCTCGAGATCGTGCCGGTCAGCAGGTGCCCCTCGAAGCCCTCGGGCGCACTGCCCAGCCGCGAGCCGTAGTCGTTGTACATCACGCCCGCGTACACGCCGGTCGCAGAGCCGCGCAGCGAAGCCGGGTCGATGCCGCCCCGCTCCAGCGCCTCCCACGCGACCTCCAGCAGCACCCGCTGCTGCGGGTCCGTCGCCACCGCCTCACGCGGGCTCAGCCCGAAGAACTCGGCGTCGAAATCCGCGGCGTCGTAGAGGAAACCGCCGCGGCGGGTGGACGACTTGCCGGTCTTGTCGGGGTCCGGGTCGAAGAGCCCGTCGACGTCCCAGCCGCGGTCCTCGGGGAACTCGCCGGTCGCGTCGCGGCCCTCGGCCACCAGCCGCCACAGCTCTTCCGGCGAACCGGCCCCGCCCGGGTACCGGCAGCCCATGCCGACCACGGCGATCGGCTCGTCCGCCACCGCGTCGTGGGCGGCCACCACCGGGACGCCTGCCGATCCGGCGCCGCCGAGCCGCTCCAGCAGGAAGTCCGCCACGGCGGCCGGCGACGGGCAGTCGAACACCAGGGTGGCGGGCAGCCGCAGCCCCGTGGTTTCACCGAGCCGGTTGCGGAACTCGACGCCGGTCAGCGAGTCGAAGCCGGCGTCCTTGAACGCCCGGCCCGGGTCGACGTCGACCGCGGCGCCGTGCCCGAGCACGAGGGCGACGGTCTCGCGGACGGTGTCGAGCACGGCCTGCGCCCGGTCGTCCGCGGCGGCCATCCGCTGCGGCCAGGACGAGCCGGTGGCGGCGACGGCACCGGCCGCCGTCCGCCGTCGCACCCGGACCAGACCGGAGTACAGGCCGGGCAGGCCGGCCCCCTCGGCCAGGGTGCGCAGCGCGCCCAGGTCCAGCTCGACCGGGACCAGCAGCGGCTCCGGCGAACCCAGGGCGGCATCGAACAGTGCCATGCCCGCTTCCGGGCCCAGCGGGCGAATCCCGCTGCGCTGCCACCGGGCGACGTCCGCGTCGCCCAGGCTGCCCGCCATGCCTTCGGTGCTGTCCCACAGGCCCCAGGCGAGCGAGGTGGCCGGCAGGTCCTGCGCCCGGCGGTGCTGCGCGAGGGCGTCCAGGAAGGTGTTGGCGGCCGCGTAGTTCGCTTGACCGGCGTTGCCCACGAGCCCCGCGATGGACGAGAAGACGACGAAGGCGGACAAGGTGCTTTCACGCGTGAGCCGGTGCAGGTTCCACGCCGCGTCCACCTTGGGCCGCAGCACCTGCTCCAGGTGGTCCGCCGTCAACGAGCCGATGGTCGCGTCGGCCAGCACGCCCGCCGTGTGCACCACGGCGGTCAGCGGGTGCTCGGCCGGGACCCCGGCCAGCAAAGCGGCCAGTGCGGCGGCATCCGCCACGTCGCACGCGGCCACCGAAGCCCGCGCACCCAGTTCCGCCAGCTCCGCCACGAACTCCGCGGCACCCGGCGTCTCGGCGCCGCGGCGGCTCACCAGCAGCAGGTGCCGCGCACCGTGCCGTTCGACCAGGCGCCGGGCCACCAGCCGGCCCAGCGTGCCCAGGCCACCGGTCACCAGGACGGTGCCCTCGGGGGCCAGGCCCGCGAACTCGGCCGCCGAGGCCGTCGCCCGCGCCAGCCTCGGCACGAACAGCTCGCCGCCGCGCACCGCGACCTCGGGCTCGCCCGACGCCAGCACCGCCGGGAGCGCCGCCGCACCGGTTTCGTCCAGGTGCGCCAGGACCAGCCGGCCCGGGTGCTCGGACTGGGCCGTGCGGATCAGGCCGGTGAGCGCGGCGGTGGGCAGCGCGCCGTCCGGCAGCGTGACGACCAGGCGGCTCCCGGCGAACTGCGGGGCGGTCAGCCACTCCTGCACGGCTGCCAGGCCGCGTGCCGCCGTCGTGTGGGTCTGCGGCAGCACATCGGGCGCAGCACCGGCCGCCAGTTCGTGGCCGTCGATGACGACGAACTCCGGCGCCGGACGGCCCGCGTCGACGGCGGCGCGCAGCGCGTCGAGATCGGTGTGCGGTGCCTCGCCCGAGCGGACCCACTGCTGCTCGCCGACGGACTCGGCCGCGGGCACGGCCTCCCACGCCACCCGGTACAGGGACTCCGTGGCCGGGCCGGCCGGAGCGAGCTGGTCACGGCTGATCGGCAGCAGGGCGACGGCGTCGATCGTCGCCACCGGTGCGCCGGCGCCGTCCGCGACGACCAGGCGCGCGGTGTCCTGGCCCGTGTGGGTCCAGCGGACGCGGAGCACGGTGGCACCGACCGCGTGCACGGCGAAGCCGGTGAACGAGAACGGCAGGCGGATCGTGCGGTCGTCCTGCGCCCCTTCGAGGACCAGGACCAACGGGTGCAGCGCGGCGTCGAGCAGTGCGGGGTGCACACCGAACCGGCCGGCTTCGTCGTGCAGCCTGCCGGGCAGCACGACCTCGGCGAAGAGGTCGTCACCGGCCCGCCAGGCCGCGCGGAGCCCGGAGAAGGCCGGCCCGTAGTTGTAGCCGAGGTCGTCGAGGCGGTCGTAGACGCCCTCGAGCGGGATGGCGACGCCGCCGGCCGGTGGCCACTGGTCCAGGGACACCCCGGGTGCGGGGGCGGCGGCCGTGAGCAGGCCGGCCGCGTGGGCGGTCCACTGCTCGCCGTCGGTGCTCGAGTACACCGTGAACCGGCGGTCGCCGCCCGGACCGGCCGGGTCGACGGTCAGCCGGAGCGAGACGGTGCCGGCCAGGCTGAGCGGGGTCTGGAGGGTGAGCTCTTCGACGGCGGCGCAGCCGAGCTGTTCGGCCGCCTGTCCGGCCAGTTCGAGGAACAGGGTGCCCGGGACCAGGATCGTCCCGCCGATCGCGTGGTCGGCCAGCCAGGGGTGCGCCGTCAGCGACAGCGACCCGGAGAACTGGACCCCGGCGCCGTCCGGCTCCGCGATCACCGCGGCCAGCAGCGGGTGGTCCACCGCCGTCAGGCCCAGGCTGCTCGCGTCACCGGACCTGGGGGCGGTCAGCCAGTAGCGCTCACGCTGGAACGCGTAGGTGGGCAGGTCCACCACACCGGTGCCGGGCAGGAACCCCGTCCAGTCCACGTCCACGCCGTGCGCGTGCACCGCGCCCAAGGCGGTGAGGAGGGACCGCTTCTCGCTACGGTCCTTGCGCAGCACCGGAACCACGACGACACCCTCGGCCAGACATTCACTCGCCAGACCCGCCAGCGTCCCGTCGGGGCCCAGCTCGATGAAGGCCGTCACGCCGAGACCGGCCAGCGTGGTGATGCCGTCGGCGAACCGCACGGCCGACCGGGCCTGCACCGCCCAGTACTCCGCCGTGAACTCCTCGACCACCTCACCGGTCACGTTCGAAACGACCGGGATCCGCGGAGCCGAATACGTCAGCTCCCGCGCCACCTCGGTCAACTCCGCCAGCATCCCGTCCAGGTGTGCGGAATGGAACGCATGACTCACCTTCAACCGGGTCGCCTTCACACCCTCCGCACGAGCCAGCTCCAGAACTTCGAGCACCGCGGCCTCGTCACCCGAGATCACCGTGCTCGCCGGGCTGTTGACTCCGGCAATGTCCACATCGGACCGACCGGCGAGCCACCCGGCGACCCGTTCTTCGCCCGCGTTCAGGGCCACCATCGCGCCGCCGTCGGCCACCGCGTCCATCAGCCGGGCCCGCGCGCACACCAGGCGCGCCGCGTCCTCGAGCGACAGCACGCCCGCCACGTGGGCGGCCGCCAGCTCGCCGACCGAATGCCCGACCAGGTAGTCCGGCGTCACCCCGTGGTGGGCCAGCAGCCGGAACAACGCGACCTCGATCGCGAACAACGCGGGCTGGGTGAACGCCGTCCGCTGAAGCAGCTCCGGCTCACCCCCGATGACGTCGGCGAGAGAACGATCCAAATGTACGTCAAGGGCCGCAACGACTTCGTCGAACGCCGCCGCGAACACCGGTTCGCCCGCATACAGTTCACGGCCCATCCCGACGCGCTGGCTGCCCTGCCCGGAGAACAGGAACGCCACCGAACCGGCCGAGACGGCCTCGCCCGGCGTCAGCGTCCGCAGCCCGGCCAGGAGTTCTTCGCGGGTCTCCCCCACGAGCACCGCGCGGTGGCCGAACCGGGCCCGCGCCCCGGCCAGTGACCGGCCCACGGCCACGACGTCCAGCTCCGGCCGCTCCGCCACGAACGGCACCAGCCGGGCCGCCTGCTCGGCCAGGGCGGCACGCGACTTGCCCGACAGCACCCACGGCACCGGACCGGTCGACGCCGTCACCGGAGCTTCGGTCTCGGCGACCTGCTCGACGACGAGGTGCGCGTTGGTCCCGCTGATGCCGAACGACGAGATGGCCGCCCGGCGCGGGCGGTCCAGCTCCGGCCACGCCTGCGCCCGCGTCAGCAGCTCCACCTTGCCCGCGGACCAGTCGACGTGCGACGTCGGCTCGGCCACGTGCAGCGTCGCCGGGAGAACACCGTGGCGCAGGGCCATCACCATCTTGATCACACCGGCAACGCCCGCCGCGGCCTGCGTGTGCCCGATGTTCGACTTCAGCGACCCGAGCCGGAGCGGCTCCTCGCGGTCCTGGCCGTAGGTGGCCAGCAAAGCCTCCGCCTCGATCGGGTCGCCGAGGCGGGTGCCCGTGCCGTGCGCCTCCACGACGTCCACATCGGACGCCGAAAGCCGCGCGTTCGCCAGCGCGGTCCGGATGACCCGCTCCTGCGACGGACCGTTCGGGGCGGTGAGCCCGTTGCTCGCGCCGTCCTGGTTCACCGCGGAGCCGCGGATCACGGCCAGCACGCGGTGCCCGTTGCGCTGGGCGTCCGACAGCCGTTCCAGCACCAGCACGCCGACACCCTCGGCCCAGCCGGTACCGTCGGCCGACGACGAGAACGCCTTGCACCGCCCGTCCGGCGACAGCCCCCGCTGCCGGGCGAACTCGACGAACATGCCGGGCGTCGCCATCACCGACGCGCCACCGGCCAGCGCCATCGTGCACTCGCCCTGCCGCAGCGCCTGGGCCGCCAGGTGCAGCGCGACCAGCGACGACGAACAGGCGGTGTCGACCGTCACCGCCGGGCCTTCCAGGCCGAACGTGTAGGCCAGCCGTCCCGACGCGATGCTGGCGGAGTTGCCGGTCAGCAGGTAGCCGTCGTGGCCGCCGGACGACTCGTGCAGCCGCGGCCCGTACTCCTGTGCCGTCGCGCCGACGTACACGCCGGTGCGGGTGCCGCGCAGCACGGCCGGGTCGATACCCGCGTGCTCGAACGCCTCCCAGCCCGTCTCCAGCAGCAGCCGCTGCTGCGGGTCCATTGCCGCCGCTTCACGCGGGCTGATGCCGAAGAACCCGGCGTCGAACCGGTCCGCGTCGTGCAGGAACCCGCCCTGGGTGGTGTAAGTGGTCCCGGTGCTGTCCGGGGCGAAGAGCGCGTCGAGGTCCCAGCCGCGGTTGGCCGGGAAGCCGCCGACCGCGTCGACCTCGCCGTCGACCAGCCGCCACAGGTCGTCCGGGGAGGCGACCCCGCCGGGCAGCCGGCAGGCCATGCCCACGATCGCGATCGGCTCACCCGGGGCGACGGCCTCGGGGGTGTCGTCGCCGCGGCCCTGGTCCAGGCCGCCGAGGTGACCGGCGAGGATGGCCGGGGTCGGGAAGTTGAAGAGGAGGCCGGAGGGCAGCGGAAGCCCGGTGGCCGCGGTCAGCGCGTTGCGGAGTTCGACCGCCGCGAGGGAGTCGAACCCGAGGTCCTTGAACGTCGTGTCGACGTCGACGTCCTGGGCGGAGCCGTGGCCCAGGACGGCCGCCACGTGCGCGCGCACCAGGTCCAGGCGGTCGCCGCGCGGCGCGGGCCGCTCCGGCTCGGCCGCCGCACCGTCCAGCCAATAACGCCGGCGCTGGAAGGCGTAGGTGGGCAGGTCCGCCAGAGCCGAGCCCGGCAGGAATCCCGTCCAGTCCACGTCCACGCCGTGCGCGTGCACCGCGCCCAGGGCAGCGAGGAACGACCGCTGTTCGGCCCGGTCCTTGCGCAGCACCGGGACCACGACGACACCCTCGGCCAGGCACTCGCCCGCCAGACCCGCCAACGTCCCGTCGGGACCGAGTTCGACGAACGCCGTCACGCCGAGACCGGCCAACGCGGCAACCCCGTCGGCGAACCGCACGGCCGACCGGGCCTGCACCGCCCAGTACTCCGCCGTGAACTCCTCGACCACCTCACCGGTCACGTTCGACACCACGGGAATCCGCGGCGGCGAATAGGTCAGCTCCCGTGCGACCTCGGTCAACTCCGCCAGCATCCCGTCCAGATGCGCGGAGTGAAACGCGTGACTCACCTTCAGCCGAGTCGCCTTCACACCCTCCGCACGAGCCAGCTCCAAGACTTCGAGCACGGCCGGCTCGTCACCCGAGATCACCGTGTTCCCCGGACTGTTGAACCCGGCGACGTCCACGCCCGGCCGCAGCCACCCCGAAACCCGTTCTTCGCCCGCGTTCAGGGCCACCATCGCCCCGCCTGCGGTCACCGCACCCATCAACCGCGCCCGCGCGCACACCAGACGCGCAGCGTCCTCGAGGGACAGCACACCAGCGACGTGAGCCGCCGCCAGCTCCCCCACCGAATGCCCCACGAGATAGTCCGGGGTCACCCCGTGGTGGGCCAGCAGGCGGAACAACGCGACCTCGATCGCGAACAACGCCGGTTGCGTGAACTCCGTCCGTCCCAACAGCTCCGGCTCGCCCTCGATCACGTCGGCGAGGGATCGATCCAGATGGACGTCAAGCGCCGCAACGACTTCGTCGAACGCCGCCGCGAACACCGGCTCCGCCGCGCACAGCTCACGGCCCATGCCCACCCGCTGGCTGCCCTGCCCGGAGAACAGGAACGCCACCGAACCGGCCGCCACGCGACCCGACACCACATCGGCGGCGGGGAGCCCCGTGGCCAACGCCCCAGCACCCGCGAGCAGCTCCTCACGGGTCTCCCCCACGACCACCGCCCGGTGGTCGAAGCGGGCCCGGGACACCGCGAGCGCACGGCCCACCGCCGTGACATCCAGCTCCGGCCGCTCCTCCAGGAACGAAACCAGCCGCCGCGCCTGACCGGCCACGGCCTCGGCCGAACGACCCGACAGCACCCACGGCACCGCACCCGGGTCCGACCCGGCACCGGGCAGCGGCGCCGGCTCGGCCGTCCAGCCGGAAAGCACGACGTGGCAGTTGGTCCCGCCCATGCCGAACGAGCTGACCCCGGCGTAGAGCGGCTCGTCCGGCCGCGGCCACGGCCCGGCGTCCCGCTGGACGGCGAGCTTCCACTCGTCGAACGCGATGTCCGGGTTGGGGGTCTCGAAGTTCAGGCTGGGCACCAGTTCGCGGTGGTGGAGGCAGAGCGCCGCCTTCAGCAGGCCGACGATGCCTGCCGCCCCTTCGAGATGCCCGACGTTGGTCTTCACGGAGCCGACGCGCAGCTCGGCCCCGGTCCCGCGGCCGTCGCCGAGCACCGCGCCCAGCGCCGACGCCTCGATCGGGTCGCCCAGCTTGGTGCCCGTGCCGTGCAGTTCGACGTACTGCACCCGGTCCGCGGCCACCCCGGCGCGCTCGTACGCCTGGCGCAGGACGTCCTGCTGGCCGGCCGGGCTCGGCACGGTGAGGCCCTCGGTCGTGCCGTCGTTGTTCATCGCGCTGCCGTGCAGCACGCAGTAGACCGGGTCGCCGTCCGCCACGGCGGCGGACAGCGGCTTGAGCACCACGAACCCGCCGCCCTCACCGCGGACGTAACCGTTCGCCCGCGCGTCGAAGGTGAAGCTGAGGCCGTCCGGCGAGAGCGCACCGAACCGCTCCGCGCCGATCGTGCTGTCCGGCACGAGGTTCAGGTTCACGCCGCCGGCGATGGCCAGCTCGGACTCGCCGCGGCGCAGGCTTTCGGCGGCCAGGTGCACGGCGACCAGCGAGGAGGACTGGCCGGTGTCCACGGCCGCGCTGGGGCCGTGCAGGCCCAGGGTGTAGGAGATCCGGTTGGCGACGACCCCGCGGTTGAGCCCGGTCAGGGTGTGGCGGGTGATGCCGTCGATCCCCCGCTGGTGCGTCAGAGCGGCGTAGTCGTCGGCGATGATGCCGACGAAGACCCCGGTCCGGCTTTCGGCCAGCGAAGCCGGGACGATCCTGGCGTCCTCCAAGGCTTCCCAAGCGAGCTCGAGCATCAGCCGCTGCTGCGGGTCCATCGCCGACGCCTCGCGCGGGCTGATGCCGAAGAAGGCCGCGTCGAACCCGCTGACGTCCTCGAGGTAGCCGCCCGGCCGGGAGGGCAGTCCGGGACGGTTCGCCGGCGGCGCGCCGATCGCGCTGCGGCCTTCGCGCAGCAGCTGCCACAGCCGGGCGGGGTTCTCCGCCTGCGGCAGCCGGCAGGAGAGCCCGACGACGGCGATCGCCTCGGTCGATGTCGACGTGTCCGCTTGGAATTCCACCATGGTCGAGCTGCCCTACCCCTGTTGTCACGTACGAAGCCTGAGCGCAGGCGTAGCACCCGCAGCGGTGCTGCGGGCGCTACGCCGTTGTGCTGTTCCGATTGCTCGGCGGAGGTCGCGGGGGCACCGCCGGGGTTCCCGCTACGCGACGGTCGTCGCCGCGTATTCCGCGACGAGCACCCGCTTGAGCACCTTTCCGCTGGACCCCGTCGGGAGTGCGTCGGTGAACTCGATCCGACGGGGGTACTTGTAGGCGGCGAGCCGCTGCTTGGTCCATTCGACGAGCTCCCCGGCCGAGCTGCCGGTGACGTCCTGCGGCCGGGACGGCACCACGACCGCCCAGACCTCCTCCCCGAGCACCGGGTGCGGGACGCCGATCACCGCCACCTGCGCCACGGCCGGGTGCCCGGCGAGCAGCTCCTCGATCTCGCGCGGGTAGACGTTGTAGCCGCCCCGCAGGATCAGGTCCTTCTTCCGGCCGACGACCGCGAGGTAGCCGTCGTCGTCCAGCCGGCCGAGGTCGCCGGTGCGGAACCAGCCGTCGCGCAGCACCTCGGCGGTGAGGTCCGGGCGGCCGAGGTAGCCGGCCATCACGCTCGGCCCGCGCACCACGATCTCGCCCACCTCGCCGACGGGCAGGAGCTCGACCGCCTCGGCGTTCGGCTGCGCGATCCCGACGACGACACCGTTGATCGGCACCCCGACCGTGCCGGGCCGGAACGCCACGCCCGGGTAGTGGTAGGCCACGCTGCAGGACAGCTCGGTCGCCCCGTAGCCCTCGTACACCGGGCACCCGAACACGGTCCGGACCTCTTCGAGGGTCTGGGCCGGGAGCGGCGAACCCCCGCTGTACACGCGGTCGAGCCGGGGCACCGGCCCGCCCTGCGCCACGGCGTCGAGCAGCCCGAAGTACATCGTCGGCACCCCCATGAACACCGTGCACCGGTGTTCCGCCATCAGGTCGAGGGCCTCCCGGCCGGAGAACTTCGACATCAGGACGAGGGTGATCCCGGCGCGGAAACCGGTGAGCATGACGCAGATCTGCCCGAAGCTGTGCGCCAGCGGCAGGCAGGCCAGCAGCACGTCGTCGCCACGGAACACGTACGGCGTGGCGACCATCCTCTCGACGTTGTAGAGGATGTTCCGGTGGGTGAGCATGACGCCCTTGGGCGCCCCGGTCGTGCCGGACGTGTAGAACACGACCGCGACGTCGTCGGGCGCCGGCTCGGCGAGGTCCTCGAGCGGCGCGGTGTCCCCCGCGGCGGCCACCAGGTCGACGGTGCCCGCGGGCCCGGGGCCGACGGTGAACAACGCCGTGCCGCGCGGCCCCGCCGCCTCGCTCGCCCGGGCGAGCAAGGAGGCGGAGCAGACCAGGACCGGCGCGTCGGCGTCGGTCAGCACGTGCCCGACCTCCGCCGCGGTCGACAGGACGTTCAGCGGGATCGCGACCGCACCGGCCGCCAGCACACCGAAGTAGACCGCGGGGAACTGCGGGGTGTCGACCAGGAGCAGGACGACCCGGTCCCCCGGCCGCACCCCGTTTGCCCGCAGCACGGCGGCGTACCGCCGGGCCCGGTCCCACAGCCACTCGTAGCTGACGGTCCCGGACTCGTGCACCACGGCGGGGTGGCCGGGCCGCTGTGCCGCCGTCTCGGCCAGCACGCCGGCGACTGACCTGGTCATCGCGGCAGCAGTCCGGCTTTCGCGGCGGTGCGGGCGCCGTCGCCGCGGAACTCCGAGGTCAGCCAGTCCCGCGCGCTCGCGGTCGGGATGCCGAGCTCCGTCCAGATGCCGTGCAGGGCGTCGGCGAAGCTTTCGACCTCCTTCTGCTCGTGCACGGCGGACGGGGCGATCCGCAGGATCTCCCGGCCCGCGGGCACGCTGGGGGCGTTGATCGACTGGACGTAGATCCCGTGCCGCTCGAACAGCAGCCGGGACGCCCGCTTGCACAGCTCGTCGTCGCCGATGAAGGCCGAAACGATGTGCGAGTCCGTGGAAAGGAACGGGATGTCGGCCTCGACCAGCAGGCGGTGCAGCAGCTTCGCGTTCTCCGACAGCAGCTTCCGCTCGACGTCGGAGGACCGCAGGTACCGGACCGACGCCAGCCCGCCCGCCGCGATCGCCGGCGGCAGCGAGGTGGTGAAGACGAACGAGCGCGCGTAGGTCCGCACCGCGTCGACGAGGGCCGCCGGTCCGGTGATGTAGCCGCCGACCAGGCCGAAGCCCTTGGCCAGGGTGCCCATCACGACGGTGAACCGGTCGGCGATGCCCTCCCGCGCGGCGATCCCGGCGCCCTGCGGGCCGTACATGCCGACCGCGTGCACCTCGTCGATGAAGGTGGTGGCGCCGTACCGCTCCGCGATGTCGGCGATCTCGGCCAGCGGCGCGACGTTGCCGGACATGGAGTAGACCGTCTCCACGACGATGAGCTTCGGTCGCTCCGCGGGCGCGGCCGCGATCAGCTCTTCCAGGTGGGCGACGTCGTTGTGCCGGAAGACCTGCTTCTGCGCGCCGCTGTGCCGGAGGCCGTCGATGATCGAGGCGTGGTTCTTCGCGTCGGAGAAGACGATGGTGTCCTTCGGCATGCTCGCCAGCACGGTGAGGGCACCTTCGTTCGCGGTGTACCCCGAGGCGAACAGGAGCGCGGACTCCTTGCCGTGCAGGTCCGCGAGCTCGTTTTCCAGCAGGACGTGGTAGTGGTTGTTCCCGCCGATGTTGCGGGAACCGCCGGAGCCGACGCCGTGGACGTCGATGGTGGCCTGCACCGCGTCGATCACCTGGCGGTTCTGGCCCATGCCCAGGTAGTCGTTGCTGCACCAGACACTCACTTCCGAATCCACCCCGTCGCGCCGCGCGCTGGCCATGGGGTAGTTGCCGGAACGGCGGCCGATCTCCAGGAACTCGCGCTTGCTTTCCGCAAGGTCGTGCGCGGTCTGCCCGCTCAGGTAGGAATCCAGGTGGACGTTCATTCACTCGCCTTCTCGACGTAGCAGCTGGTTTTGGTGGGACGAACCGGAAAGGTCAGTGCCGGGCGGCCGCCGACCGCAGGATCACCTTGTCCGGCTTGCCGTTCCGGTTCATCGGCAGCACTTCCAGGACGTTGATCGTTTCCGGTACGTGGATCGGGGAGAACGCTTCGGCGATGCTCGCGCGGATGTCGTCCACGTCGACCGCCAGCGTGGGATCGCATTCGATGGCGGCGTGGATGTGCTCGCTGCCGTCCTCGTCGCGCACGCCGTAGACGGCGGCGTGGCGGACACCGGGGTGGGCCAGGATCTCCGACTCGACCACGATGGGGTGCACCTTGACGCCGTCGACCTTGATCACGTCGGCCACCCGGCCCAGCAGGGTCAGGTACCCGCGCTCGTCGAGGCAGCCGATGTCCCCGGTGAAGTACCAGCCGTCCCGCAGCACCCGGGCGGTGAGCTCCGGGTCGCCGAGGTAGCCGTCCATCGTCTGCGGCGTGCGCACGCGCACCTCGCCGATCTCGCCCGCGGCCAGCGGCGCACCCGATTCCGAGTTGCAGACGACGACCTGCACCTCGGGGAAGGGCCGCCCGACGGTGCCCGCGAGGTCCGGGTCGCCGTGCTGCAGCGGGGTCAGCGTGGTGATCCGGCCGGACTCGCTCGTGGCGTAGCCCTGCGCCAGCACCGGGCCGAAGAGCTCGAAGGCCTGCGCGATCCGGGCGGGCGCCGCGGGGCTGCCGCCGTAGACGATCCGCTTCAGCGAGGACAGGCCCGCGGCCGCCACCGCGGCCCGGTCGCCGATGCCCTGCTCCAGCAGGTGGTCGCTGAGCTGGAAGACGTGCGTCGTCGCCATGAACGTCCAGGTGATCTCCGGTTCCGCGGCGACGGTCTGCACGAAATTCGCGGCGTCGAAGCTTTCCTGCGCGTAGAGCGCCGAGCCCGAGGCGAGGACCGCGTCGGCCATCGGGGCGACGCCGTGGCTCAGCGGGGTCGACACCAGTAGCGACGTGCAGCCGGCTTCCCCGCCGAGGCCCTGCCACGCCCGGAGGGTGGCGTCCCACGCCCGGCCCGAAACCCGGATGCCCTTGGGCCGTCCCGTGCTGCCGCTGGTGAAGTTGATGAAGGCCAGCGCCTCGGAGTCCCACGCCGCGGCGTCCGGGACGTCGGCGCCTTCGCTGTGGCCGGCCTCGCCGCGCGTCACCGGAATGCCGTGGGCGGCCGCGATTTCCGTGGCCCGTTCCGCGCATTCGGCGTCGGTGAACACGGTCACGGCGCCGGTGTCCTGCAGGATCTGGATCTGCTGGTCCAGCGGCAGGACGGTGACCTTGGTGCCGGGGTTGGTGGTGCGCAGGTAGCACACGGCCCCGCCGAGCAGCTGGGTGGCGTACCGCGCGGTGAGCGTCTCGGGGCTGTTGGCGGCGACCAGGATCGCCACGACGTCGCCGCGGCCCACCCCGCGCTCGCGCAGCGCGAGGTAGGTGTCCGTCACCGACCGGATCAGGTCAGCACCGGTGAAAGCCGTGCCACGCCAATGGAAAACCTCGCGCCCGGGCTCGGCCGCGAACAGCGAGAGGATCTCCGAGACGTAGCTTTTGCTGGCACTCCACCAATGCCCGGACAGGCTCATGGGAACTTCCTTCGATTTCGCCGGCTACCGCGATGTCGTCAAACAAGCGGTTTTCATCTTCGCCGTGCGATCGAGGAGCGCGGGAGCTCGTTCGACGGGCTACAACGGAGTGCCGGAAGGCATCCCGGCCCGGGTAGCCGATCGGGGCGCCCTCTCGGGGTAGCCGATCGGCTACCCCGAGGGCCCGGGCGTCCCGGAACGAGGAAGGGGAATGCGTGCGGGTGCGTCGGTGCGAGCGGTGCGGCCGGTTACCCGGAGACGGTGAAGTACCCGGCCGGATCCAGCGCGGTGAGCGCGATCCACCGCTGCGGGGCCGCCGCCGCGGGCACCCGGGTGTTCTCCGAGGAGGCGTGGAAGAACTCCTGGACCTCGAGGGCGATCCGCGGGTCGTCGTCGACGCGCCGGGCCATCTCGTAGAAGACGGCGAGCACGTGGATGCACCGCCCGGTGTCGTCCGAGCAGGAGCAGTCGACGCCGGCGAGGACCGGCGCGGGCGGGTGGCCTGCCTCGGTGACCACGCGGTGCACCTCGTCGGTGAGGATGGGCCGCGCCCCGCACAGCTGGCCGGTGATCCCGGTGATCGTCTCGCGGGCCATCGGGGCCACCTCGATGCTGGTCACCGAGGTGGTGCGGCCGCGCTGGACGGTCCCGCGCACGGTGCGGCCGTCAATCGTGAGCTGCACGCCGCCGAGGCGCGCCAGCTTGCGGGCGCGGGGGAGCGCCGGGTTGGGCAGGGTCTGGCGCAGCGGCTGGGCCAGCCGGACCCAGTCCCGCCCCCACGCCGTGTAGCCGAAGTCGTCGTCGGGCACGTCAGCTGCTCCGCTTCCGGCGCAGGGTCGCGATCAGGCGGTCGTCGTCCAGCTTGGCCAGTTCGGCGACGCCGGACATGTCGGCGATGTCGGAGAGCGCCGACTTGCGCGAGTGCATGGCCGCGATGTGCTCCTCGACGGTGGTGTTGGTGGTCAGCGTGGTGACGGTCACCGTGCGGGTCTGCCCGATCCGGTGCACCCGGTCGGAGGCCTGCGCCTCCACGGCCGGGTTCCACCACCGGTCGAAGTGGATGACGTCGGCCGCGCGGGTGAGCGTGAGCCCGGTGCCGCCGGCCTTCAGGCTGAGCACCAGCACCTTCGGCCCGTCGTCGGCCTGGAAGCCGCGGACGATTTCGGCCCGCTGGTCGGAGTTCAGGCCGCCGTGGAAGAACGGGACGGACACCCCGAACTGCTCGCCGAAGTGCCGCACGAGCAGCTCACCGGTCTTCCGGTACTGGGTGAAGATCAAGGTCGGCGAACCGGTTTCGAGGTTGTTGGCCACGATGTCCGTGCACAGGTCGAGCTTGCCCGACCGCCCGGCCAGTTCCCCGGCGTCGGGGTCGTCGGCGTCGGCAGGCCCGCCGGCGACCAGGGTCGGGTGGTTGCAGACCTGCTTGAGCGCGGTCAGTGCCGCCAGCACCCGGGCCTGGCGCTGGGCGCCGCTGCCGAAGCCGTCGTCGATCGCCTGCTCCAGCACGCGGTCGTACCGCCGCTGCTGCTCTTCGGTGAGGTCGCAGATCAGGTCGGCGTGGATCTTGGGCGGCAGCGAGCCGGCGACCTGGGACTTCTTCCGCATCAGCACGACCGGCTCGATCACCCCGCGCAGCCGGGCCGCGGCGGCGACCGAGCCGTCCGCGATCGGCCGGATGAACCGGCGGCGGAACTGCGTCTTGTGCCCGAACAGCTGCGGTGCGACCAGGTTGAGCAGCGCCCAGAGTTCTTCGAGCCGGTTCTCGACGGGGGTTCCGGTCAGCGCGATCCGCGCGTCGGCCGCGATGGTCCGCGCGGCCTTCGACACCTGGGTGCGCGGGTTCTTCAGCACCTGGGCCTCGTCGAAGACCGCGGTGGCCCACTGGTGTTCCAGCAGGGCCGGGCCGTGCAGCCGCAGCGTCGGGTACCCGGTGAGCACCACGGTCCGCTCGGCGATGGCTTCCAGCGGCTCTCCCCGCCACGCCACCGCCTTCAGGTCCGGGGCGAAGCGCGCGATTTCGTGCGCCCAGTTGCCGACCAGTGAGGTGGGACAGACGACCAGCTGCGGGCCCGCGTCGGCGCGCCCGACGAGGTAGCCGATGGCCTGCAGCGTCTTGCCGAGCCCCATCTCGTCGGCGAGCACCGCGCCACCGTGGGCGTCGACGGCCTCGCGCAGCCAGCTCACCCCGCGGACCTGGTAGGGCCGCAGCTCGGCGGTCAACGCGGTGCGCAGTTCGGCCGCGACCTCGGTGGTGTGCCGGAACACGGCCGCCGCGTGCTCCGCCGACGTCACGGCGGTGCCGGTGGCGTCGGGTACGGCGTGCGCGGCGATCGGCAGGGCGGCGTCGCCGCCCGCGATCCGCGTGCGCCAGGCCTCGACCGACGCGCCGGGCGAGTCGAGGGGCGCGCCGGCGAGCTTGTCCGGCTCGATCAGCGCGCAGTCGACCTCGGCCACCTCGAACTTGGCGTGGTCGGGTGCCGGGACGACCAGGGCGAGCCGCTCGACGTCACCGACGGGCGGCGGTGCCCCGGGCGCCCGCGACGCCCAGTTCCACAGGGCGAACATGTGCCGGTCCAGCAGGTAGGTGGCCTGGCCCGCCACCTGGACACCGGCCGGGCTCGGCTCGGTTTCGCGCACTTCGGCGGCGGTCCGCACGGGCACCCCCGTCTTCACGGCCGGGGCGCCGGGGCGGCCACGGCCTCGGCGCCGCGGGTCTCTTCGTGCTCCGCGACCGGACCACGCTTCTTCCCGGCGGGCAGGGTGACCAGCAGGACGACCGCGCCGAGGAGCGCGATGGCCGCGATCCAGCCCGCGCCGGTGTGCATGGCGTGGACGAACGCGTCGTCGGCGGCCCCGGCCAGACCGGGCGCGGCGTGGCGCGCCTGCTCGGCGGACACCCGCGCCTGCTCCTGCACCGGGCCGGGCACGCCGACCAGCGCGGGTTCGATCGCCCGCCGGTACCCGATCGACAGGATCGTGCCGCCCACGGCGATTCCGATCACGCTGCCGGCCTGCCGCACGGTGTTGGTGACGGCCGAGCCGGCGCCGGCCTGCGCCAGCGGCAGGTGGCCGATCAGCGCGGCGGTGACCGGGCCGATCACCATGCCGATCGCGAGCCCCTGGACGAACAGCAGCACCTCGATCCAGGCGAGGGGGGTCTGCAGGTCAAGGAACGCGTACGCCCCGATGGTCAGCGCGGCCACGGTCAACGCCGGTACGGCGACCGGGCGCACCGACCGGCGGCGGACCAGCCGCGCGGCGAGCGGCGCGCCCACGAGGGCACCGGCCGCGGTGGGGATGTTGGCCAGCCCCGCCGCCATCGGCGAGAAGCCGAGCGCGCCCTGCAGGTAGAAAGCGTTGTAGAAGGTGATGGCGGCGACCCCGAACAGCAGCAGCCCGAGCGCCAGGTTGCCGCCGCCGAAGGTGCGGTGCGCGAGCAGCCGCGGGTCGAAGCCGGGCGCCTTGACCCGCAGTTCGACGAGGACGAAGGCGGCCAGCAGCACCAGGCCGGCCAGGATCGGTGCCCAGACGTCGGTCCGGCTCCACGTCGCCACCTGCCCGGCCCGGATCAGCCCGTAGACCAGCGCCACCAGCCCGGCGATCGACAGCAGCATCCCGGCGGGGTCCAGCGGCCGCCGGGTGGGGCTGCGGAAGTTCGGCACCAGCACGGCGATCCCGGCGAGCGCCACGGCCGAGACCGGGACGTTGACCAGGAAGACCGAGCCCCAGTGGAAGTGGGCGAGCAGGAAGCCCGCCAGCACCGGGCCCGCCGCCATGCCGACCCCGGCCGACGTCGAGAAGATGCCGATGGCGGCGGCCCGCGCGGGGCCGGTGAAGGTCCACATGAGAATGGCCAGCATCGCCGGCGTGATCAGCGCGCTGCCCACGCCCATCGCGGCCCGGGCCGCGATCAGCTGGCCCGCGTCGCTCGCGTACGCCGCCCACAACGAGGACGCGGCGAACACGACCACGCCGCCGAAGAACACCGTCCGGTGCCCGAACCGGTCGCCCAGTGCGCCCGCGGTGAACATCAGGGTGGCGAAGGCCAGCGTGTACGAACCGGTCGCCCACTGCAGCTCGCCGGGATCGGCGCCGATTCCCCGGACCGGGTCCGCCAGCGTCTCCAGCGTGGTGCTGAGGACGGTGTTGTCCAGCCAGATCAGCACCGAGCACAACATCAGGACGGCAAGAATCAGCCGCTGCCTTGATTTCGGCAGCGTCGGCGGCGCGTTCATGGACACCTTCGGATGGCGGTCGGCGGGAACCGGACCGACGATAAGCAAGTCCGCCCGCGATTGTCAACTTTGTGACATCGGCCGGACTTGTTGCTTTCGAACTGATTCTGTGCCCTCCTGCGGATTTGCACAGGAACCGAATTTGTGCCTCCGCAGGACCGCCGGTGAGAGATCCTATCAATGTTGGTGGCTTGCAATCGGACCGATTCCATGCCTTCCCGCGCGCCGTGACCTGCGATCCCGAGCCCGGCGCCGCGGGGCCGCCCGCCGTCGCACCCGCTGGAACAGCGCATTTGACCCGCGCTTTACCCGGCACCAATGGACACTTAATCACCATGCCCGCCAGCACGGGGTGGACAGTTCCCGGCACCTCGTGCCATGCTCGATCGCACGGGTAGACCCCGTTATTCAGCATACACGGTATTTACGTGAGAATAGGCCTGCGCAAAGAGGCGTCCACACGCCGACTGGGCCACATGGGGGCTGGAAAATGACAGAACAAATGACAGTGACATCCGGGGCGTCACCGGGATTCGACGGCGCGATCATCCCCGACATGCGCGACCGGCGGAGTTCCCCGTGGCTGGGGCGTTCCCCGCTGCCACCGGGCACCAAGGACACCAATCTGCAGATCATGCTGGTCGTCGAAGACGGCATTCGCCGGTACAGCGTCGAAGGGATGTTCCGCTCCCTCGACATCCGGCTGACCGCGCGGTTCAGCACGGACGTCGAGGACATCTCCACGTTCGGCAACGGCCAGTTGATCATTTCCTCCGGCAGCGCGCGCACGCCCATGCCCACCGGCATCGCCGAAAAGCTGCGGCGCCACCACATCGACGTCCTCATCCTGGTGGACCCGGCCGACGTCATCGACCAGTCATGGGCCGACCACGCGAACGGCTTCCTGGACTGGGCGGACCTGCGTCCCGAGACCCTGGGCGACGCGATCGCCGACGTCGCGGCCGGCCGGTTCCACGTCTCGGCCACGCTGGCCCGGCGCTCGGTGGCGGCCCCCGACCAGGCCGGCGCCGACGCCACCTCGAAGCGCGCGTCGATGATCGCCCTGACGGGGCGGGAACACCAGGTGCTCCGCCTGATCGCCGAGGGGCAGAGCAACCGGCAGGTCGCCCGCTCGCTGAGCATCTCCGAACACGGCGTCAAGCGCACGGTCGGCATCATCCTGGCCAAGCTCAACTGCCCGAACCGGACGCTCGCGGTCGTCCGGGCCATGGAGTCGGGGCTCCTCGTCATGTGAGGAGCCCGGTCCGCTCGCCCCCGGCGCCGTGGGCGAGCAGACTGGGTCCGTGCTCTCCCTCCCGCGCGAATCCCCCGGCCCACCCGAGCGGGCGGTCGTCGCGCTGGTCGCGTCCGCGGGCGGGCTCGGGGCCATCACGTCGGTGCTGAGCACGCTGCCGCCCGGCTTCGGGTTCGCCGTGGTCGTCGCCCAGCACCTGGGCGGGCACGGCGCGAAGCTGGTCGACGTCCTGCGGCACCGGCTGCCGCTGACCGTCGAGTGGGCCGCCGACGGCACCCCGCTGCGGGATGGCGTGGTGGCCGTCTGCCCGCCGCGGACCGTGCTGGAACTGCTGCCGGACGGGACGCTTTCGCTGGCTCCGGCCACCGGGCCCGGTTCCGGGGGCGTGCTCGACGCGCTGCTGGCCTCCCTCGCCGGGTCCGCCGGCGAGCGCACGGTGGCCGTGGTGCTGTCGGGCATGGGCCAGGACGGCCTGGCCGGCGCGCAGGCGGTCAGGCGGGCCGGCGGCACCGTCATCGCCCAGAGCGAGCAGTCCGCCGAACACGCGTCGATGCCACTGGCCGTCACCGAAGCCGGCGTGGCCAACCTGGTGCTGGACCTGTCCGACATCGGGCCGGTGCTGTGGGACGTCGTGCGGGGCGGCCCGCTGCCCCACGCCTCCGGGGACCGCCCCGGCCCCGACGTCGTGTTCGCCGGCGACGGCGAAGTCGCCAGGCTCTCGCGGGAGATCGACTGGAGCCAGACACCGCTGGGCCCGGTCCGGCAGTGGCCCGCCCAGCTGGTCACCCTGGTGCGGACGGTGCTCGACAGCCCGGTGGGCATGTGCCTGCTGTGGGGCCCGGACCTGCTGCAGTTCTACAACGACGCCTACCGGCTCCTGATGGGGGCCAAGCACCCCGCCGGCCTCGGCAGGCCCCACCGCGAGTGCTGGCCCGAGGCGTGGCACCTCAACGAGCCCCGCTACCGGCGGGCGCTGGCCGGGGAAGCCGTCTCGGTGGAGGACGCGCTTTATCCGATCACCCGGCACGGCGACACCGAGAACGCCTGGTTCGACCTCACCTTCAGCCCCCTGCGGGGCGACGGCCCGGCACCGGCGGGCGTGCTGGTCACGGCCATCGAGACGACGCGCGAAGTGCTCGGCCGCCGCCGGCTCGACCTGCTGAGCACCCTGGCGGGGTACACGCGGAAGTCGGCGTCCGGGCGAGCGGCGCTCGAGTCGTTCGTCGGGGCGCTCGGCGCCGACGCCCCGGACATCCCCTTCGCCGCCGCCTACCTCACCGACCCGACGCGGCAGCGGGCGGAGCTCGTGGCGGCGGTGGGCACCCCGGCAGGCGGGCCGCTGGCCCCGCACACCGCGTTGCTGTCCTGGCGGTCGCCGAGGTGGCCGCTGGCCGAACTGGTGGCGACCGGCGAGCCCGTCCTCGTCCCGGATCTGGCGCGGGTCTTCCGCGGGGTGACCGTGGGCGCGGACGGCGAAGAGCCCGGCTGCGCGATGCTCTTCCCGCTCGGCGAGACGCCCGCCCGCGCGCCGACCGGGGTGCTGATCCTCGGCGTGAGCCCCCGGCTGCCGCTGGACGAGGCCTACCGGCACTTCCTCGTCCTGGTCGCCGCGCAGGCCACCGCCGCGCTCACCGACGCCGTGCACCGCCGTCGCCAGGGCGACCGGATCGACCAGCTCGTCGAGCTCGACCGGACCAAGACGCAGTTCCTCTCCACGGTCAGCCACGAGCTGCGGACCCCGCTCACCCTGCTGCTCGCCCCGCTCGACGACCTCGCCGCCCCGACCGCCGGCGTGCCCGCCGAGCTGCGGGAACACGTCGACGTCGCGACCCGCAACGCCCGCCGGCTGCTGGGCATGGTCGAAACCCTGCTCGACTTCTCGCAGCTCGAGGCGGGCCGCGTGCGGGCCAGGTCCGAACCCACCGACCTGGCCCGGCTCACCGAGGACATCGCCAGCACGTTCCGCGGCGCGACCGACCGGGCGGGGGTGGCACTGCACGTCGACTGCCCCGCACTGAGCGCGCCCGTCCCGATCGACCCGGAGATGTGGGAGAAGATCGTCGCGAACCTGCTGTCGAACGCCGTGAAGTTCACCTTCGCCGGCACGATCACCGTCACCCTGCGCGAGCTGCCCCAGCACGTCCAGCTCACGGTGCGCGACACCGGTGTCGGCATCCCGGAAGACGAGCTGGCCAAGGTGTTCACCCGCTTCCACCGCGCGCCCGCCACCCGCTCGCGCACCCACGACGGCGCCGGCATCGGCCTGGCGCTGGTCCAGGAGCTCGCCCGGCTGCTGCACGGCCGGGTCAAGGTGCGCAGCACGGTGGGCGAGGGCACCGAATTCACCGTGTGGATCCTGCGCAAGCAGCCACGGACCACCGCCGTCGCCGAACCCGGCCACGTCCACCGCGCCACCGCCACCACCCTCGCCGAGGCCGCCGAGCACTGGGACACCGACGACGTCCCCGGCCCCGCGCACCCGGACCGCGAACGGCTGCTGGTGGTCGACGACAACCGCGACATGCGGGACTACCTCACCCGGCTGCTGTCGCCGAACTGGCAGGTGCACGCCGTCGGCGACGCGGCGCGGACGCTGGAGTCCGCGCGCCGGGACCCGCCCGACCTGATCGTCGCCGACGTCATGATGCCGGGGATGGACGGGCTGGAACTGGCCCACCGCCTGCGAGCCGACCCCGCGCTGCGGGAGGTGCCGCTGATCATGCTCAGCGCCCGCGCCGGCGAGGACGCCACCGTCGAGGGCCTCACCGCGGGTGCCGACGACTACCTGGTCAAGCCGTTCGCGCCGAGCGAGCTCGTCGCCCGCGTCGCCGCCCAGCTCGAGCGCCGTCGCCTCCGGGCCGTCGCCGACCGGCGCTTCCGCGCCCTCGTCGCCGCGGCGTTCGACGCGGTGTACCGGATGAACCCGGACTGGAGCGAGCTGCGCGAACTCGACGGCCGCGGGTTCATCGCCGACACCACCGCCCCGAGCCACTCGTGGCTGGACAGCTACGTCGCCCCGCACGACCAGCCCGGCGTGCTCGCCGCGATCGACGAGGCGATCCGCACCACGAGCGTGTTCGACTCGGTCCACCGCGTCAAGCGCGTCGACGGCAGCCTCGGCTGGACGCATTCCCGAGCCGTCCCGCTCTTCGACGACGACGGCGAAGTCGTCGAATGGGTCGGCACCGCCACCGAAGTCCCCGGTCCCGACGCTCAACGCTGAGGAGCACCATGCGCGACGAACTCGAGCAACGCGTCGCCGCCATCACCCGGGCCGCGGCCAAAGCCGACGACCTGGAGGAGCAGGCGAACCGGCTGGCGGCGACCGCGCAACGCGCGTACGCCGAAGCGCAAGCCTCCCGGCACCCCGCCGAACTGCTCGAGGTCCAGACCCGGGCGCGGCTGCGTCCCACCGAGCCGGAGCAGGGCGCGGCGGAAACCGGCTAGTCGTCGCGCAGGGAGCGGATCATGCTCCGCAGCAGCCGGAAGGCGGTGGCCTGCTCGGTTTCGCTCAGGCCGGCCAGCATCCGGAGCTCGACGGACCGGACGGCCACGGTGGCCTTCTCCAGGCTCCGGCGGCCGCGGGGCGTGAGCCGCGCCGGCAGCACCTTCCCGACGGGCGCCTCCGCCGGCCGGGTCACGTAGCCGTCCCGTTCCAGGGCCTGGAGGAGCACGTTCATCGTCTGGCGGGTGACGAACGCGCCGCGGGCGAGCTCGGAGTTCGACAGGCCCGGCCGTTGCGCCAGCAGCTCGAGGCAGGAGTAGTGCGTCACGCTCATCCCGAGCGGCCGCAGCACCTCCTCCATGGCCACGCGCAGGGCGCTCGACGCCTCCTTCAGCAGGTAGCCCAGTGACGTCGGCAGGTCGACCCCGGCTTGACTCATGTCAGCATTCTGACATAGAGTCGATCGTGTCAGAAAGCTGACACGAAAAGAAGGAGCAGCGCATGCCCGCCACCGGCCCCGACTTCATTTCCCTGCAGGCGCGCGATCTCGCCGCCTCGCAGGCGTTCTACGAGCGCTACCTCGGCCTGGTCCGGTCGCCGGCCGGACCGCCGCACGCGGTCGTCTTCGAGACGAAGCCGATCACCTTCGCCCTCCGCGACATCGTTCCCGGAACGGACCTGGACGCGGCCCCCCGCCCGGGCCTCGGCGCGGCGATCTGGCTGCACGCGACCGACGTGCAGGCCATCCACGACGCACTCGCCGCCGACGGCCACCCGATCGTTTCGGCCCCGATCGACGGTCCGTTCGGCCGGACGTTCACGTTCGCCGACCCCGACGGCTACCACGTGACGCTCCACGACCGCAGCTGACCGGCGGCCCGCGCACCGCACCGGCGGCCGCCGGATCCTGCGCCCCCCTAGCGCCGCCGAGCGGTCCGCCCAGCGGACTGCTTGAACGCGCAACTGAATGCGAGTAGTAGTGGCATGAGGACCGAACGCGGTCCGTTCACTCTTCAGGGGAGAAGCAATGCCACTTGGTTTCAGCCTTCCGGTGTTCGGCAAGGCGGCGGCCACGCCGGGCGGGATCGCGCGGTACGCGCGCGAGGCGGAGCGGGCCGGTGCGGCCGGCCTCTGGGTCGGTGACCGGCTGCTGTCGCCGGTCGACCCGGTGGTGTCGTACCCGGGCTACGACGGCATGCCGGAGGAGTTCAACACGGCGCAGGACCCGTTCGCCGCGCTGGCCATCGCGGCGGCCGTGACCGAGACGGCGGTGCTGGGGTCCAGCACGATCAACGCGACCCAGTACCAGCCCGCGAACTTCGCCCGGCTGCTGACCAGCATCGACGTGGCGAGCAACGGCCGGCTGCTGCCCGGGCTGGGCATCGGCTGGTCCCCCGACGAGTACGCGGCCGTCGGCGTGCCGATGTCCGAGCGCGGCAAGCGGCTCGACGACCTGCTCGACCTGCTCGAAACCTGGTGGACGAAGGACACGGTGACCCACGACGGCGTCGGCTACCGGATCGCGGAGTCGAACGTCGCCCTCAAGCCGGTGCGCAAGCCGCCGGTCTACCTCGCCGGCTTCGGCGAGAAGTCCCTGCGCCGGGTCGCCGAGCGCGCCGACGGGTGGCTCCCGGTCTGGTCGGTGCCCGAGCAGTTCCCGGCGGAGGTGATCACCTCGACGCTGGCCAAGCTCCGCGAGGACACCGAGCGGGCCGGCCGCGACCCGCAGGCGCTCGGCGTGGCCCTGCGCGTGAACGCCGACCCCGGCACGGCAGCGGAGGCGATCGCCGAGTCGGTCACCAAGATCGTCGAGCTGGTGGCGCCGGACCACACGTTCGTCGACATCACCTACCTGACGAGCAGCGTCGAGGAACACCTCGACCTCACCGGCCGGTTGCTCGACCTGACCGCCAAGGGCTGATCCCCCGGCGGGAGCCCCGGCGATCCCGGAGCTCCCGCCGGCTCACTGTCCGAAATGGACTACGAACGGCGGAAATGCGCGTGCCACGCTTTCCGCCGCGGGCGGCCCCGAAAGTTTCGGGGCCGATCCCGGTATTTTCGAAAAGACGCGACAATGGCGGGGAATAACCCCAACACCGACTCGGCGTTTGGTTGACGTTTGTCCGGATCGCGCCTAAGCTGCTGCCATCCTGGGAGCGCTCCCATATGAACCACCACCGCTCGCTCTTTTCGAGAACGGAGGCTCATCCATGCGTAGGCGCACCTTTTCCGGGACCGGACGCCGCGGCCTCGTCGCCCTGGTCGTCGCCGGGCTGGCCTGCTTGTTCGCCGGGGTCCCGGCCGCCTCGGCGCACGGCACCATCGTCGACCCGGCCACCCGGGCCTACCAGTGCTGGAAGGACTGGGGCAGCCAGCACACGAACCCCGCCATGCAGCAGCAGGACCCCACGTGCTGGGCCGCTTTCCAGGCCAACGCCGACACCATGTGGAACTGGATGAGCGCCCTGCGGGACGGGCTGCACGGCAACTTCCAGGGCGCCACGCCCGACGGGCAGCTGTGCAGCAACGCCCTGTCGCGCAACAACTCCCTGAACACCCCCGGCCCGTGGCGGACCACCAGCGTCGGCAGCAGCTTCACGATGCACCTGTACGACCAGGCCAGCCACGGTGCCGACTTCATCCGGGTCTACGTCAGCAAGAACGGCTACGACCCCACCACGCAGCGCCTCGGCTGGGGCAACCTCGACCAGGTCACGCAGACCGGCCGGTTCGCGCCGGCGAAGGACATCACCTTCACCGTCCAGACCTCCGGCGGCTACCGCGGGCACCACGTCGTCTTCACGATCTGGCAGGCTTCGCACCAGGACCAGACGTACATGTGGTGCAGTGACGTGAACTTCGGCTGACGCATTCCGCACCGGGCCGCGGCGAAGTGTTCGCCGCGGCCCGGTGCGTGTTCTTTCCTGACCGATCGTGAGCGTTTCGCTTCGAAAGTATGGCCGCTTTCCGGGGCCGGGTGTTACCAGTGTCTCGGACAACCACGGCTGCGCGAGGATCCGGGAGGAACGAACCGATGAAACGCACCCCATCCGTGTTACGCAGGACGCTGTCCGCGGTATTCCGGTTTTCGGCGCTGGCCGCGCTCGCCGGCGGGTTGCTGACCGCCGTCCCGGCGCAGGCCCAAGCGGCCACAACCGGGTTCAAGGGCGTCAACTGGGCCGACACGCGGGACAACTTCGTCAACGGCACGCTGTACGTGTCCGGGCTCGGCGCTTCGGACACCTACGCGTCGGCGGCCACCGTGGCGGACCAGGTGGTCGGGCAGCTGTACTCGATCACCGGGGCCGACACGGTCCGGATGCCGATCAACGAGCCGACGGTGTCGGGTTACTGGGGCACCTACACCGGCGCGATCGACACCGCGCTCGCCAAGGGCAAGGTGATCCTGGCGTACTGGGCGTACACCGGCGGGAAGCCTGCGGACACCGGCCGGTTCCAGCAGATGTGGGACACCGTCGTCGCCAAGTACGGCAGCAACCCGAACGCCTACTTCGAGGTCGTCAACGAGCCGTACGGTTACGGCACCGCCGACCTGAACAACTTCTACAGCTCCTGGCTGGCCCGGTACCCCGGCGTGCCGCGCGGCCGGGTGATCCTCGACGGCGCCGGACTGGCCCAGAACGTGCCCGCGGTCGGCGGCGACCGGCGGCTCGACGGGACGCTCCTGGCGGCCCACGACTACTCGTTCTTCGCCGGCTACGAAAGCGAAACCGAGTGGGCGGACCACATCGGCGGCTACATCGGCGCGTACGCGGACCGGACCGTCGTCACCGAGTGGGGCGGCCCGATGTCGCCGGGCAGCAAGAACGGCGTGCACTACGACACCCTCGACTACAGCGTCCCGAGCGGGTCGTTCTTCGCCGACTACATCCGCGGCGTCAGCGCGAAACTGAGGAGCCTCGGCGTCGGCAGCGTGTACTGGCCGGGCCTGCGCGACGGCGACTGGTACAGCATGACGACGAAGACCGGCACCGGCGCGGGCATCCGCCTGACGCTGTCGAACCCCAGCGGGCTGACCCGCCTCCGGTACGCCTGGGGCCTCGGCGACGGCGGCGGCACGTACGTCCGGATCGTCAACGCGGCCACCGGCCTCTACATCGACGGCCTGGGCCGGACGTCCACCGGCGCCGGGACGGGCCAGGCCACCGGCGACCCCGCGCGCGCCGACCAGCAGTGGATCATCGAGAACGCGGGGAACCGGGTGCGCATCAAGAACCGCGCGACCGGGCTGTACCTCGACGGCGCGGGCCGCACCACGAACGGCGCGGCGGTCGGCCAGTACCCGGCCAGCAGCAGCGGCAACCAGCAGTGGTCGGTGGTGACGGACGCGAACAACGTCCGCATCCGCAACAGCACCACGGGCGAGTACCTCGACGGCATGGGCCGCACGGGCAGCGGAGCGGAACTCGGCCAGTACGCCGACAGCGGCAGCGCCAACCAGCGCTGGCGCATCATCGCCGCCCCCTGACCCACGACCGGACGGGTCGGCCAACGCACCCGGGCAGTCAGCTCGCGCACCCGGCCGGTCGACCCGCACACCCGGACAGTCGGCCTGCGCACCTAGAGGGTCGACCCGCGTACCTGGCCGGTCGGCTTGCGTACCTGGACAGTCGGCTTGCGTACCTAGGCGGTCGGCTTATGCACCCGGGAGGTTGGCCCGTGCGGAGGGCGAGCCGACCCTCCAGGTACGCCGGCCGACCCTCCAGGCACGTGGACCGACCCTCCAGGTACGCAGGCCGACCCTCCAGGTACGCGAGCCGACCCTCCGGGGGCGGGACTAGGAAGCGTCGGTTTTGCCGAAGGCGCGCAGGAATGTGTCGACGATGACGTCCGCCGCCTGGGCGTCGCTCAGCTCGGGCAGTTCCCGGGTCGACAGGTGCACCAGTGACCCCAGGACGTTGCCCGGCCAGCGGTCCGGCAGGCCCGGCCGCAGGAACCCCTCGTCGGCCGCCCGCTGCAGGAACCGGTCCACCTCCTCGATCGCCCGCAGGCGGCGAGCCCAGATCTCCGGGTCCGAGCGCATCCGGCTCACCTCGGTCGGCCACGTGCGGTTCACCCCGACGATCCCCTCGACGTACCGGTGCAGGGCCACCGGCACCGGCGCCTCCCGCAGCCGGGCCGCCTCGATCGCCGCTTCGATCGCGTCGAGGCGGGCCTGGTAGACCGCCGCCAAGAGCTCCTCGCGGCCGGTGAACCGGCGGTACACCGTCCGGCGGTCCACCCCGGCCTCCGCGGCGATCGCCGCGATGCTCGTGGCCGGGTCCTCGGCGAGCATCCGGGCGCCCGTGGTGAGCAGCAGTTCCAGGTTGCGTGCGGCGTCGGCTCTCACTCCCGCACCATACCGTCACACCACTGAGGCACTCGGGAGAACTAACGCCCCTGTGCAGTGACTCACAAGCGAGCCCCTTAAGCGCCTCAAGTGCTACATTGATGTGACAGATAGCGTGTCAGGAGGCAGCAGTGATCACCTACGAAGAACTCTTCATCGGCGGCACGTGGACCGCCCCGAGCAGCGCCGAGCTGCTGGACATTCGATCCCCGCACGACAACGCGGTCATCGGCCGCGCCGCGCAGGCGCTGCCCGCCGACGTCGACCGCGCCGTCGCGGCCGCCCGGCGGGCCTTCGACGAGGGCCCGTGGCCGCGCACCTCGCCCGCGGACCGGATCGCCGTCGTCCGCAAGCTCGCCGCTCTGCGCGAGAAGCGCGCCGACGAGATCGCCGCGCTCATCTCCGCCGAGAACGGCTCCGCGCTCTGGTTCACCAAGGCGGGCCAGTCCAGCCTGACCCGCCAGGCCGACGCCTACCTCAAGGCGGCCGAGGAGTTCGGCTGGGAGGAAACCCTCGAGCCGTCGGATCCCGCGGCGCCCTTCCGGTCGGTCGTGCGCCGGGAAGCGATCGGCGTGGTCGCCGCGATCATCCCGTGGAACTCGCCGTTCTCCTCGGCGTCGGCGAAGATCATCCCGGCGCTGCTCGCCGGCAACACCGTCGTCCTGAAGGTGTCGCCGGAGAACTCGCTGAGCATGAACCTCCTCGCGGAACTGCTCGCGGAGGCCGGCCTGCCCGACGGCGTCATCAGCGTCCTGCCCGCCGACCGCGAGACCAGCGAGTACCTGGTCAAGCACAGGGAAGTCGACAAGGTCGCCTTCACCGGCTCGACCCGCGCCGGGCGCCGCATCGCGTCGCTGGCCGGTGAACAGCTCAAGCGGGTCAGCCTCGAGCTCGGCGGCAAGTCGGCGATGCTCGTCCTGCCCGACGCCGACCTCGGCGCGGCGATCCAGGGCGTCAAGTTCGGTTCCCTGCTCAACAACGGCGAATCCTGCATCGCGCAGACGCGCGTCCTCGCACCGCGCGCCCGCTACGACGAGGTGGTCGCCGGGCTGAAGGACCTGGTGGAGTCCCTCGGCGTCGGCGACCCGGCCGACGACCGGACGTTCATCGGCCCGATGATCCGCCGCGACCAGCAGCAGCGCGTCCTGGACTACATCCGCCTCGGCATCGAGGAGGGCGCGCGGCTCGTCACCGGCGGCCCGGAAGTCCCGCCGGGCCTGGAAAGCGGCAACTACGTCACGCCGACGCTGTTCGCCGACGTCGACAACACCATGCGCATCGCGCGGGAGGAGATCTTCGGCCCCGTCCTGGTCGTCATCGCCTACGACGACGAGGACGACGCCGTCCGCCTCGCCAACGACTCGGAGTACGGCCTCTCCGGCGGCGTGTGGTCCGCGGACCCGGCCCACGCGCTCGCCGTCGCCCGCCGCGTCCGCACCGGCACGGTCACCGTCAACGGCGCCCCGATCGGGTTCGACGGCCCGTTCGGCGGCTTCAAGGCCAGCGGCCTCGGCCGCGAGTACGGCGCCGTCGGGCTCGGCACCTACACCGAGTACAAGACGATCACCGTGCCCGCCCGCTGACCACGCTCAGCCGCGGTCGGCCATCGCGGCGAACATCCCGGGCTCGTAGGACCCGCCCTTCTGGTGCACGATCACGGCGAGCCGGTTGGCGGCGTTGATCAACGCGACCAGCGACACCAGCGCGGCGACCTGCTCGTCGTCGTGGTGTTCGCGCACGCGCGCCCAGGTCTGGTCGGACACGCCTTCGGCGGCGTCGGCGAGCCGGGTGCCCTCCTCGGCCAGCGCGAGCGCGGCCCGCTCGGCCTCGGTGAAGACGGTCGACTCCCGCCAGGTGGCGACGAGCGCGAGCCGGACGGCCGTCTCCCCGGCCGCGGCGGCCTCCTTGACGTGCATGTCGACGCACCAGCCGCACCCGTTGATCTGGCTGGCCCGCAGGCTGACGAGCTCCCGGGTGGCCGACGGCAGCGGCGAGCGGTCGATGACCTGCCCGAGGCTCGCGAACCGCTTGGCGAGCCGGGAGCCGGTTTCGGTGCCGAACAGGTCGAGGCGGGTGTCCATGGTTTCGTACCTCACTCGTGTCGTCGGGGTGGAACGCCCTCAAGACACCGGTGCGGCGGAGTTCGTGACAGTCAGGGGCGCGGATCGGCCACCTGGAGTTCGACGCGGGGCCGCAGGTGGTCGTCGGCGGAGGTCCGTGCGAGGTGCACGGCTTCGGCGACCAGCGGGTGCAGTTCGGCCGGGCCGAGCGTGAGCCCGGGCAGGAGTGCCCGGTCCGTCGGCCCGGACGATCCCGTCGCTACCGGACGTATCACCGCCCGGTCCCGCGCGCTCGGAAGGGTGCTACGGATCGAGGAAGGAACCGATATGTCCACTACGTTTTCCGGGCTCCGGCGCCGTTGGGGCGGCGTGACCCTGGCCGCCGTCCTGTCCGCCGCGCTGCTGGCCGCCACGGCCGGGGTGGCGCACGCGTCGCTGTCGCAGGTGCAGGACGGCTTCGAGGTCAACCCGCAGGGATCGTGGCTGGTGGCGACCGGCGGGGCGGCGTCGGCCGGGTTCGACGTCGGGGCGGGCACGGCGCGGTCCGGCCGGAACAACGGCTGGCTGTTCGCCACCAACGGCTGGGCGTTCGAGGGTTTCTGGGTGCCGACGAACTCGGTGCCGGGCTACGCCCAGTGCGCTTCGCAGTTCTACATGCAGACGGCGGGCGGGGCGCAGGTCGGCATCGAGATCTGGGACGCCAACGCGCACCTGCTGTACAGCACGTACCCGTGGCTCAACGGCAGCGGCGCGTACCAGGCGGTCAACACCGCCCGCTGGAACCTCAACGGCGTCAACCCGGTGTTCGTCAAGGCGATCATCGGGGCGAACGGCTCGTCGAAGTTCGTCCGGCTCGACGACATGACCACGCAATGCTATTGGTGACCGGGATGTACCATCACTGCCGATGAGCTGGGCGGGGTGGAAGGTGCGGTTGCGGGAGGTCCGCCCGGCGGATCACCGCACCCTGATCGGCTTCGACCGCGCGTCCGACCGCCAGCTCGGCGGCTACCGCCACTGGGCGACCCACCGGGACACCACGGGCGACGACTTCCACTTCGCGATCGAGACCCTGCACAACCGCACGCTGGTCGGGTCGATCTGGATCCAGGCCGACCCGGCCAGTGGCCACTTCAGCTACGGCATCGGCATCGGAGCCCAGTACCGCCGCTGCGGCTACGCGGCGGACGCGGTGACGGTGTTGCTGGCGTACATGTTCGAGCTGCGGCGGTACCGCAAGTGCGAGGTCAGCATCAACGGGAGCAATTTCGCTTCACTGGCGTTGCACGGGGAGCTGGGTTTCCGCGAGGAGGGCCGCCCGAGGGACACGGAGCTCAGCCGCGGAGAAGTCCGCTACCCGGTCCTGATGGGTTTGACGGCGGCGGGGTTCGCCGAGCACCAGCCGGCATTCATCGCGGCACGGGGCCCGGCGCGGCCGTTGCGGGGACGGCATTGGCGCACGCCGCGGCGGGGACGGCACTGGCGCGCGGATCACCTGCGGCCGGCCCGCTGAGCGGTTCCGGCCGGTTGGGGCTGCGCCGAATGCGGTAGCTCGCCATCGGAACACCGCCGGCCGCTGCGGCCGGCGAGGCCGGGCGGGCTGACCGAGATGAAGCAGGGCAAGCCGAGGCGGAGTCGGCCCGGGCGGAGCCGGGCTGGCCTGGGCTGGGCTGACCCGCCCGGGCCAGGGCTTGGCCGGGCTTGCTGGCGGCGGCCCCGAGCGGGCCGGGCCTGGGCTGGGGCCGGCTGAGCTGAGCTGAGCTGAACTGAGCACGATGATCGACCGGCAAACGGGAGGCCCCGCACAGGAGCCTCCCGGTCACCGATCAGCCGTCCGACTCCGCCGACGGCAGGAACGCGCCCGGCACCTGCTCCGGAGCGAACACCTCGCTCTCCCCCGGATAAGGCACCTGCCACCCGTGCGTCTGGTACCACGTGAAGTGGTTCATCTGCGCCGGGTTGGCGTAGTCGGCTACCGCGTCCGGGCCGGTCAGCCGCTGGTGCGTCGTCCACTCCTGCCACTGCGCCGCCACCTCGCGCTTGCCCGCCGGCACCGCGGACGACGGCACCGGCGCGGCCGCCGGGTCGGGCGGGGCCGGGGTGTCCGCTCCGCAGGCGGGCTGGGTGGCCAGGCCCGCCGTCAGGGATGTCCGGTTCGGGACCGCCGTGAACGGCGTGTAGTCCGGCTTCGACGTGAACGCCGCGCTCATCGGCGTCGCCGCGCTGTCCTTCTGGTTCATCGGCTTGACCCCGAGGATCTGCTCGATCGTCCGGATCATCGTGATCTGCGAGTAGTAGTGGCTGTCGACCACGCCGTGCCGGGCGTACGGGCTGATGATCTGCACCGGCGCCCGGTGCCCGTCGACGTGGTCCAGCCCGGCCTGCGAGTCGTCCTCGACGACGAAGATCGCCGAATCCTGCCAGTACGGGCTGTGCGAGATCTCGTCGACGATCCGGCCGACCGCGAGGTCGTTGTCCGCGACCTGGGCGGCCGCGTTCGGCGGGCCGCCGGTGTGGTCGCTGGAGAGCCAGAACATGTTCAGGTTCGCCGGCCCGTGCTTCTCGAAGTCGTCCTTCCAGATCTGGTAGCGGTAGACGTCCGGCACCGACGTGTCGAACTTCGGGAAGCCCGGCACCGAAACGTCGTTCAGCGAAGGGATCGGCGACGACGAAACCAGCGGGTACGCGCTCGGCTCCCCGGTCGCGGCCATGTTCTTGGCGTCGCAGTAGAAGTTCTGCCAGCTCGCGCCGGCCGGCTTGGTGAGGAACTGCTGGAACTCCCCGAAGTCCCGCACCGACTTCCCGGCCGCCTGCGCGCCGGTCCAGAGGAACCCCGTGCTCTGGTGGCCGAGCGCGTCGTCCTCGGTGTCGTAGCTGCGCAGGTACTCCCCCGCCGACGACTCGGTGTACTCGGGGTTGTCGGCCTGCATCAGCCAGTTGTGGCCCTCGGCGGAGTTCGTGCCGATGTCGTAGGTGTTGTCGTACAGCCCGAACTGGCGTGCCAGCGCGTGCTGGTTCGGCGTGACGTTCTCGCCGAACTGCGTCACGCTCGGGTCGCCGTTGCCGCGCGGGTCGTCGCCGAACACCTGGTCGTAGGTGCGGTTCTCCTTGACCAGCAGGAAAACGTGCTTGATCGTCGACGGGTCGCCGAGCCGCGCCGGGACCGGCACCGGACGGCGGTGGCCGTCGTCGTGGGCCACCTGGACCGAACCGGGCGTCCAGCCGTTCTGCCGGAAGACGCGGTCGGTGTACCCGCGGATCGCCGGGTCGGCGGGCAGCCGGAACTTCTGCAGGCTCGACGTCGTGTCGTGGGTGCCGTGCCCGGCCGCGGTGGTCGGGCGGCGGGCGTCGACACCGCGGGTGTTCGAGACCAGGACGTCCTGGCCGGCGGCGGCGATCGCCGTCGGGAAGTAGTCCGTCGGCAGCAGGCCGACGTAGCTCACCGGCTCCTGCGCCCGGTGGTAGCGGTAGACGGCGACGGCGTTGGCGCGCCCGAGCGTCACCAGCAGGTGGCCGTCACCGGTGAGGGCGACACCGTCGGGCTCGTAGCCGACCGCCGCCTCCGGCCACGGCTGGGTCGCGATGGTCTGGACCACCTGGTCGCGGCCGGTGTCGATGACCGAAACCGTGTCGCTCGCGGTGTTGGTGACGAACAACGCGCCGTCCTTGGCGTACACCGCGGTCGGGTGCAGGCCGACGTCGATGCTCTTCGGCGCGGCGGCCGGGTGCGCCAGGTCGACGACGCTGACCGTGCCGCTGGTGGTCGCACCGGTGAACCGGCTGGCGGGCACCTGGGTGTTGTAGGAGTTCAGCGTCGGCTCGCCGGGCCGCGCCTGCCGCCCGCCTTCGTTGCTGACGTAGAGCTTGCTGCCCACGCGGACCAGGTCGCGCGGGGCGTTGCCGACGGCCCAGCTCTGCTCGATCGCCCCGGTCACCGCGTCGAGCGCGACCACCCGGTTCTGGCCGTTGACCGCGGAGTACACAGTGGACCCGTCGGGCGAGAACACCGCCTGGGCGACCAGCGCGTGCTTCGGGCCGTCCGCGGGGATCTTGACCACCACCGGGGCCGCGACCGTGCCGTCGGGGTTGACCGTGAACCGGGTGTAGCCGTCGGTCTGGGCCAGCCACAGCGTTTTGCCGTCCGGGGAGTACGACGGGCCTTCCTGGCCGACGTCGTTGCCGGGGATGCGCAGGTTCGCCGTCGCGGAGTTGCCGACGAGCTGCTGCACCTTCCAGCTCTTGAGGTCGACGACGGTGAGCGCGATCCCGCCGTCGGTGGTCAGCGCGGCGAGGTGGCTGCCGTCGGGGCTGACCGACGACGCCATGATCTTGCCGCCCGGCACGACCAGCCGGTCCCCGATCGGCTGGATGTACTGGTCGGCGGCGACCACCTGGCCCTGGCCGGTGACCTGGCCGACCTGGTCTTCGCCGAACTGCCGCGTCGACGCGACACCGACGTCGGTGCCGGTCGCGACCAGCACGAGCGTGACCGAGCCCGCCGTCGCGAACCGGAACCGGTGGTGGCGGCGGCGGTCCTTCCCGGGCCGCCGCCTGCGGCGTGTCACCTGCATGGATCTCATCCCTTCGGGTTGGCCGAGGCGAGCAGGTCGACGTCGGCGTCGAACTGCCAGAGCGGGTTGGGCTGGTCGCCGGCGGGGGTCCGCACCTGGAAGTAGCCGTTGACCTCCTTCGGCCCGTCGCCGTCGGCGACGTACCGGCCGTCGGCGGTGACGTCCAGCTGGTAGATCGCCGAGCCGGTGGCGGTGAGGCCGGGCAGGTGCCAGGTCACTACGCAGCGCCAGTCGTTGCCCGGCCCTTCGGGGGCGACCAGGCCGTCGCCCTTGGTGCACGCGGCCGTGGCCGCCAGCTGCGCTTCGGTGACGTCCGGGCGGTGCAGCTGGGCGGCCTGCAGGCGGTAGAGGTGCGCGAACGCGGTGGCCACCGACTGCTGCACCTTGTCCTGGGTGATCCCGGAGCCCAGCGCGGGCGTCGCCACGGCGACGATCCCGGCGGTGGCGCCGAAGAGCACGACCAGCGGGAGCGCGGCGAGCGCCCGGCGGCCCGTGCCGTCGTGCGCGGCGTTGGTGAAGTCGCGGCGCACGAATTGCCGGTACGCGAGCGCGGTCGCGGCGACGGCCCAGGCGAGGCTGACGCCGACGGCGACCAGCAGCGGCCCGAGCTGCGCGGGGTCGGTGAACAGGCCGTTCCACGCGATGAAGGCGTAGCTGGGCAGGGCCAGGCGCACGGCGACGGGCAGCGGGAGCAGCTGGGCGAGCGCCATGGCGAGCGCGACGACGGCGGGCAGCAGCAGGCCCATCGGCGACCGTCCCCAGAGGACGGACCCGAGCAGCCCGATGGCGGCCAGCGCCAGCGTGGGGGCGAGCACGCTCACCCAGGCGAGGAGGACCGTGGCGGCCGCGTCCCCGGGGGTGAGCAGGTGCCCGTCGAAGCCGACGAGCACCCGGTTCCCGGCGGTGAGCAGGCCGCCGGCGGTGGCGGAGACGGCCATCCCGGCCACGAGCACGAGCAGGACGGTGAGGCTGGCCAGCGCTTTCGCGGCGAAGAGCCGTCCCGTGGACCGGACGGCGACGAGCAGGTGCCGCCAGGTTCCGAGCCGGTCTTCGGCGGCGAAGACATCCCCGGCGACGACGGAAGTGAGCAGCGGGAGGGCGTAGGTGCCGGCGAAGCCGAGCATCACGAGCGGGCCGGCCCACCCGGTGGCGTTCATCCACCGGCCGAAGAGGGTGTCGACGGGCAGCGAGCTCTGTTCACCGACGGCGGCGACGAAGACGGCGGGCGCGAGCCAGCAGGCGAGAACGAGCAGCCGGATGCGCCAGGCGGCGAAGAGCTTGACGAGCTCGAAGCGGTAGATGCGCGCGAGAGGGACGGGCCGGGTGGGTGCGGTCATCGGAGAGCCTCCTGCCGAGCGAGTGCGAAGAACGCCGCCTCCAGCGGCGACCCGAGCGCTGAGCAGCAGGAACGCGAGAACGCAACAGCCGGAGCGAGTGCGGTCATCGAAGGGCCTCCTGCCCGGTCAGCGCGAGGAACGCCGCCTCCAGCGGGGACACGACCGGCGCGAGCTCGCGGACCGCGATCCCCTCCCGGCCCAGCCGCAGCACCAGTTCGTCGAGCGCAGGCACCAGCGCGCGCACGACCACCCCTTCGCCCTCCCCCGGTGCGTCCACGAGCCGGATCCCCCGCATCTCCCCGAGCACCCGCCGCGCGGCCGCCGGGTCCGCGGTCCGCAGGCGGTAGGCCAGCTCGCCGTTCTCCGCCGAAAGCTTGGCCAGTGGTCCGGTGAACACCACGCGGCCGGTCGCCAGGATCGTCACCTCCGCGCACAGCGCCTCGAGGTCGTCCATCCGGTGGCTGGACAGCACCACCGCCGTGCCGCCGCCGGCCAGGCGCTCCAGCACGCCGTGGACATGCCTCTTGCCCGCCGGGTCGAGGCCGTTGGCCGGCTCGTCGAGGACCAGGAGCCGGGGCGAGGTCAGCAGGGCCGCCGCGAGGCCGAGGCGCTGGCGCATGCCAAGGGAGAAGCCGCGGACCCGGTCGTCGGCGACGTCGGCCAGCCCCACCTCCTCGAGGACCGTCCCGACCGGGTGGCCGCCGAGCTTCGCCAGTGCCGCCAGGTTCTGGCGCGCGGTGAGCGACGGGTACAGCCCCGGCCCGTCGACGAACCCGGCGACGCCCTCGGGGGCGGCGAGCGCCCGGCCGACGGGCGTCCCCAGGATCTCCAGCCGTCCTTCGTCGGCGACGGCCAGGCCCAGCAGCAGGCCGAGCAGCGTCGTCTTGCCCGCGCCGTTCGGGCCGGCCAGGCCGTGGATCCGGCCCGGTGCCACGTCGAAATCGATGCCGTCGAGGGCGACGACGTCGCCGAAGCACTTGGTGATCCCGCGGGCTCTCACTGCCAGAGGTGCGTCCACGCGAAGAAACTTAGGTACCGCAAATGACGGGGGCGGGGGACGGAAGTGAACGCTGCGGGAACGGCGGCCGACCGGCCGTCGCCGGACCGGTGAAATGTCCGAGTTAACCGGCACCTTGCCTTGGCGGCGGCCACCACCCCTGCCCGGCTTTGCCGTCAACCCCTATTTTCCGGCAATTCCAGAGCGACCCCGAATAGGAGGCGCGAATCTTGACACGCCATTCCGAGCTCAGGCATCGTCGAGAGACGAAGGACACATTTCCCGCGCCGACCGAATCACGGGAGAAGGAATCATGCCCCAGATCAAGGTGACGCTTTCCGGTGGTCCCGCCGAACTGACCGAACGCCACCGCGAGTGGACGGTCGCCAGCATCGGCGAAGTCGCGAAGGTGAGCTTCGGCGCCGGCTACGAGCACTTCTCCCACGACGGCGAGTTCACCACGTCCAGCAGCGGCGACCGCGTCCCGGTGTTCGCCTGGTGCGGCCGCACCCGCGTCGCCGAGTGATCCACCCGGGCGCCGGACCCGTTTCCTTTCCGGCGGAACCATCCGGAAACGAAAACCGGGAACGAAGCGCTCGTTTCCGCGCGTTCGCCATGAAGAAGCCACGCCGTGGGGCGGCCCGGCCGCGTCCTTTGTGGAGGATCAGTTGGTGGCGCGGCGGGGTGCAACCGCCGCGCCACCGCACCGTCAGCCCGGGGCGACCGCCCGCCCCGTCTGCGGCGATATCATCCCGGCGCAGAGGCCGCGGCTCGCGAGCGTCTGCGCGATGCGCGGGATGGCGGACAGGGTGTTGGCCGGCCACTCGTGCATCAGGATGACCTGGCCGTTGCCGAGCCGGGCGTTGGCCTGGACGATCGCGTCGACGCTCGCGTTGTTCCAGTCACCCGAGTCGACGTCCCAGATCACCTGGCGGAGCCCGTAGCGGGACGCCACCGACTGGACCGTCGCGTTCGTTTCCCCGTACGGCGGGCGGAACAGCCGGGGCGTGCCGCCCCCGGCGGCCGAAATCGCCTGCTGGGTACGGGAAATCTCCGAATCCACCTGCGCCTGGCCCAGCTGGGTGAGGTGCGGGTGGGTGTAGCTGTGGTTGCCGACCCACATGCCCGCGCTCGTCTGGGCGCGGACCTGCGCCGGGTACGCGGCCGCGTACTGGCCTTCGTTGAACATCGTCGCCCGCAACCCGTTCTGCCGCAACGCGTTCAGGATGGCCGGGGTGTGGGCGTTCGACGGCCCGTCGTCGAAGGTCAGGCCGACGTACCCGTTGCAGGCGGCCGCGTGCGCCGCCGGCGTGACGGCGATGGTGCTCGCCACGGCGAGGGCGGCCGTGGCCAGGAAGGTGCTCCAGCGGCGCATGGTCACCCCACCGTGATGTTCGAGTTGCCGCTGCTCTGGTAGCCCTCGGTCGCCAGGATCATGTAGTAGTTGAAGCTGCCGAGGGGCATGCCCGCGCGGCCCCAGGCGTCGAAGTGGTTGCCGGTGGTGATGCTGCCGCCGGTGCGGCGCTGCTGGCGGACGCTCCAGTACTGGTTGAACGTCTTGTTGCCTTCGACGGACGGCGCGTTGTAGCGGGTCGTCTGGTAGATGTCGTAGGTGCCGCCGTCGCTGGTCACCGTGCCCTTGTACGTCCCGGTCGGGCGCCAGCTGCCCCAGTTGTCGACGATGTAGTACTCGACGAGCGGGTTGGACGTCCAGCCGTAGAGCGCCAGGTAGCTGTTGCCGGAGGGGTTGAAGCTGCCGGAGTAGTTCACCGTCCGCCGGCTGCCGTTGCTCCAGCCCTTGCCGGCGACGAAGTTGTTGACGTTGCTCCAGTTGGTCCGGTAGTTGCCACCGGAAGAGAGCGTCATGGAGACCGAGCCACCGCCGGCGGTCCAGAACGAGTAGTAGTACCCGTTGTCGGTGCCCGTCCGGTTGGACGTGATGACCGTGTCGGCCCATGCGGTCCCGGGCAGGAACGCCGCGATCAGCGCAAGGACGGCGCCGCCGGCGAACACCCTGCTGCGGCCGCGTTTCTTGGTGAGCATGCTTCCTCCTCGTCGAGGCTGGCAGGCAAGCCAGGATGGCAAAAGCATGCGAGCAGGGCCGCTGGCCGGGCAATCACTTTCGGAAAGTTTCGATGTTCCCGCGGCCCGGGATCCCCGTCAACCCCTAGGAATTGAGGGGCATTTCCGCGCCCCGGAAAGCGCTAGCGTCGGTACCGCACTGTTTCACGCACAACGGGGGGTTCCATGAAACGCATTGCGGTGGCGGCCGTGCTCGGCCTGGCCTTGACGGCCGTGCCCGCGGGCACGGCGTCCGCGTCGGCGCAGGTCACCTGCGGCAACTACGCCACGCAGGGCGCGTCCGGCCCGAACGCGCGCGACTACTACTGGGGCAACTGCGGTTCCGCCGCCACGAAGATCGAGGTGTGGGGGCTGGCCTACGGCGGCGGCGTCCGCGCCAAGCAGGGCGAGACGTGCGTGCCCGCGGGCACGGCGGTGCTGATCGGACGGACGACCCAGTACCTGGTCACGTCCTTCGAAGGCGTGGACACCCACACGGCCTGCTGACCCGCGGGCGGGGTGGGCCGGTCCGGCCCACCCCGCTCCCGTCATTCGCGGACGCCGATCGCGTCGATCGGCCGGGCGCGCAGCGCCACCGACGTGGCCACCCCGATCGCCACCATCCCGAGCGCGGCCGCGCCGGCGATGATTCCCAGGTAGACGGACGGCGGGCCGGCCGGGACCGGGTTGCCCCGCAGGCCGAAGTTGAGCAGGGCCAACGGGATCAGCGCCACCAGCGTGCCGAGCACGAGCGCGATCCCGACCGTGGTCACCGCTTCGAGCCGCATCATCCGGGTCACCTGGCGGCGGGTCGTGCCGACCAGCCGCAGCAGGGCGAACTCGCGGCCGCGCTGCGCGGTGGTCAGTACCAGCGTGTTGGCCACCGAAATCGCCAGGTACCCGACGATCACGCCGGCCGCGACCAGGTTGAGGTAGAACTGCGCCTGGCGTTCGCCCCCTTCCGGGGCGGCGAGCACCGAGGCCGGTGCCAGTACCAAACCGGGGTAGGGCAACGCGCTCAGCGCCGAAGCCACCGCGTCCGCGTCGGCGCCGGGCTGCCGCCGGACCAGCACGGAGTCGTCCAAGCGGCCGCCGACGTGCTCACGAGCCAGCGCGACCGGCAGCACGAAGTCGCCGAAGGCCAGGTCGTGCGTGTAGGTGGCGACCAGCCGCAGCTTCGCCGGGACGCCGTCCCCGAAGTAGAACTCCACTTCGTCGCCGAGCTTCTTCTCCAGCCAGTCGGCTTCCGAGCGGCTCAGCGCCACGGTGTCGCCGGTCAGGTCGGCGAGCCGCCCGGCGTCGACGCCCAGCTCGAGGGCGGCCCCGGCACGGTCGCCCGCCAGGCCCTGCGCCGGGGTCCGCTGGACCTCGACGCTGTCGCCCACCGGCGTCGCGGTGATCACGGACGTGCGGACCACCGGCGTCGCCGCCGCGACCCCGGGCACCCGCCCGGCCGCCTCGGCCACCAGGGGCGAGACACCGCCCGGGGCACTCAGCACGTAGTCGGCGGTCGTCGACCGCGCCGACTCCTGCTGGGCGGCCGCGGTCATCGCGGTCGGCCCGTAGAAGGTGGCGAGCGCGAACGCCACGGCCAGCATCAGCGGGGTCACCGCCGCCGCGACCCGCCGGGCGTTGGCGTGCGCGTTCGCCCCGGCGAGGTAGCCGCTGATCCGCCAGACCCTCCCCAGCACCGGGACCAGAACCCGCACCACCAGCCCGGTCACCTGCGGCCCGACCACGGCCAGCCCGATGACGACGACCAGGGTGGCCATGGTCGAGATCGCGGCGGCGATGTCCCCGTGCAGGAAGAGCGGGACGAACGCGCCGCCGACGCCGGCCAGCACCAGGCCCCAGCCGGTGAGCAGCCGGACCCGGCCGAGCTCACGGCGTTCCACCGCGGCCTCGCCCAGCGCCTCCACGGGCCGGATCGACGACGGCCGCCGCGACGCCGCCCAGGCCGCCAGCCGGGCCGCGCCCAGGCCGAGCAGGACCGCGGCCAGCAGCGGGAGCGGACTGATCGCCAGCCCGAAGTCGGCCGGGATCACACCGATCGCGGCGAACGCGTCCCGCAGGCCACCGGCGACCGCCAGGCCCAGCCCGCTGCCCAGCAGGCCGGCGACCAGCGCGATCAGCGTCGTCTCGGTGCCGATGAGCTTGCGGATCTGCCGCGGGGTGGCCGCGACCGCGCGCAGCAGCGCGAACTCCCGGCGGCGCTGGTTGATGGTCAGCGCCAGCGTGCTCGCCACCACGAACACCGCGACGAGCAGCGCGAACCCGCCGAACGAGCCGGCGATGGCCAGCAACAGCGTCCGGGTCTGGCTGACGTCGAGGAACTCGATGCTGCTGCGCTCGACGCCGGTGGTGACCTCGGCGCCGCCGGCGACGGCCCGCACCCGCTCGGCTAGCGTCTCGGCCGCCACCCCCGGGTCGGCGAGGACGCCGATCGCGTGCACCTGGCCGGGCCGCCCGGCCAGCTCGGCGGCCCGGTCCGGGGCGAAGAACACCGCCGCCTGCCGCGCGGTGCCGTCGACGACCCCGCTCACCTTGAAGGTCGCCGGTCCCGACCGGGTGGTGATCCGCACCTGGCCGCCGATGCCGACGTCGGCCCGGCGCGCCAAGTCGGCGTCCAGCACGACCTCGTCGGCGGTCTTGGGCGCGTCCCCGCCGCGCAGGGTGAACGGCGCCAGCACGGCGGCGTCCCAGTTGTGCCCCAGTGACTCCCGGTCGGCGAGCACCCGCCCGTCCCGGGCGACGACCTGCGCCGGGAAGCTCTGCTCGGCGATCGCCGCGCGCACGCCGGGCACCGCGGCGATCCGCCCGGCCAGCGCGGCCGGGACCGGCGGCTGCTCGCCGACCTGCTCGCCCGAGAGGATGTCGGCGCCGGGCGGGCGCACGGTCTGCGCCCCGCCGACGACGACGGCCGCGGCGGCGTAGCGCTGGGTCGGGACGCCGGCCCGCAGGCCGGATTCCATGAGGATCCCGCAGGCGGCGACCAGTGCGGTGCCGCACAGGATGGCGATGAAGGCGCCGGCGAACCCGCCGAGCCGGGTCCGGATCGTCTGCCACGCGATGGCCAGCACGCTCACCACTCCCCGAGGTGCGTCATCCGCTCCGCCACCCGCTCGGGGGTGGGGTGCGGGAGGTGGCCGGCCAGCTTGCCGTCGGCCAGGAAGAGGACGCCGTGCGCGGCGGAGGCCGCGACCGGGTCGTGGGTCACCATCAGCACGGTCTGGCCCATCTGCTCGACGATCGCGCGGAGCAGGTCCAGCACCTGCCGCCCGGTGCGGGTGTCGAGGGCGCCGGTCGGCTCGTCGGCCAGCACCACCTCGGGCCGGGTGACGAGCGCCCGCGCGATCGCCACGCGCTGCTGCTGCCCGCCGGACAGCTCCGCCGGGCGGTGTTCCAGCCGCTTGGCGATGCCGACGCCTTCGACGATCTCCCGCAGCCACTGCGCGTCCGGCTTGCGGCCGGCCAGCCGCAGCGGGAGCGTGATGTTCTGCAGCACGTTCAGCGACGGCAGCAGGTTGTAGGCCTGGAAGACGAACCCGATCCGGGTCCGCCGCAGCTCCGTCAGCTCGCGTTCCTTCAGCCTGCCGATCTCGGCGCCGCCGAGCAGCACCCGCCCCGACGTCGGCCGGTCCAGGCCGGCCGCGCAGTGCAGGAAGGTGCTCTTGCCGGAGCCGGACGGCCCCATCACGGCGGTGAACGTCCCCCGTGCCACCCCGGCCGACACCCCGTCGAGCGCGGTGACCGCGCCGTCGCCGGCGCCGTACACCTTCCGCACCCCGCTCAGTTCCAGCGCATACGCTGTGCTCATTGCCATCCCCTTCGTTGTCTCACAACGAAAACTAGGTCGCCGGGGGCGGCGGATCGATCCCGTGGGGAGGTGGATCGGGGGTAGCGCCAGCGCTACCCCGGTGGTGGGGTGGGACACTGGCGCGGTGACGACCCGCTTGCGCGAGTGCTGGTCGGCGGTTCGTTTCCTCGTGGTCGGCGCCGGCACTTCGCTGCTGTCGATGTTCGCCCTGACCGGGCTGTTCGCCGTGGTCCTGCTGTGCCCGTTCGGGATCGGGATCCCGTCGCTGGCCCCGATGATCCGGCTGGCCCGGAGGCCGGTGGGCGTCGACCGCCGCCGCGCCGCACGCCGGCTCGGCGAACCGATCCCCGAGCCCTACCGGGACGGCCACCCGCTGAAGGACCCGGCCACCCGCCGCGACCTCGCGTGGCTCGCCGCCCACGCGGCGACCGGCCTGGTCATCGGCGCGCTCGCGTTCGGCCTGCCGATCGGCGCCGTCCAGCAGGTCATCACCGTCCTCATTTGGCCGCTGGTGCCCGGCGGGATCGAAGGCTCGCTCGGGATCGTGGTGGATTCCTGGCCGCGGGCCGCACTCGACCTGCTCGTGGCCGTCGCCATGGGCGTGGCGACGCTGCAGCTGCCGCGCGTGGCCCGCTGGCAGGCCCGCACCGCGCGGAAGCTGCTCGCGCCCGCTCCCGGCGTCGTGCTGGCGGACCGGGTCGCCGAGCTGACCGCGACCCGGGCGGCGGCGCTGGAGGCGCACGGCGCCGAGCTGCGGCGGATCGAGCGTGACCTGCACGACGGCACGCAGGCGCGGATCGCGGCGGTCGTGCTGCAGCTGGGCATCGCGGACCAGCTCTACGACCGCGACCCGGAAACGGCTCGCGACCTGCTGGTCAAGGCCCAGGACACGGCGACCGACGCGCTGGCCGAGCTGCGCACGGTCGTCCGCAGCATCCACCCGCCGCTGCTGAGCGAACGCGGGCTGGCCGGGGCGGTCCGCGCGCTCGCCGAGCGCAGCCCGGTGCCGGTCGCCGTCGACGTCGAGTACGAGGCGGGCCGCCCGGCCGCGGTGGAGGCGGCCGCGTACTTCGTCGTCGCCGAGGCGCTGGCGAACGTCACCAAGCACGCCGATGCGTCCCAGGTGGACATCACCCTCGGCGGCACGGCTTCGGTGGTGCGCCTGGAGATCCGCGACGACGGCCGCGGCGGCGCCGACGAGTCCGGTGGCAGCGGGCTGGCCGGCATCCGCCGCCGGGCGGAAGCCTTCGACGGGACCCTCACCCTGACCAGCCCACCCGGTGGGCCGACCGTGCTGAGAGTGGAGCTGCCATGCGGGTCGTGATCGCCGAGGACGACGCGTTGCTGCGCGAAGGCCTCTCCCTGCTGCTGAAAACGGCGGGCATCGAGGTGGCGGCGGCGGTCGACAACGCCGAGGACTTCCTGGCGTTCATCGAGGGCGAGCGGCCGGACGCGGTGGTGATGGACGTCCGCATGCCCCCGACCCACCGCGACGAGGGCCTGCGCGCGGCCGTCCGCGCCCGCGAGATCCACCCGGCGCTGCCGGTGCTGGTGCTCTCGGCGCACGTGGAGACGAGCTACGCGGTGGAACTGCTCGCCGACGGCGTCGGCGGCGTGGGGTACCTGCTGAAGGAACGCGTCGGCAAGGTGGAGCGGTTCCTGGACGCGCTCCAGCGGGTCGCCAAGGGCGGCACGGCGATGGACCCGGAGGTGATCGGCCAGCTGATGGCCCGCCGCCGGTCGGACCCCCTGGAGTCGCTGACGGCCCGCGAGCGCGAAGTGCTGGGGCTGATGGCCGAGGGCTACAACAACAGCACGATCGCCGAGCTCCTGGTGGTCAGCGACGGCGCGGTGCTCAAGCACATCCGCAACATCTTCGCGAAGCTGGGCTTGCCGTCCGACGAAGGAGCGGGGCACCGCCGCGTGCTGGCGGTGCTGGCCTACCTCGGCCGCGATGCGGGGTAGCGCAGGCGCTACCCCGCATCCGGGTGCGCGCGGCATTACGGCTTTCCGCGGGGCGCCTTAGCCGTTCAGGACATGAACGACGACAAGGTTTCCACGCGTACCGCAAGCCCGATCCTGCTCTGGCTGGTCCTGGTGATCAGCGGAGCCGTCAACGCGGCCGGTCCCCTGCTGGGGCTGGGGTGGCCGGTCCGGATGGTCGCCGGGGTCATCGCCATCGGGGCGATCGCCGGCCTGGTCGTCCACTACGTCCGGCGCAGGCAGGCGTAGGTCACCAGCGCCGCCGCGACCAACCCCGCGGCCGGCCAGAACGGGTTCGCGACCGCCCCGGCGATCACCGGCCCCGCTGTCGCCCCGACGTTGAGCGCGGCGGTCGCGTAGGACCCCTTCATCGTCGGCGCGTCCTCCGCCAGGTGCAGGATCCGCGCGATGACCGTGCCCCCGACGGCGAACGACAACGCGCCTTGGGTGCAGGCCAGCGTCACCAGCACCGCCGGGACGTGTGCGCACAACGCCGCCGCGAGCCACCCGGCGAGCAGCAGCGGACCGCCGACCGCCACCACCCGGCCGGGCCACCGGTCGGCCAGGCGGCCGGCCGCGGTGATCCCGGCCAAGCACCCCGCACCGAACGCGCCGAGCACCACCGGCACCGGGGCGACGCCCGCGGCCACCGTGGCCAGGAACGTGAAGACGCCGAAGGTCGCCGCGTTGACCAGCGCGGCGACCGCGAGCACGCCGGCCACCGGCCGCAGGACCGCGAGTTCGGCCCGCAAGCCGGCCGGCCGGGTGCCCGCCGCGGTGTCGGGGATCCACCAGAGCGCGGCGAACGCGGGCAGACACAGCAGGGCGACGGCCCAGAACGCCGGCCGCCACCCGAGCAACGACCCACCCGGGACGCCGGCCACGCAGGCCACGGTCGAGCCACCCAGCAGGACGGCGAGCGCCCGGCCGGCCGGGCCGAAAGCGGTCGCGGCCGTCAACGCGACCGCGAGGAACCCGGCGTTGGCGACGGCGGCCACCAGCCGCGTCCCGACCAGGACACCGAACGACGTCGTGAGGCCGCCGACGACGTGCATCGCGACGAAGACGACGAGGAAGCACAGCAGCGCGGTCCGCCGCCGCCAGGACCGCGCCAGCGCGGCCATCACCGGCGCTCCGGCGACCATCCCGGCGGCGAAAGCGGAAGTCAGGTACCCCGCCTGCGCCGCCGAGACGTCGAAGGCCGCGGCGATCCCGGGCACCAGCCCGGCGAGCATGAATTCGGACGTGCCCATGGCGAACACGGCCAGGGCGAGGAGGAACAACGGCACGGAAGCTCCAGGAGAACACGAGATCGACAGGACGATTTCGTGGTCACCCGGCAACCCGGGAACGGGGGGTTATCGGGCCGCCGGGAAGACCGGCAGCCCGGTCCTGGACGCTTCGGGGCTCGACACGGTGCCGAGACTAGCCGATCTCCGGCTCTTCCGGCGCGGGCATGTGCCGGATGCTGTCACTGCCCTTGTGGTCGTGGGCGCGGTCGTACCGGGTCTCCAGCGCCCGCACCAGCTTGTGCGTCGCCCCGGTGTACGCATCGTCCACAGTGGCCGCGTGGTGGGTCACCGCCACCGGCTGCTTGCCGCCGGGCCGGGCCTCGATCACGCACTTCTTGTCTTCCGGCCCGGCGCCGCCGTCTTCGCCGAGGTGCACCTCCACCCGGGTCAACCAGCCGCCGAACCGGGACAGGCTCTCCTCCAGGCCGGTGGTCACGTGGGCGGCCAGCCGTTCGCCGCCGTGGACGTTGTGGTCGGTGTTGACCTGGATCTGCACGAGCACCCTCCCGTGTGGACAGCGGTTGATGCCGGTCAGTACCACGACCGCCGCCGCGTCAAACGGGTCAGGGTCGCAGGCTCCGCAGCATCAGGTCCGCGAAGTGCTTCCCCACCTGCTCCCCCGACAGCTCACCGTCGGCGTGGTACCACATCCCCAGCCGGTGGATCGCGCCGAAGTGGTAGTTGATCACCAGGTCGGCCGGGACGTCGGCGCGGAAGACGCCGGTCCGCTGCCCTTCGGCGACCAGGTCGCGCACCCGCTCGTGGTAGGTCCGCCGCTCCGCGCGGACCTGGACCTGCTTGGACTTCTCCAGCAGCGGGAACGACTGGAAGAACACCGTCGCCGCGTCGAGGTCGGCGATGCTGGTGACCACGACGTCGGCGATGATCGCGTGCAGCCGCTCGGCCAGCGGGAGATCCGACTCGGCGATCGTCACCATCCGCCGCGTCTGCATCCGCAGCATCGCCGCGTAGATCTCGAAGAGCAGGTCGTCCTTGGACTCGAAGTAGTGGTACAGCCCGCCCTTGGTGACGCCGGCCTCCTCGACGATCTCCCGGACCGTCGTCGCCTCGAAGCCCTTCTCGGCGAACAGCCGCACCGCCGCCCGCACGACGTTGTCCCTGACACTCATGCCGCCACCCTATGTGAGCGGACGGGCCGGCCCGCGGCGCCCACGAGCCGGCCCGGTCGTCACTTGCTCACCAGGTTCACCTGCTCCGGAGTGGCGCGCTCACCGGAGTACGGCGTGATCGCGCCGGTGCCACGGTCGGTGACCGCCGGTGGCTGGATCACCGTCGTCGTGGTGTCCGGGTTGATCTTGAACACGTACGCGCCCGTGTAGCCGGCGTGCGAGTCCTTCGAGAACCCGAACGGCGTCAGCCCGGGCCCCTTGAGCGCGCCGGAGCTCATCGCGTCGACGACCTTCTGCCGCGTCGGGTCCGGGCCGGCCGCCTTGAGCGCCTGGCCGAACGTGTACGCCTGCACCATGCCGAACAGCACGGTGTTGGTGAACGGCTCCTTCGCGATGTACTTGTCGTGGATGCCCTTGAAGTAGGCGACCCACGGGTCGGCGATCTGGGCGACGTCCGGCAGGTAGCCGGTGCCGATCAGGCCGGCCAGCAGCTGCCCGCTCGAGACGCTGGCGCCACCGCGCTTGGCGAAGTCCTGCAGCAGCCCGGACAGCGTCGCCGGGTCGGCGCCGATGCTGCTGACCACGAACTGCGGTTTGTACCCGATCTTCGCCGCGGCCAGGATGGACAGTGCGGTGAACGCCGGGATGCACGCGCAGACGACGACCTCGGCGCCGGCCGCCTTGAGCGCGGACAGCTGCGGCGTCACGTCGGTGTTGGCGCTGTCGTAACCCTGCCGGACGACGACCTGGTCCTTGACGAACCGGTCGAGCCCGGCCTGGGTGTCGCGGCCGACGTCGTCGTTCTGCGTGAAGTAGCCGATCTTCTTGCCCGCGAAGGTGTCCTTGACGTACTGGCCCTGGATCTTGCCCTCGCGCGTGTAGTCCACCTGGTACCCGAAGGTCATCGGGTCCTTCTGCGGGTTGTCCCAGGCGAGCGCGCCCGAGGACACCAGCAGGTCCGGCACGCCTTCGGAGTTGAGGTAGTCGACCACCTTCGAGTGCGTCGGCGTCCCGAGCCCGCCGACGATCGCGAACACCTTGTCCTGCAGCACCAGTTTCTTCACGACTTCGACGGTCTTCGTCGGGTTGTAGCCGTCGTCCTCGACCTTGTACTCGATCTTCCGGCCGTTGATCCCGCCGCCGTCGTTGATCGCCTGGTACACCGCGCGGGCACCGACGGAGATCTTGCTGTACCCGGGCGCGGCCGGGCCGGTGAGCGGCTGGTGGGTGCCGATGACGACGGTGTCCTTGGTGACGCCGACCGCCGAATCGGCGGCCTGCTGCCCGCCCCCGTCGCTCTCCCCCGCGCCGCCGCACGCGGTCAATGCCAGGGCGAGGGCGAGGAACCCCGCGCCGTACCTAGTGGTTCTCATGGTTCTCCTTTTTCTCGGCGGGCTTGCGGAGAAGAGCGCGGAGCCGGTGGAAACCGCCCTGGATGCCGCGCGGGAAGGCGAGCACGACGACGATGAGGATCACGCCGTACACCGCGAGCGGGAGGTTGTTGGCCACGTCGGTGTTCAGGTGCAGGACGTCGGCGAGGTCCTCGGACCAGGCCTGGAAGTACACGAGCGCGACCGCGCCCCACAGCGCGCCCCACAGGGACCCGAGCCCGCCCAGCACCACCGCGGCCAGCAGGCTCAGCGACAGCGCGGGGGTGAACGAGCCGGGTGCGGCGGTGCCGAGCAGGAACGCCTGCAGGCCACCGGCGAGCCCGCCGCACACCGCGCTGACCAGGAAGGCGAGGATCTTCGTCCGCCCGACGGCGATCCCGCTCAGCGCGGCGGCGACCTCGTCGTCGCGGACCGCGCGGAAGTCCCGCCCGAGCCGGCCGCGGACGATGTTCGCCACCAGCACCAGCGCGACGAGCACGCTGAGCCAGACGATCCAGGTCTGCCAGCGCAGTTCCGGGACGCCGATCCCGGCCGGTCTGCTGTGGACGGTGAAGCTCAACCCGTTGCTGCCGCCCAGGAAGTCGGGGAACTTCCGGGTCAGCGCGGGCAGGCCGACGGCCAAGGCGAGGGTTGCCCCGGCGAGGTACGGGCCGCGCAGCCGGGCCGCCGCCGCGCCGGCCAGCAGCCCGGCGAGCCCGCCGGCGGCCGAGGCCAGCAGCAGGTCGGCCCACAGCGGGAACGACGGCACCCGCCGCACCAGCAGCGCCACCGTGTAGGCGCCGATGAACATGAACGCGCCGTGCCCGAGGGAAACCTGGCCGGTGAGCCCGGTCAGCAGGGTCAGCCCGGCCACCGCGATCAGGTAGTAGCCGATGGTCGCGAGGCGGAGGTTGGTGAACTCGTCGGTGACCAGGGTCAGCAGCACGACCACCGCGAACGCGCCCAGCGCGGCCAGCGCGTGGACGAGCAGCGGCGGCAGCGAGCGGCGCTGCTTCACCGGCGTGGCCGTGGCTTCCGCCGGTTTCGTGCGCACGGTCATACCCGCCTCACCTTGGCCCGGCCGAACAGCCCGCTGGGCCGCAGGGTCAGCACGACCACCAGGATGGCCAGCGCGGCGATCGTCACCATCTCCGGTCCGAAGTATCCGGACACATAGGACAGTCCGACGCCGAGGACGAACCCGCCGGCGATGGTGCCCAACGGGTTGTCGAGGCCGCCGAGCACCGCCGCGGTGAGCGCGTAGACGAAGACGCCGTCCAGCACGTTCGGGAAGAGGAACGGCGGGGTGGCCAGCAACCCGGCGAGCGAGCCGACGGCCGCGGCCAATCCCCAGCCGGCGGTGAGCATCAGCCCGACCCGCACCCCGAGCGTCCGCGCCACTTCCGGCGCGAACGCGGCCGCGCGCATCCGCAGACCCAGTGGCGTGTACTTGAACACCACCAGCACCAGCGCGGCGATGGCGAGCACCACCAGGACCACGAACAGGTCGTTGGCGGAGAACCGGCCGCGGAAGTCGAAGGCGTAGGGGAACGCCAGCGGCTCGTTGGACCAGATCATGCCCGCGACCGCCTGCAGCACGAGCAGAAGTCCGAGCGTGACGATGATCGAGCTCAGCTCGGAGCGGTGCCGCAGCGGCCGGATGAGCAGCCGTTCGGTGGCGACGCCCAGCACGGTCCCGGCGACGATGGCGACGGCGAACCCGAGCCAGTAGCTGCCGGTCGCCTTCGTCACCGAGTACGCGAGGTAGGTGGAGATGAGGGCGAGGGCGGGTTGCGCGAAGTTCACCACCCGGGTGGCCCGGTAGATGATGACCAGGGCGAGCCCGAGCGCCGCGTACACCGCGCCGGCCGAGATCCCGCCGAGGGTCAGGTCGAAGAAGTCCTGCATGCCGGACCGTTCACCTCCGTGTCGTTCAGAAACCCAGGTAGGCGTGGCGAAGGCCGTCGTCGGCCAGCAGCTCCGCGGCGGTGTCGACGGCCACGACCCGGCCGAGCGCGAGGACGTACCCGCGGTCGGCGATGGACAGCGCGGAGTGCGCGTTCTGCTCGACGAGCACGACGGTGAGGCCGGTGGCGGCCCGCAGGTCACGCAGGATGCCCATGATCCGCGCGGTGATCAGCGGCGCGAGCCCGAGCGACGGTTCGTCGAGCAGCAGCAGCGACGGACGGCTCATCAGCGCGCGGCCGATGGCCAGCATCTGCCGTTCGCCGCCGGAGAGCGTCGACGCGGGTTTCGCCGCACGTTCCTCCAGAGCCGGGAACAGCTCGTACATTTCCGCGCGCGCGGCGGCCCGGTCGGCCCGGTCACGCCGCCACAGCGCGCCCAGCCGGAGGTTTTCGTCGACGGTCAGTTCGGTGATGACGCCGCCGCCTTCGGGCACGTGCGCGACGCCGCCGCGCGCGATCCGGTCGGGCGCCAGCCCGGTGAGTTCCCGGCCGTCCCAGGCGATCCGGCCGCCGCGGGCGGGGTGCAGGCCGCTGATGGTGCGCAGCAGGGTGGTCTTCCCGGCGCCGTTCGCCCCGAGCACGGCGGTGATCCCGCCGCGTTCGACGGTGATGCCGACGCCGTCGAGCGCGCGGACGGCGCCGTAGGAGACGGAGAGCTCTTCGATCTCAAGCACCGGTCGCCTCCTCGGCGGGGTCGCCGAGGTAGGCCTCGGTCACGCGGGGGTCGGCCTGGATCTGCGCCGGCGGCCCGGCCGCGATCACCTCGCCGAAGTTGAGCACCACCACCCGGTCGCAGACCTGCATCACCAGGTCCATGTGGTGCTCCACCAGCACGACCGCCATGTGCCGGCGCAGCGAGAGGATCAGCGTCGACAGCTCCACCAGTTCGGCGGCCGACAGCCCGCTCGCCGGTTCGTCGAGCAGCAGCAGGTCCGGTTCGGCCACCAGGGCACGCGCGAGCGCCACGCGTTTGCGCACGCCGTACGGCAGCACGCCCGGCAACCGGCCGGCGAGGTCGGCGATGCCGAGCTCGCCGAGGGTTTCGCGGGCCCGCGCGGCCAGCCCGGCTTCGTCGCGCGCCGAACGGCCGGCGCCGGCGAGGGCCGGGAGCACGCCGGTCCGGGCGTGCCGGCCCGCGCCTGCCATGACGTTTTCGAGGACGGTCAGCCCCGGGAAGAGCCCGAGGCCCTGCAGCGTCCGGACGATCCCGAGCCGGGCGAGGTGCTCGGGGCGGTGCCTGCCGAGCGGCCGCCCGCGCCACCGCACCTGGCCCGACTGGGGCCGGACGAAGCCGCAGACGACGTTGAACAGCGTCGTCTTGCCCGCGCCGTTGGGCCCGATCACCCCGACGACGGTGCCGGCGGCGACGCCCAGGTGGACGTCGTGCAGGGCGGTGAGGCCGCCGAAGCGCACGGTGAGGCCGTCGACCACGAGCAGGTCTTCGCCGGGCAATGCCTCACCAAGAAGCGTCATCGATGACTCTCCCGTCCCACCATGTGGACCTCGTCGTACCGCGCGGTCGGTATGAAGAGGGTGGGGTGCGGCGGCGGCGAAGTCAAGACCGGACCGAACGGGACTTTCTGCCCGACTCGCACGCAAAAGGGGACGCTTCTCGCCGCGAGGGCGAGGAGCGTCCCCTTCAGCTCACCTGGTGAGCGGCGCCGGGCTCAGCCGTTGCCGGTCTGGGGCGCGATCATCGAGGAGGCGTCGATCCGCGTCTGGACCACGCCCAGCTGCTGCAGCAGGTCCGGCACCCGCTGGATGCGGCGCGCGTCGAGGTTGGACCCGAAGGCGGGCATCACCATCAGGCTGGCGATGTCCTGGTCCACCTTGGCGTTGCGGACGACGAGCGGCTCGATCCGGGACCGGTCGACCGCGGCGCGGGTGGCGTTGAGCATGGCGCGCTGGAAGGCCCGCATCGTCTTCGGGTGGTCCTGGACCCACTTGGCGGTGGCGCCGTAGCCGGTGAGGGGGAAGCCCTGGGTGCTGCCGCTGGCGGCGTCGATGACCGGGTACGCGCCGACCATCCGGGCGGCCTGGGTCAGGAACGGTTCCGGCTGGTAGGCGGCGTCCACCCGGCCCTGCGCCAGCGCGGTGCCCATCTCCCCCAGCGACATCGGGACCCACTGCACCTTGCCGGGGTCGACGCCGTGGTCGCGCATCACCGACCGGGTCAGCACGTCCGACGCGGCGTTCTTCGAGCTGATGGCGATCCGCTTGCCCTGCAGGTCGTTGACCGTCTTGACCGGCGAGTTCGGCACGGTGACGACCTCGTTGCTCTGCGGGCTGGCCGACGTCCCGTCGGTGACCAGCTTGATGTCCGCGGCGCCGCTGCTCTTGGCCAGGAAGAACAGGGTGTAGGTGGACAGCGCGATGTCGTCCTGGCCGCCGGTCATCCGGCTCAGCGTCTCCTGGCCGCTGGTGCCGACGTCGGTCTGCACCTCGAGGCCTTCGGCCTTGAAGTACCCGCCTTCCTGGGCCAGCCACAGCGGCGCGAGGTCGACGGTGGTCAGGATCGCGACCCGGATCGACGGCTTTTCGACGGCACCGGCATCGGAGGGGCTCTTGAGCTGGCTGCACCCGGTCAGCAGGACGGTGAAGACCAGGGCGAGCACGGCGAGCCGGCGGGTCGAGGCGCGATGAAGCATGCCACTCCTCGGAGAAGATTACGGAGATCACGGAATACGGCTCGTTCGGCCGTGATCAGCCGGACTGTAGATGACGATTTCCCGGGCCGCAAACACGTTGCCGAGAAATACATCCCGTCAGGTTCACGCGAAAGAGTGACAACGGGGCGGACAGGTAAGCCACTGACAGGATGCCGGGTCACGCGGGAAAGAAACCGACGTCTGTCGTGCAGGTTTCGTGATCTTGCCACCGCTGGTGGGAGCCTCGGATTGCGCTGATCGTCGTAACGCCGGACGGTGGCGATGCGACTGCTCGGCGTAACCGCCGGCACTGGCCGACCGAACCCCGCCGACGACGCGAGAAAGCGTTCGAAAAAAGGGGGAGAATCCGGCACGCGCCCAAGGTGAGAAATTGATTCAGGTGGGGAATTCGTGGACACCGGAACTGTTTTTCGCGGATCGGCCGGTGCTCATCGGCTGTCCGCAGCGGGAGTGGCGAAGCGGCGCAGGCCGGGCGTGGCCGCACCGACCACCGCCACCGCCAGCACGCACAGCACGCCGCCGCTGAGCAACGCGAACGTCCCGGACGTCGCGCCCGCGACGAGCCCGCCGCGCAGGTTGCCGAGGTCCGGGCCCGCCTGGCCGACGATCTGCTCGGCGGCGGAAACCCGGCCGAGCAGGGCGTCCGGGGTGGCCAGCTGGACGAGCGCGCCCCGCGAGACGACCGAGACCGTGTCGGCCGCGCCCGCCAGGACCAGGCAGGCCAGCCCGAGCCACGGGTCCGGGACCAGCCCGAACCCGGTCAGCGCCAGTCCCCACCCGGCGGAGCCCGCGAGCATCACCCGCCCCGGCCGCGGCAGCCGCGTGAAGGCCCCGGAGAAGACGGACGCGACAACCCCGCCGACCGCGACGGCCGAGAGGAACAGGCCGAGGGTGCGCGAATCGCCGTCGAAGCGTTCGGCGTTGACGAGCGGGAACAGGCTGACCGGCATGGAGAGCACGGTGGCGGCGAGATCGGTGAGCAGCGCCCCGCGCACGACGGGCGTCCGGGCGAGGAAGGCGAGCCCGTCGAGCACCCCGCGCACCCCGGGCCGCGACGGCTCACCGCCGGGCCGCATCGGCGGGAGGCCGAAGAGGCCGTGGAAGGCGAGGCAGAAGGTGAGCGCGTCGACGAGGTAGCAGCCGCCGACGCCGGCCCAGCCGAGGACGAGCCCGCCGAGCGCGGGGCCGAGCAACATCGCGCCCTGGAAGGCGATCCGCCCCAGAGCGAGCCCGGCGGGCAGCTGGCCGGGCGGCAGCAGCCGCGGAACGAAGGTCCGCGCGGCGGGCCCACCACAAGCGACGAAGCACGATTGGACGGCAACGAGCCCGAGCACCGCGACGACCGGCACGTCACCGAGAAACCCCTGCACGGCGAGGAGGACCGAGCAGACGGCCTGCCCGGTGGTGGCGACGATGGCGATTTTCCGGCGATCGACCCGGTCCACGACGGAGCCGGCGAACAACCCGAGAAGGACGAGGGGAAGCGCTTGAGCCAGCCCGACGGCCCCGGTCCAGGTGGTGCTCCGGGTCTGCTCCCAAACCTGGAACATCACGGCGACGAGGGTCATCTGGCTGCCGAAGCCGGAGAAGACCCGGCCCAGCCAGAGCCGGCGGAAGGCGGGTGAGGTGCGGAGCGGGGTGAGGTCGACGAGCGCGCGGGTCAGGGGCATGGCCGGATCACGGGCAAATTGTAACAGCGCTTATGCAATTGGGGAGAGCTTACCGCTCGCCGCCGCGAAGGCTCCGCGGCCGCCGGCCGGGCGGTCACAGCCTCACCAGCGCCGCAGCCCAGTCCCCATCCTGAGATTCACTGCCCCCGCCCGACCGGCAGTCACCCGCGCTGGTCTAAGCCCTCGGGCGCTACGCCCCGGTCAGCTTCGGCGCCGTCGCCCGCCCCGCCGTCCCCTGGCCCGCCATCGCCGAAATCAGGTGCGCCGACCTCAGCACCGCATCCCGCAGCAGGGCCGCGCTGTCCTGGGCCCGCGCCGGCGTCAGCACGAACCCCGCGCTGGTGTGCTCGCCCCAGCCCGTCATCACGTGCGGCTCACCGAACCCCCGCACCGGGCACGGCAGCGGCGGCGCCACCGGCAGGTGCGCATCGCTCGCCAGGAGGCTCACGTCGGCGCGGCCCGCCTGCTCCGGCACCCGCGCGGCACGGGACGGTGGCGCCTGGTGCGCCACGACGAGTGCCCGCGGGACCCCCAGTCCCGCGGCCACCCGGCGCTGGGCCAGCCGGTAGGCGACCAGGGCACCGAGCCCCGCGCCGAACAGCACGTGCGGGCTCTCGAGCGGCCCCGCCAGTTCCCCGGCCAGGGCCTCGACCAGCAGCCACATGTCCCGGTAGGGATGCTCGTCCCGGCGTTCGCCCCGCCCGGGCAGCTCCACGACCTGCACCGCGATCCGCGGATCGCGCCAGGCGCGGTAGCGGCCGGCGGCTTCCCCGGCGTCCGGGAAGCAGACGAACAACAGACGCTGGACGTCGTCACGGTCCACCCGTGGCCTCCCTTCCGACCTGCCCGGAGATAGGGTCGGCCACGGCACTTCCGTTTCGCTTCGGTCCGTCTTCCGGGGGTATCTCGTGCGCTACCGCCTGCTGGGACCGGTCACGATCCACGGCGACACGGGACCGATCCGCCCCGGCGGCCAGAAGCAGACCTCCGTGCTGGCCGCGCTGCTGCTGAACGCGAACCGCGTCGTCACCGAGGACAGGCTCATCGACCTGACCTGGGGCGAGAACGCGCCGCCGAGCGTGCGCGGGCGGCTGCAGGTGCACATCTCCGAACTGCGGAAGCTGCTCGGGCGGGACGTCATCGTGCGGCGGGCGCCCGGCTACCTCATCGAGGTCGCGCCCGGCGACCGCGACCTCGACGTCTTCGACGAGGAGGTCGCCAAGGCCAGGGCCACCTCCGGGGCGGCGGCCGCCGCGCACCTGCGGGCCGCGCTGGCGCTGTGGGAAGGCACCCCGCTCGGCGGGGTGAGCGAATCGCTGGCCGAGTACGAGGGCCCGGCGCTGGCCGAACGCCGGCTCGTCGCCCTGGAGGAGCTCTACGAGCAGGAACTCGTCGCGGGACGGCACGGCGAGGTCGTCGGCGAACTGCGGCGGCTCGTCGACGAACACCCGTTCCGGGAGCGGCTGCGGGCCGCGCTGATGCTCGCGCTGCACCGCTGCGGCCGCAGCCCGGAAGCCCTCGAGACCTACACGCGCGCGCACGAACTGCTCGTCGAGGAACTGGGCATCGAGCCCGGCCAGGCCCTGCAGGACCTGCGGATGCGGATCCTGCGCGGCGAGGGCGAGCCCGCCCCGCCCGCCGCCGCGCCGCGGCCCGCCGAGCTGCCGCTGGACGTCCGCGGGTTCGCCGGCCGGGCGCCGGAGCTGGCCGCGCTCGACCAGCCCGGGGACGTCTGGGTGATCACCGGCACCGCCGGCGTCGGGAAGACCGCGCTGGCCGTGCACTGGGCCCACACCGCGCGGACGCGCTACCCCGACGGCCAGCTGTACGTGAACCTGCGCGGCTTCGACGCCGACGACGAGCCGCTCACCCCCGCCGCCGCGCTCGCGCAGCTGCTGCGGACCCTCGGCGTCGACCTGCGGGACGTGCCGCCCGGGGTCGACGACCAGAGCAAGCTCTACCGGTCGCTGCTGGCCGACCGGCAGGCGCTGGTGGTGCTGGACAACGCCCGGGACACCGCGCAGGTGCTGCCGCTGCTGCCTTCGTCGGGGCGGGTGCTGGTGACCAGCAGGCACCGGCTCGACGAGCTCGTCGCCCGCGTCGGCGCGCGGTCGCTGGGCCTGACGCAGCTGCGCGAGGCCGACTCTCGGGCGCTGCTGACCGCGCTGCTCGGCGACCGGACCGCCGCCGAGCCGGACGCGGCCGACGAGCTGGCCCGGCTCTGCGGCCACCACCCGCTGGCCCTGCGGATCGCCGCCGCGAACACCGGCGTGGCCAGCATCGGCGAGCTGGTCGACGAGCTGCGCGGTGACCCGCTGGCGCACCTGGGCTTCGACGGGGAAAGCGCCGTCGCCAACGCGTTTTCGGTGTCCTACCAGGCGCTGACGCCCGAGCTGCGTCAGGCGTTCCGGCTGCTCGCGCTGGTGCCGGGGCCCGACTTCACGGCGATCGCCGCGGCGGCCCTGCTGGAGGTGCCCGCCGAGGAGGCGACCCGGCGGCTGCGCGGGCTGATCGCCGCGAACCTCCTGGAGGCGCACGCGCCCCGGCGCTACCGCTTCCACGACCTGGCCCGCCGGTACGCCGAGCGGTGCGTCCGCGCGGAGGAGGACGAGCCCGCGCGTGAGGCGGCGTGGGAGCGGCTGTTCACCGGCTACTGCGCGGCCGCGGACGCGGCGGTCGCGCTGCTCGGCGCGCGGATCGTGGCGCTGCCCCGCGAGGACGCACCCTCGGCGCCGAGCCCGGTGGCCTTCGCGGACGCCGCCTCGGCGGTGGCCTGGCTCGACGTCGAGGTCCCGAACCTCTCGGCGGCCCTGCGGCAGGCGGCGGCGCGCGGGCCGTACCCGGGCGCCTGGTACCTCGCCGACGCGTTGCGCCGGTTCTTCCACGACCACGGGCGGCGCGCGGAGTGGCTCGAGCTGGCGCCGATCGTGCTGCGCGCGGCGCAGGACCACGGCGCCCGGCCCGCCGAAGCGCTGGTCCAGCTGTCCATCGGCGGGGCGTACTTCCGCGAGGGGCAGCACGAAGCGGGCATCCGCCACACGGAGAAGGCGGTGCTGGCCAGCCGGGCGTGCGGCTGGCGGCAGTGCGAGGCCACGGCGGTGGCGAACCTCGGCGCGATGCTGGAGTGGACCGGGCGGCTGTCGGAGGCGGTGGAGCACAGCCGGCGGGCGATCCAGCTGTTCCGCGAGCTGGGCAACCGGTCGGGTGAGGCGCTGGCGCTGAACTCGCTGAGCTGCCACTACCGGCAGCTGGGCCGGCTCGAGCAGGCGGAGGACTGCCTGGTCGAGGCGATCGCGCTGGCCCGCAAGGAGGACCTGGCCTTCTGGGAGGCGGCCAACCTCGCCGACCTCGGCTGGGTCCTGCTGGCCACCGGACGGCTCGCGGAGTCCGGCGAGGTCCTGGACCAGGCACTGGGCGCGTTCCGCGACCTGAAGTCCAGCTTCGGCGAGGCAACGGCGTTGAACGTGGTGAGCGCACTGCAGATCGCCCGCGGCGACCACGCGGCGGCGGCAGTGACGGCGGAGGCGGCACTGGAGTGCGTCCGCCGCGACGGCGACCGCCAGGTGGAGGTGGCGGCGCTGATCGCACTGGGCCGAGCGGAGGAAAGCCGCGGCGACCTGCGCGCGGCGGAGAAGGTGCTGAGGGCGGCCCGGGCGCTGACGGAGGAGTCGGGCTTGCGAGGCCAGCAGGCCGAGGCGGCGGCCACGTTGGCCCGAGTCCTGGCGGCGGACGGCCGCCCGGACGAAGCGGGCGAACACGCCCGGACGGCGCTGGACGCGGCCCGGGCGGGCGGGTTCCGCCTGGTGGAGGCGGAGGCACTGCTGGGACTGGCGGCGGTCCAGGAGGCGGCGGGCCGGTCGATCCTGGCCGGCGGGACGGCCCGGGAGGCCCAGGCGCTGTACCGCGCGGTGGGGCACGCGACGGGGGAAGCCCTCGCGGGTGAGTTTTTGACCCGCCTCGGCGACCGGGCAAAGGGCTGAGCCGCGCCGGATCAACTTCTCCGGCCACGCCGACGGATTCGTGCGGCCACAGCCGGGCGGCGGCGCTCGAAGCCCGCAACCGGCTCGCCGGGTCTGCGCCCGAACGGCCCCGCCCCGCGAGCTCCGACCGGTCCCCTGGCCGGAAGGACCACCGGCCGAGCAGGCTCGCGGCAGCGGAAGAGAGCCGCAATCGAGCGATCCACCCGCCGCACCCCGCCCACCTCAGCCCGCGGAAAAGCCGCCTTACCGACACTTTGCCCAGCCGCCTCCAGCCCTCGGGTGACCCGCTCCGGGTGTTACCCCGCCGGGCGGGGCGCGACATACTGAAGGCATGCCCCGTCCGAAACACGTCGCCGCGAGCGATCTGCGTCTGCCGGACGCGCTGCAGCCGGGGCGGCCGAAAGGCGATCAGCTTCGGGAAATCCTCGAAAGCGCCGCCGCGGAGGCCGGGCCCGGGCGGCTGATGCCGTCCGAACGGTTCCTCGCCGAGCACTTCCAGGTCGCCAGGGGCACCGTGCGGCAGGAGATCAACCGCCTGGTCGCCGACGGCGTCCTGTACCGCCAGCACGGCACCGCCACCTTCACCGCCGAACGGCAGGCCGCGCACATCGACATGCTGACCTCGTTCACCGAAGACATGCAGGCCCGCGGGGTCGTCCCGAAGACGAAGGTGCTGCACGCCGAGGTCGAGAGCGCCGGCCCCCGCATCGCCGGGCGGCTGAACGTGCCGCCCGGCGCGCGGGTGTTCCGGCTGGAACGCCTCCGCTACGTCGAAGACGAGCCGTTCGCCGTCGAGCGCACCAACCTCTCCGTCGACCGGTTCCCCGACATCGAGCTGTTCGACTGGGAGACCCAGTCACTGCACCGCACGATCGAGGAGCGCTGGGGCGTGCGCCCCGAGTGGAACGACACGGCGATCTCCGCGGTCCTGCCCAACAGCCACGACGCCGCCCTGCTCGGCATCGAGGCCACCCAGCCGTGCCTGATCATCGAGGGCACGCTGCACGACCAGAGCGGCGGCGTGATCGAAGCGGGCCGCTCGCTCTACCGGGCGGACCGCTACACCGTCTTCACGCAGGCGCGCCGCAGCCCGGCCACCTGAACACCCCCTAGCGGCGGCCGGCCTGGTGCGCCCGCAGCACCTTGAGGCAGTGCTCCACCAGCTCGTCCCCCGCCTCCGGCCGGAACAGCGTCACGTACGACTCGTAGATCCCCTCGCGGTGACCGTCCGCGTCCGGGAGGTAGCCGAGGTACCCGTCCGTGTAGCCGATCACCCGGGTGTGGCGGAACGGGCTGCCGCGCCGGATTCGCAGGCCGAGGGACGCGAACAGCTCGAACGGCGTGTGCAGCCAGGCGATCTCCCCCAGCGACACCACGCTCACCGGCACCTCCGCGCAGCCCGTCGGCCGCCCGCCCGCCGCCATCGTCGACAGCATCGCGCAGCCCTCGTAGCGGGTCTGGGCGATGCGGACCGCCGGGTGGTCCTCGCCGTGGTGGGCCAGCTCGCGCTGCCACTCCGCCTCCGCCTCCTGCCGCAGCGCCAAGCTGTCCTCCAGCGACGGGATGTCGCGGTAGGGCAGGTGCAACGTCGAGCGGGTCAGCCGGATCGGGCCTGCCGTCGCGGGCGGGGCCGACACCGCCGCCAGCGCCTGGGCGATCGACGCCGCCAGGTGGCCGCCGAGCGTGCGGACCTCGGCGTGGTCGCGGCCGCGGCGGACGAACCGGGAGCTCGCGTCGCCCGCCGCACCCTGCAGGAACGCCGCGACCGGCTGGCCGACCAGCGTGGCCAGCTCGCGGCGGGCCGCGCCCGGCCAGTCCGCCGACCAGGACAGGTTGTCCGGGCCGAGCACCGTGGGGTGGCTGGCGTAGTCGAACAGCAGCGCGGCCGGCGTGCCGTCGTCGCGACGCAGTTCGAGCACGCCGAAGGACGTGTCGTGCGGCCCGTCGGGCCGGTAGCGGTTGCCGCCGACGGCCTCGGTCGAGCCCGCGTGCCAGCGGGCCCGGACGCGGCCGCGGCAGGCCCGCAGCCGCAGCGCGGCCCCGGTGACCTTCTCCGCCATCCGGCCGACCAGCCCGGCGTCGCGCTGCCCCGGCAGCCCGGGGTGCAGCGGGCCGGTCCAGCCCTCGGGCCCGGAATGCGTGTGCGACGCGCAGACCAGCACCCGGTCCGGGTCGATGTCCACCGCCGCGGCGACCGCGTCGGTCAGGGTGCGGGTCAGGCCGGCGTCGACGGCGAGTGCGTCCAGCGCCACCCACACCACGCCGGGGTCGTCCTCGGTGGACAGCCAGATCAGCGACGCCTCGAGGTCGTCGTGCGTGCCGGTCGCGACACCGTGCCGGGCCAGGTAGCCGCCGAGCGGGTGCCCGGGCCCCGGCGTGATCCGGACGTCTTGCGCGGCGAGCAGGAGCGCGGCGGTCACCAGGTCGATTCCAGGACGTCGACGACGCCGTCGCGGCCGGCCGCGCGGGCCACCCCCGCGAGCTCGGTGACGTCGTCGGTCGTGTGCAGCAGGACCTCCAGCAGCATCGGCAGGTTCAGGCCCGAGACCAGCTGCAGGCGCGCGTGCCCGGCGGCGAGCGTGCGGACGGCGTTGAACGGCGAACCGCCGTGCAGGTCGGCCAGCACCAGCACGCCGGGGGCGTCGCCGGCCAGCGCGAGCACGCGGGCGCCGAACTCCTCCGGGCTGTCGCGCGGGCTCAGCTCGCAGACCTTCAGCCGCGACTGCGGGCCGAGGATCATTTCCGCGGCTTCCCCGACGCCGGAGGGCAGCCGGCCGTGGCCGGCGAGGATGATCGGAACGGACATGGCGGACTCCCCTAACTCTTCGCCGGGGCCGATGGCGCGAACCAGCCGAGCCACCCCAGGACGACCCCGGCCACGACGACGGTGCCGATGACCCAGACCGGCCGCAGCCGCGCCTTGACCGTCAGCAGGTACACCCCGGCGGTGACGAGCACCGGGAGCAGGAACGGGAGCAGCTCGTCGAGCCGGTCCTGGATCGCCACCGACTGCGTCACCGGCTGCCCCTGGACCGTGGTGGTCTGCCGGTAGGTCAGCGTCGTGACGACCTTGACGATCGACGGGATGAACCCGCCGAGGACGACGAACCCGAGCACGGTCGCCCCCTGGGCGACCCTGGCGAGCGCGCCGGCGGCGAGGTGCCCGGCCAGCCGCTTGCCCTCACGGTAGGCGAACCCGAACTGCCAGCGCCGGATCAGCGCGTACGGCACGAGCACCATCACCGCGGCGAACGCGGGGCCGAGCCAGTTGCCCTGCAGCGCCCACGACGCACCCATGGTGAAGACGATGCTGTTGTACAGCGCGAAGACGACGGTGTCGCCGATGCCGGCCATCGGCCCCATCAGCGCGACCTTGGTGCTCGCCGCCGACTTCGGCGTGCCCGCCTCTTCGAGCGCGACGCTGGAGCCGAGGATCAGCGGGCCGCCGACGAGCACCGAGGTGTTGAAGAACTGCAGGTGCCGCTGCAGGCCGGCGACGTAGTCGGCCTTCTCCGGGTACAGCCGGCGCAGCACCGGCTCCATCGAGTACGCGAAGCCGAGCGCCTGCATCCGCTCGTAGTTCCAGGAGATCTGGCTCGACCAGAAGTACCGCCGGAACGCCCGCCGCAGGTCCTGCTTGGTCAGCCGCGGGTCCGGGGCGGGTTCGTCGGCGGCGGCCTCGGGGACGGCGAGCACCGGCTCGTCGCGCTTGAGCGTCACGAACAGCATCGCGACCGCCACGCCGATCAGCGCGATCCCGAGAACCGGCAGCTTCAGGTAGGCGAACCCGACGAACCCGATGAGCAGCAGGTACCAGTACCGCGACAGCTCCATCATCCCGAGCAGCAGCGCGAAGCCGACCGCCGGCAGCAGCGAGCCGGCCAGCGTCATGCCCTGGACGAACCCGGCCGGGATGCTCGTGGTGATGTCCTTGACCAGCCCGCCGGACGCGGCGAGCGCGGCGAGGAACGTCGGCACCGCGCGCACCGCCACCCACGGGACCAGGCTGACCCAGTGGATCATCGCCAGGCCGCGCGCGTTGCCGTCGGCGGCGTAGCCGTCGGCGCGGTGCACCAGCGCGGTGGTGACCATCTTGCCGACCGGGTCGAGCGCCGAGAGCAGGATGGCCGCGGGCAGCCCGACGCCGATGCCGATCGCGGCCTGCGCGGCCGGGGCACCGGCGGCGCCCGCGGCCAGCGCGGTGCCGACGATCGCGCCGGTCTGGTAATCCGGGATGGTCGCGCCGCCGTAGGTGTAGACGCCGAGGGCGGCGAGCTCCAGCGTGGCGCCGACCAGCAGGCCGAGCAGCGGGTGCCCGACGATCAGCCCGGCCACCGAGCCGGCGATCAGCGGGCGCTGGGCGTAGATGAGGAACGGGCCGAGCCCGTCATAAGTGCAGTAGATCGCCCAGAGGGTCAGGGCCAACGCGACGAGCATGCGGGAGCTAGAGCCCTTTCCGGTCGAGCAGCGGGACGAATTCGGCGGGCTTGTCCTGTGGCAGCAGCTGGGTGACCAGCGGGACGCCCGCGGCGGCCAGCTTGCGGTAGGCATCGGCTTCGTCCGCGGTGACCGCGACCGACCGGGTGACCATGGTGTAGGCGGGGCCCGGCCGGGGCGCGACGTTGCCGACGTTGACCACCTCGGGCCGCAGGCCGCCCTCGACCAGGCGGAAGGCGTCCGCCGGGTCCTTGACGACGATCATGACCTCCGCGCCGGCCTCGGCGGCCAGGGTGGCCTCGACCGTCAGCACGTCGGTGGGCAGTCCCCGCGCGGCCTGCGGGAGCAGCATCCGCTGGAGGTCGTCGGCGGCGACGTCGTCGTTGCAGACCACCAGCCGGCGCACGCCGAGGCGGCGAGTCCAGGCGACGGTGACCTGACCGTGGATGAGCCGGTTGTCGATCCGGACGTGTGCCCCCGCCATAGTTCTCCTCCCGGCCGGCAGGAGTCATACTGGTTCGTACCAGTATCTGTGTCAACACTGCCGGTGACCGGCCTTCGCGCGGCCGACGGAAGGACCCCTCAGACCTTCCGTCGGCCCACGAGCGCGAAGTCCCCCTGGATTTTTCTCCCGGACCCTCCCATAAAGGTATATACCAGTATGGACGGTCGTGATCGACTGTCAAGACCCTGCCCCGCGGAGAATCCGAAAAATTCTCGACCGGTCGGCCGACCGAAATTCGGGCGAACATTCCGGGAGAAACCGCGCAACCTCACCCGGTCACCGTCGTTAACCGCATCGTCCGTTCAGGGGAGGAAGCCATGCCGGCCGTCAGATCGAACATCGTCCCGCTCCGGCACGCACGGCCGGGCGTGGTGGCGTACGTGAAGAGCCCGGCCGAGTGGTTCGTCGCGAACAGCGGCTGGATCCAAGGCACCGAAGGCGTCGTGCTGATCGACACCTGCGGCACCGAGCAGGCGACCCTGGAGCTGGTCCGTGACGTCCGCAAGTACGCGGGCGACCAGGAGCTCACGGTCGCCATCACGCACGCGCACGGCGAACACCACAACGGACTCGGCGTCGCCCTCCGCGACGGCGGCTCGGCACTGGCCGCGCCCGGCAGCCTCGACCTGGTCAAGGCCGGCCCGCAGACCTACGGCAACGTCTTCACGTACACGCGCTGGGGCGTGCTCGAGCCACCGTCGCCCGAGGCGGTCCACCCGGTGACCGGCTGGCACGAGCTGGACCTGGGCGACGCGAAGGTCGACGTCGTCGCGGTCCCCGGTGTCGCGCACACGGCGGGCGACCTGGTGGTGCACGAGCCGCGGTCGAGCACGCTGTTCACCGGCGACCTGGTGTACATCGGCGACACCCCGATGGCGGTGCACGGCTCGATCCCCGGCTGGCTCGACGCGCTCGACTGGCTCCAGGACACCTTCCGCCCGCGGACGCTGGTCCCCGGCCACGGCCCGGTGGCGACCCCGGCCCACACCGCGTTCCACGCGATGCGCGTCTACCTCGAGTGGCTGCTGGAGGCGACGGTCCGCCAGTCGAACTTCACGAAGCTGGCGAAGCAGGCGTCCCTGCGGTGGCCGTCGTGGCGCAACCCGGAGCGCCACATCGGGAACCTGATGCGTGCGTACGCCGACCAGCACGGCCGCAAGCTCGACGTCGACCTGGCGGTCGACGCGGTGCTGGCCGCGGCGGGCGGCCGGATCGACCTGGACTCGCTGCTGGACAGCGAGCCGGTGCGCCGGATCTCCTAGGACACCGAGCCGCCCAGGCTCTCCAGCAGCGTCCGCAACGTCGACGCCAGCTCCTCGCGCTCGCCGGTGCCCAAGGCGGCCAGGATGCGGTGTTCAGTCTCGACGTGCTCGGGCAGCGCGCGGTCGATCAGCTCCCCACCGGCCTCGGTCAGCTGCACCCGGACCCCCCGGCCGTCCGCCTCGTTCGGCGTGCGCTCGACCAGCCCCCGCGCCTCCATCTTGTCCAGCCGCTGGGTGATCGCCCCGGACGTCACCATCGCCGAGCGCATCAGCTCCGTCGGGGTCAGCCGGTACGGCGGCCCGCTGCGGCGCAGGGTCGCGAGGACGTCGAAGGTCGCGCGGTCCAGGCCGTGGCGGGCGAACGTGCGGCGCAGCTCCGCGTCGACCAGCGCGCTCAGGCGGGACAGCCGGCCGATCACGGCCATCGGGGAGACGTCGAGGTCGGGGCGCTCGGCGTGCCACTGCGCCAGTACCCGGTCCACGTGATCGGCCATCGCCACAGCGTAACCGATGCCTTAGCGGTAAGCGAAAGGGTAGCCATCTACCTTAGCACTGAGCTAATCTGCCTTAGTGCTAAACAAACAGCTGCTCCTCACCGCCCTCGCCCCGGCCATCTGGGGCACCACCTACCTCGTCACCACCGAGTTCCTGCCGCCCGACCGCCCGCTGCTCGCCGCCGTCATCCGAGCGCTGCCCGCCGGCCTGCTGCTGGTCGCCCTCACCCGGCGGCTGCCGAAGGGCGACTGGTGGTGGCGCTCGCTGGTGCTCGGCACGCTGAACATCGGCGCCTTCCTCGCCCTGCTGTTCGTCGCCGCCTACCGGCTGCCCGGCGGGGTCGCCGCCACCCTCGGCGCCCTGCAGCCACTGCTGGTCGCGGGCCTGTCCACCGGCCTGCTCGGCGAACGCCTGACCCGGCGGACGGTGCTCGCGGGCGTCGCCGGGGTGGCCGGCGTCAGCCTGCTGGTCCTGCAGTCGAGCGCGCGGCTCGACGCGATCGGCGTCGCCGCCGCGGCCGGCGGCGCGGTCGTGATGGCCACCGGTGTCGTGCTGAGCAAGCGCTGGACGTCCCCCGCGCCGCTGCTGGCGACGACGGGCTGGCAGCTCGTCGCGGGCGGTCTGGTGCTCGTGCCGGTCGCGCTGGCCGTCGAAGGCGCGCCGCCTGCGTCGCCGACCGGGGCGAACCTCGCCGGGTACGCCTACCTCGCGCTGATCGGCGCCGCGTTCGCCTACGCACTGTGGTTCCGCGGGATCCGCGCGCTGCCGGCCACCCACGTGACGTTCCTCGGCCTGCTGAGCCCGGTCGTCGCCACCCTGCTCGGCTGGCTCGTCCTCGGCCAGCGGCTGACGCCGTGGCAGCTGCTGGGCGCGGTGATCGTGCTGGGCGCCGTCGTCGCCGCGCAGCGACGGCCGTTGGTCCGGACGGGGGCTGATAATTATCAGCCTTTGACAACCACTCGCCGGGCCACCGACGCTGAAATGGTCTGAACAACTTGCGATCATCGGCCTCGACGAGGAGGCGCCCGTGCGCACGAAGACGTCCGTCCGGCAACGGCTTGCGGTGCTGGCCGCGGCACTCGCGGTGGCCGCCGCGACCGCCCCCGCCGCCGAAGCGGTCCCGGCCACGATCCCGCTGAAGATCACCAACAACTCCGGCCGCAGCGATCCGGTCTACCTCTACGACCTGGGCACCAACCTGGCGACCGGGCAGCAGGGCTGGGCCGACGCCAACGGCACGTTCCACGCCTGGCCCGGCGGCGCGGTACCGCCGATCCCGGCGCCCGACGCGTCGATCCCCGGCCCGGCCAACGGCCAGTCGATCACCATCCGGCTCCCGAAGTTCTCCGGCCGGATCTACTTCTCCTACGGGCAGAAGCTGGTCTTCAAGCTCGCCACCGGCGGCCTGGTCCAGCCGGCGGTCCAGAACCCGTCCGACCCGAACGCGAACATCCTCTTCAACTGGTCCGAGTACACGCTCAACGACGGCGGCCTGTGGCTCAACAGCACCCAGGTGGACATGTTCTCCGCGCCGTACGCGGTCGGCGTGCAGCCCGCCGGCGGCACCACGAGGAGCACCGGGCACCTGAAACCGGGTGGCTACAACGGTTTCTACTCGTCGCTGCGCAGCCAGCCGGGTGGCTGGGCCAACCTCATCCGCACCCGCTCCGACGGCACGGTCCTGCGTGCGCTGGCCCCCTCCCACGGCATCGAGGCCGGCGCGCTGCCCGCGACCGCGCTGCAGGACTACATCAACCGCGTCTGGACGAAGTACAGCTCGTCGACGCTGACCGTGACGCCGGTGGCCGACCAGCCGAACGTGAAGTACTACGGCCGGGTTTCCGGTAGCACCATGAACTTCACGAACACCTCCGGCGGCTTCGTGACGGCGTTCCAGAAGCCGGACTCCGACAGCGTTTTCGGCTGCTACAAGAACCTCGACGCGCCGAACGACGTCCGCGGCCAGATCTCGCGCACGCTCTGCGCGGGCTTCAATCGCTCGACGCTGCTGACCAACGCGAACCAGCCGGACAGCAGCTCGGCGGGCTTCTACCAGGACGCCGTCACCAACCACTACGCGCGCTCGATCCACGCGCAGATGGCCGACGGCAAGGCCTACGCCTTCGCGTTCGACGACGTCGGCCACCACGAGTCCCTGGTCAACGACGGCAACCCGGCGACGGCCTACCTGACCCTCGACCCGTTCAACTAGAGCTTCACGACGACCGGTGCCACCGGGGTGTCCCCGAGCAGCTCGCCCGCGGACACGCCGGTGCGCACCGGCACCGGCACCGCCCGGCCCTCCACCTCCACGACCGGCCGTCCGCAGGCGACCAGTTCCACCACCAGCACGACGAGCACCACGATCCGCACGACCGGCTCACCCCGATCCGTCTCCACCGCTCCCACCGGGCACACGGCGCCCGCCGCCCCGGTGGTTCAGGTATTTCCGGCGCTCTCACCGGATCGGCTGAGCGGGGGGAAGACGCGAAGGAGTCCCCCGATGGCGTACGGGTCCGAAGGGCTGCTGTTGGCTAGGCTGAGCGGGTCAAGGGGAGGTGAAGTGGACACCACGAGCCTGCTCGAGGCGGCCGCACGCGGCGACCAGGCGGCGTGGGACGCCCTCGTCGACCGGTACGCCAGCCTGCTCTGGTCGGTCGCCCGCGCCCACCGGCTGTCCGACGCCGACGCGGCCGACGTCGTCCAGACGACCTGGCTGAAGCTCGTCGAGAACCTCGGCCGCATCAAGGACCCGGAGCGGCTGCCCGGCTGGCTGGGCACCACCACCCGGCACGAGTGCCTGCGCCGGCTCCGCCACACCGACCGCGAGCGCCCGACCGACGACCAGGTCTGGCAGAACGAGCCCTCCTCCGGTGCGGGCGTCGACGCGGCCCTGCTGCTCAGCGAGCGGGACGCGGCCCTCTGGCGCGCGCTGGACAAGCTGTCGGACCAGTGCCGCCGGCTGCTGCGCGTGCTGATGGCGACGCCCCCGCCGTCGTACGCGGAGGTGGCGGAGGCCCTCGACATGCCGGTCGGCAGCATCGGCCCGACCCGCCAGCGCTGCCTCGGCCGGCTGCGCGAGCGGGCCGGCCAGGCCGGGCTCGGAACGGAGGACCGCACGTGACGACCGACGACGAGCTCATGGACGTCCTGCGCGCGGCCGCGGAGCAGGCGGACCCGGTACCGGACCTGGTGCTCCGGCAGGCCCGCGCGGCCCTGGGCACGCGCGACCTCGACGCGGAGCTGGCGGACCTGGCGTTCGACTCGGACCTGGCGGAAGCAGCCGCGGTCCGCGCGGACGGAGAAGACGTACGCCTGCTGTCGTTCGAGTCGGCGCGGGTGTCGGTGGAGCTGCAGGTGGAGTACGCGGGCGGCCGGGTGGCGCTGCGCGGGTTGATCACCGGCGCCACCGGCGAAGCGGTGATCGAGGTGGCAGGCGAGCGGCACATCCGCCCGATCGGCGACGAAGGCTGGTTCACGGCGGCGGGCCTGCCGAGAGGCGCAACCCGGGTGACGGTGACCGCCGCGGACGGCACGGCGGTCACCACCGGCTGGGCGAGCCTCTAGCTCACTCGCCCGGCTCGGGCACGCCCCGGACGAAGGGCCGCTCGAGCTTGCCGTTGACGTCCCAGACGCAGATCTTCTCGGCGTCGTTCAGCAGGGCGTCGGCCGCGGCGCGCGCCGAACCACGGGTCTCGTGCATCTTCGCCGCGATCTGCCCGGTCACGATGGCGGCCGAGAACGAGGTGCCGCTCCAGACCGCGTAGCCGTTGAAGTCCGGCTCGTCGGAGTGCCGCTGCGCCGGGCACCCCGGCCAGAAGTACGGCCCGGTCACATCGACACCGTTGGCGTAGGCGGAGATCCACGGCCCGAAGTTGCTGAAGTCCGCGACGGGCGGCTTGGCCGGGTCGTGCGAAGTGTCGACGGAGCCGACCGCGACCACCTTGACGTGGTCCTCGTCGGGCCGGCCACCCACGGTGGCGGCCAGCTTGAAGCCCGCCGGGTAGACCCGCTGCCGGGTTCCGCGGTTCCCGGCCGAAGCCACCACAACTGCGTGCTGCGGCAACCGCCGCAAGGCGTCTTCGATCGCTTTCGGCGGCTTGTCTTCCCAGGTCGCGCCCGAGAAGGACAGGTTGATCAAGGTGATGCCCTCGGCGTTCAGCGCGTCGATGGCGTTCGCGACCGCGAGGTCTTCGACGTCCCCGCTCTCCTCGTCGATCGCGCCCTTCATCCGGACGCCGACTTCGGGCGGCACCTGCTTCAGCACCACTCCGGCGACGAACGAGCCGTGGGCTGCCGAGCCGGCCGGGTTGCCGTGCTCGTCGTACACCACGCGGGCGGTGTCCTCGGGTTCGAAGCACACGCGCTCCCGGAGGAACTCGTGCGGCACCCCGTCGCGCAGGACGATGCCCGTGTCGATCACGCCCACCCGCAGCGAGATGTCCCCCGCCGGAGTGAGGTCCAACGTGTCCCAGGTCGATTTCGGGCGCAGGTCGTTCCAGATGATGCGGTCGAGCCCGAACAGGTGGTTCGGGCTCGCGCCGCCGGGGCCGAGGGCGGCGAGCACCTCGGGCACCGGACGGCTGCCGGTGAAGCGGCGCAGCGCGCCGGTCCCCCCGGCCGGGTGGTAGCCGAACTCTGCCAGTTCGGCGTGGATCGCGGCACAATCGTCGGCATGGACCAGCAGTTCGCCTGCTCGATGGCGGTATCGCGTCATGTGTCCCCCTCCGGGACCGGTCATGGGTGAACGGGTCGGTGACCCGATCCGCGAACCCCTCCATCTGATACTGCGTCGACGGGTATCGATCCGGCCACAGCCACGGCCGGGTGATTTGGCGAAGACGGTTCCGTGCCGCGTGGGGGCCGGCCTGCTTTCGGCCGGATCGGACAGGCACAAGCCGTGACCGGGCCGCTGGCCAAGGCCGTCGCGGCCGCCGATCTCGCCTTCACCGCACCCGCCAGGGCGCGGGCGCTGGCCGGGGCCGCGCTCGCCGAAGCCGACGGCCACGCCGAGGCCGCCGCCGTCGCCGAGCACGCGCTCGGCATCGCCGGCGTGGCCACCGGGCGGCTCGCCGAGGCCGAAACCCGGCTGCGCACCGCGGTCCGGCTGGCCGGCGGTGCCGGGCTGCGCGAACGGGCCGCCCAGACCCGCGGGGTGCTCGGTTACGTGCTGACGCTGACCGGCCGCACCGCCGAAGCCCTGCGCGAGCTGGACCTCGCGATGCCGGAGCTGACCGGGACGGCGGCGGCGCGGCTGCGCATGCAGCGGGCCGTCGTGCTCACCGAAATCAGCCGGTTCGGTGCCGCCGCCGCCGAGTTCGCGGCCGCGCTCGACACGCTGCGGGCGGCCGGCGGCGACGACCTCGTCGAGGCCACCATCCGCACCAACCGCAGCATCGTGCTGGCCCGGCTCGGCGACTGGCGGGGCGCCGAGGAGGACCTGCGCCGCGCCGAACTCGGCTTTGCCGCGACCGGCCACATCGGACGGACCGCGATGGTGTGGCAGAACCGCGGGCTCGCCGCCACCGTCCGCGGGGACGTCCCGGCCGCGCTCGCCGCATACGACGAAGCCGCGTCGCGCTACGAAGAGGCCGGGACCGACCAGGGCCTGCTCCCGATCGAACGCGCCGAAACGCTGCTCTCCGTCCGCCTGATCGCCGAAGCACGCGAAGCCGCGACGGCCGCCGTCGCCGACTACGAACGCCGGCGCAACGCCGTCGACCTCGTCCAGGCGCGGCTGTTGCTCGCGAAGGTCGCGCTCCTGGACGGCGACCCGGAAACGGCGTTGCGCGAAGCCTCACTGGCGCAGCGGTCCGCGGCGCGCCAGCACCGGCCGGGCTGGGCCGCGCTCGGCGGCTACCTGGCCCTGCGGGCCCGCCGCGACAGCGGGCTCCGCACGACGGCGATGCTCCGCTCCGGACAGCGCACGGTGGCGGCGCTGACCGACGCGGGCTGGGTGGTCCCGGCACTGGACGCCCGGCTGATCGTCGCGGCGCTGGCGCTCGAACTGGGCCGTCCGGCGATCGCGGCCGCGGAACTGACGGCCGTCGGCCGGGCCGGGCGCGGCGGGCCGGCCGAGCTGCGGGCCCGCGCCTGGCACGCGACGGCGTTGCTGCGGCTGGTCGACGGCGACCGCCGGGGCGCGGGCGCCGCGGTGCGCGCCGGGGTCCGGGTGATCGGCCGGTTCCGGGCCGGGCTGGGCGCGAGCGAGCTGCGCGCCCACGCGTCCGGCCACGCGAGCGAGCTGACCGAGCTGGGGCTGCGGCTCGCCGTCGAAGCGGGCCACCCGGACGCCGTGCTGCGGTGGGCGGAACACCGGCACGCCGGTGCGCTGCGGCTGCGGCCCGCGCGGCCGCCGGACGACGAGGGCTTGGCCGCGGACCTCGCGGCGTTGCGCCAGACCGCCGTCGACCTCGCCGCCGACCCCGGCCAGGCGCCGGCCCTGCTGCGCCGGCAGGCCCGGCTGGAGAAGGCCGTGCGTGACCGCGCCCGACACGCCCCTGGACTGTCCACTGAGGACTCACAACTCCCTTCGCGCGCCGAGCTCGCCGCAGCACTGGGCCCGGCCACACTGGTGGAGTACCTCGAACTGGACGGGCGGCTGACGGCCCTCGTCCTCGGCGGCGGCCGGCTGCGGCGGTGCACGCTGGGCCCGGTGGCCGAAGCCGCAGAACGCCTGGACGAGCTGCGGTTCGCCCTGCGGCGGTCGGCGTTCGGGCTCGGTTCGTTCGCCGGGCTCGCCGCGCGGACCGCCCGCCGCCTCGACGACCTGCTGCTCGCCCCGCTCGCCCTCGGCGACGGCCCGCTGGTGATCGTGCCGACCGGGCGGCTGCACGAGCTGCCGTGGCCGGCGCTGCCGGGCTGCCACGGACGTCCGGTGTCACTGGCGCCGTCGGCGGCGCTGTGGCACCGCGCGGCGACCGCACCGGGCGGGGGCGGCGGCGACCACGTCGTCGTGGCCGGTCCAGGGCTCCCGCAGGCCGCCGCGGAAGCCGCCGCGCTGGCCCGCCGCTACCCCGGAGCCCGGCGGTTCACCGGCCGGAACGCGCGGGTCGAGCCGGTGCTCGCCGCGCTCGACGGCGCCGCGCTCGGCCACCTCGCCGCGCACGGGGTGTTCCGCACGGACAACCCGCTGTTCTCGGCGCTGCGGCTCGCCGACGGCCCCCTGACGGTGTACGACCTGGAACGGCTGGCCCGCCCGCCGCGCCAGGTGGTGCTGTCGGGCTGCGACTCGGGCCGCTCGGCGATCCACGCGGGCGACGAGCTGCTGGGCCTGGCCTCGGCCCTGCTGGCACTGGGCACGACGAGCCTGGTGGCCACGGTCCTGCCGATCCCGGACGACGCCGGCCGCGCGCTGATGGTCCGCCACCACCGCCACCTGGCATCGGGCCTGACCCCGGCCGCGGCACTGGCCCGCGCCCAGGCCGAGCTCCCGGACTCCCCCGCCGCGTTCAGCTACGTCTGTTACGGCGCCGGCTGAGCGGCCAGCACGGCCGCGAGTCCCTCCCGCAAGTCCCCGACGAAGTACCCCGGCACCTCCAGCGACGGGAAGTGGCCCCCGGCCTCCGGCGCCCGCCACCGGACGATCTGGCGGTACCGCTCCTGCGCCAACGGCCGCGGGCACTTCTCGATGTCGCGGGGGTACATGGTGATCGCGGCCGGGACGTCGACCCGCAGGTCCGGGTCCAGTGCATTGTGGCTCTCGTAGTAGATCCGGGCCGCCGAGGCACCGCTGCGGGTCAGCCAGTACAGGGTGACGTCGTCCAGGACGCGGTCGCGGGAGATCGTCTCGAACGGGCTGTCGGCGGTGTCCGACCACTCGGCGAACTTGTCGAGGATCCAGGCGAGCAGCCCGGCCGGGGAGTCGAGGAGCGCGTAGCCGATGGTCTGCGGCCGGGTCGCCTGCTGCTTCGCGTACGCCGCGCGGTGGCGCCAGAAGTGGTGGGTTTCCTCCGCCCACCGGCGTTCGGTCGCGGTCAGCCCGTCCGTGGCCGCCCCGGGCAGACCCGCCGCGAACGTCGAATGGATGCCGAGCACGTGCTCCGGGAACCGGCCGCCGAGGACCGTGGTGATGTTGCCGCCCCAATCGCCGCCGTGGGCGGCGAACCGGTCGTAGCCGAGCCTGCCCATCAGCTCCACCCAGGCGGCCGCGATCTTCTCCGTGCCCCAGCCGGTGGTGGCGGGCTTGTCGCTGTACCCGAATCCCGGCAGCGAGGGCACCACGACGTGGAACGCCGGTGCGCCGGCGTCCGCCGGGTCGGCCAGCTCGTCGACCACGTCGACGAACTCGGCGACGCTGCCCGGCCAGCCGTGCGTGAGGACCAGCGGCGTGGCGTCCGGCCGCGGGGACCGGCGGTGCAGGAAGTGGATGCCCAGGCCGTCGATGGTCGTGCGGAACTGGCCGATCCGGTCGAGCCGCGCTTCGAACGCCCGCCAGTCGTAGCCGGTGCGCCAGTACTCCAGCAGGTCGGTGAGGTCGGCGAGCGGGACGCCCTGGTCCCACCGGCCGCGCCCGGTGCCGCGGACCGTTTCGGCTTCCGGCAGCCGCGCCGCGGCCAGCCGCGCCCGGAGTTCGCCGAGGTCGGCGTCGGTGGCGTGGGCTTCGAACGGCTGCACGTCGCTGGTGAGACAGGGCATGGGACCTCCTCGTCGTCAATGAACCGGCTAAGACGGTTCTAACACGACCCCGCCCCGTCGAGCAACCGGCTAAGCTGGTTCCATGCGCGCTGTGTTCCCCGACTTCCGCCTCGGCACCGAGCTGGCGACCAGCTTCACGGCGACGCTGACCGAGCGGTGCGGCGACGCCGTCGAGCGCATCCCCACGCCGCAGCGCCTCGCCGACTGGCTGGCGGTCAGCGGCCTCGCGGTGGACTCCTGCACCGCCGCGCAGCTCGACCTCGCCCGGGAACTGCGGGAGTCGATCCACGCCGCCGCCACCGCGGCCGCCCGCCGGGAACCTCTTCCGGCGACGGCGGTCCGGATCATCAACGACCGCAGCCTCGCCGGGCGGGCGTCGGCCGTCCTGACCCCCGACGGCACGCGGGCGTGGCGGCTCGGCCCGGACTCCCCCGTCGAGGACGCCCTCGGCGTGATCGCCGCCGACGCCATCGCGATCCTCTCCGGCGAACGCGACGGCAAACTCGCCCTCTGCGCCTCCCCGACCTGCCAGGCCGCGTTCTTCGACACCAGCCAGAGCCGCACCCGCCGCTGGTGCGACATGAACACGTGCGGCAACCGCCAGAAGAAGGCCCGCTTCAACGCCAAGCAACGCACCCAGCAGTAACCCCGCCCGCAATCACGCGAGATCCGGGCTCGCTCACGCGGATCCCGCCGCCGATCACGCGAGATCCGGCTTCCAGCACGCCCACCGAACGCGACCCGGGTCATCATGGAACCGTGCGGATCACGGCTTGGTGGAGCGGGCTCAGCCCGCGGCGGCGGCTGATGCTGAGCAGCGTCGCCGTGGCCGTGGTGGCCGTGGTCGTCGCGACCGTCCTCGCCACCTCCGGCGCGAAAGCCGCTCCCGAAGCCGGGACGCCGGACCAGAACAAGCCCGGTCCGGTCCTGCTCGTCCCCGGCTACGGCGGCGGCCGGGGCGCCCTGGAAGTGCTCGCCGAGCGGATCCGGCAGGCCACCGGCCGGTCCGCCGAGGTGCTCACCCTGGCCGGCGACGGCACCGGTGACCTCGGCGAACAGGCCGCCGTCCTCGCCGAAGCCGTCGAGAAGGCGTACGAACAAGGCGCACCCTCGGTCGACGTCGTCGGCTACTCGGCAGGCGGGGTCGTCGCGCGGCTGTGGGTCGGCCGGGAAGGCGGCGCGCACCAGGCCCGGCGGGTCGTCACGCTCGGCGCGCCGATGCACGGCACCGGCCTGGCCACGGCGGGCGGCGCGCTGGTCCCCGGCGGCTGTCCCACCGCGTGCGTCCAGCTCGCCTCGGGCAGCAGCCTCCTGCAGGAGCTGGCCAAGCAGCCGCTCCCGCCGGGACTGCCGTGGCTGTCGCTCTGGACCGAACGCGACGAGACGGTGACGCCGCCGGACTCGGCCCGCGTCGAGGGCGCGGTCAACGTCGTGCTGCAGGAGGTCTGTCCCGGCAACGCGGCCGGCCACGGCGACCTGCCCACCGACCCCGCCGTCACCGAGATCGTCCTGCAGGCCCTCGGCACCGCCCCGCTCGAAGCGCCGGCGGAGTGCCTCAGCTCGTGACGTCCTTGGTCGCGAAGTTCGCCCACGCGGCCCCGAAGAACACCACGATGTAGCCGGCCTGCAGCAGCAGCCCGTGGTCGATGTTGCGCCACAGCACGGGATCGCGGAAGAAGTCGATCCAGGCCAGCCAGTAGTGCGTCGGCAGGAAGGGCCGCACGGACGCGGCCGCGTCCAGGGTCTCCAGCACCGTGCTGGTGATGAGCACCGCCAGCCCGCCCAGCGCGGCCCCCAGCGCCGAGTCGGACACCGTCGAGAGGAAGACGGTGATCGCCGCGAACCCGAGCATCGACACGACGATGTAGGACACCGCGCCCAGCAGCCGCAGGCCCAGCGCGGACGAGCTGAGCGACTGCCCCGAAAGCGACGTCACGCCGGCCGGCTGCCCGCCCGGACCCGCGACGCCGGGGTTGCCGCCGGTGCCGAACAGGATCACCCCGAGCACCAGCGACGTCAGCACGACGATGACGATCGCGGCGGTGACGTACACGGCCAGCGCCACCATCTTGGCGCCGAGCAACCGGGTGCGGCCGGCCGGCCGCACCAGCAGGTAACGCAGGGTGCCGGTGGCGGCTTCGCCGGCGATCGCGTCGCCGGCGGTGACGGCGACCGCGATCGGCAGGAACAGCGGCAGCACCAGGGCGAGCGCGGCGGCCGGGAACAACGCGCCGTCGGAGACGACCGCCGAGAGGAACGCCCCGCCCTGCCCCGGCGGCGGCGCGAAGTCGGCCGTGGCCAGGAAGACGCCGACGATCGCGGGCAGCAGGCACAGCAGCAGCACGCTGAACCAGACCCGCGGCCGCAGCGCGAGCTTCCGCAGTTCGACGCCGATCATCCGGCCGCCCCGAACCGGTCCGAGCCCGGGCCCGTCACGTCGAGGACGACCTGTTCCAGCGTCCGCTGCTCGGCGTGGATCGACGTCACCCGCACCCCCGCTTCGACGAGCAGCGCATTCAGCGCCGCGGGGTCGCCGTGCCGGATGACCAGCCGGTCGCCGTCGCGGGCTTCGAGCTGCCCGTCGAGCACCGCGGCCGCCTCGGCCGGGTCCGGCGTGCCGACCAGGATCCGGCCGGTGGCCGCCCGCAGCGTGGCCAGGTCCTCCTGCAGCACGAGCCGGCCGCGGTCGACGACGCCGACGCGCGTGCACAGCTGTTCCACCTCGGCCAGCAGGTGGCTGGACAGGAAGACCGTGGTGCCGCCCGCGTTCAGCTCGACCAGCAGCTCGCGGATCTCCTTGATGCCCTGCGGGTCGAGGCCGTTGGTCGGCTCGTCGAGGACCAGCAGCCGCGGCCTCCGCAGCAGTGCACCGGCGAGCCCGAGCCGTTGCCGCATGCCGAGCGAGTACGCCTTGACCGGCCGCTGGTCGACCCCGCCCAGCCCGACCTGGTCGAGGGCTTCGTCGATCCGACGACGGCGCGTCCTCCGCCCACCCCCGCGCCCGGCGGCGTCGAGCAGCGCGAGGTTCCGGCGCCCGGACAGGTGCGGGTACGCGGCCGGGCCCTCGACGAGCGCGCCGACTTCGGGCAGCACCTCGGCGACCCGCTTCGGCACGGCTTTCCCGAGCACCTCGATCTCCCCGGAAGTGGCGTAGACCAGCCCGAGCAGCATCCGGACGAGCGTGGTCTTGCCCGAGCCGTTGGGACCGAGAAAGCCGTAGCGGTCGCCTTCCCGGACATCGAGGTCGACGGCGTCGACGGCGACCGTGCGGCCGTAGCGCTTGGTCAGCGCACGCGTGACGATCACGGGCCGCTCCGGCGCAGCCGCGACAGCTCATCGGCCACGGACTTCAGCACGGCGGGCGTCACGGTCCCGGCCAGCAGGTAGGACCGGCGGGACACCGAAGACCGCACGATGCCCAGTGAAAGAGGCGTGATCGACAGCTGGACAACGCTCCCCGCGGCCAGCTTGACCTGCGCCCCACCGGCCTTCCCGGCGGCATCGCCCGCAGCGTTCGCCACCGTCCGCGGAACGGCGATCACGGCAAAGGCGGCCAACCCCCGCCCGTAGAGAGCGGCGCCCTGCACACCCCCGAAGTTCTCCGAAACCACGGGCCGCCCACCGAGCGAAGAGGGCAGCGGAACCTGGCTGAAGGCCCCAAGCGTGTCGGCGACGTCGGGAGCACTGGTGACGTTGAACCCGGACCCGAGAGCAGGCCGCGGCGCCTCGACGACCGGCATCGTCTGCTCGAGCTGCTGGAATTCGGTCACCAGGATCGGCGCCTGCTGCCCCCGGGCGGTGACTTCGACCCGCACCGCAACCCCGGTACCGGGATCCGCCCAGACATCAACACGGCCGATGGTGGTGTCCGGATCGGCGGGCACGAGCCGCACCCCGGACGCGGCGACGCCGGCAACATTCCGCCCGGGCAGCGAGCTGACCGCATCCCCGGCGGCGGCCCGAAGAACCCGCCGGGCCAGCTCGGGCGGCAGCAGGTCCCCGGCCCGAGGCAGCCGAAGCCCGGGCTCGCCGATCAGCTCGGTGAGCGTGTTGTCGCCGTAGTCCCAGGTGTACTCCCCATCGGGCAACCGGTAGACATCGTGCTCACCGGCGGTCCCGAGAATGTCAACCCGATACCGATCCGGCCCGGCGTACCACGCACGCATCGGCGTCCGCATGGAGAAGAGGGCGGTGACGGCCCCGAGGTTCGGCAGCTCGGGGAGAGCGAGAGAGCCGGAGCTTTCGGCATAACCCTGGTACGGCTTGCCGGCGGAGGCCAGGACGAGATCGCGCAGCCGCTGCGGATCGACGGCGGCGCCAGCCGGGGCGAGGGCGGAGATCACGGAGGGAGCAGAGACGAGCACAACGGCAAGGGCGGCAACGACCGCCCACCGGCGCCGCATCCCGGGCCGCACCACCATCCGCCATCACCTCTTTCGTCCTTTGTACGCATGGTCATGGGTGGACAGCTAGGGGCGGAGGGGGCAAATCCCGTTCACGCTGAGGCCCGGCAGGTCACGCGGAGTCAGCCACGACGGCAGCCCAAGCCGATCGCCAGGGTCGAATTCGTCGACAGGAACCGACAGCCGGACCCCACAACGCAGACCGGCGGCCGAACCCACGACGCGAACCGGCGGCCGAGCCCACGGCGTGAACCGGCGGCCGAACGGCGGATGCAAACCGGCGGCCGGTAACGCAAGGCAACCAACCACCTCACCAGACCTCCCCCGCCCCTCATCCCTGCTATCTGTTCAGCCGCCGGGTGGGTTTGTCAAGGCACGCTTTCCCGCCTTGACAA